>CAYJPE010000009.1:0-28329 GCA_964371965.1 uncultured Desulfovibrionaceae bacterium
CCCCCACACCCCCTCCTTCCCCTTTCAAAACGCGCTTACTGCTTACTCCCTCCAGTAGCTTGTTAACATATTGTAATGTTATGTAGATAATATAGAGTGCTGAGACAAGCTGGAAGTATTTTGTGTAAATAAAAAATGCCAGCGAAAGTTTTTTGAAAAAGGGGTATGGGAAAAAAACTGAAATTAGAACGCCGTGTGGCTTGATATCATTTTTTACTCTCTTTTTTTATTTTCTCTTCCCCAAATGTTTTTTTTATGATAGGATTCCCCATCCTTTTAAATATATGGAGAACATCATTATGATGAAAAAAATACGTTCGGAAGATTATTATTTGTTAAGAGATAGTGGCCCTATGCTTTTGGCTTTTTATTCACCAACGTGTGGTGCGTGTCTGCTTGCATCGCTTATTTTGAATGAAGTTGAAGAAAAATACCCTTCTTTGCCTGTTTTCACAGTTAACTTTGATATTCACAAGCATTTGCGTGAACAATATCATGTGAGTACATTTCCTACACTGCTGTTTTTCTATAACAGAGAGGAAATTTCGCGATTAGAAGGGCTGAAGGCGAAACCGAAGATTATGCACGAGGTGGAAGAACTTGCAAGCCTCGCTAACCACGTGTTGATTGTAGATTAGGCCTGTCGTCAACGGGCGGGAAAATCTGCCTCTTTACTCCTATCGAAGCAGGTTTTGCCTAAGATATCGCTGCTTTTTCGGGCAAATATTGTAAAGAGCATGTTCTCTCAAAGCAAGTTTGTCTTTCTTCATGAGCACGAAAAATCACCAGTTGACGACAGTCCTTAAAGAAAAGCTGAATAAGCAGAAGTGTGTAACAGTTTTTTTATAATGGAGTTTTTCAAGAGGCTGATATGAAAAACACTATAAAATAATGCTAGGCACTGTCGTCAAATGCGCTTTTTCGGCCTTATCGCAGCGGGCTCTGCGTCAGACATCGCATGCTTTTTCAGTCAAATACCATAAGCGTCTATTCCTTTAAAGCAAGTTTGTTCTTATTTGAATGGGCTTGATATAAAGCAAGAATGCGCAATGTGAGGACAGCGTCTAAGAAAGGGAGAAAGAGCGGGTGGAAAATGTTTCCCCCGCTCATCAGAAAAAATTAATAGGGTTTACCCAAATGCAATCTCATATCCGCCGGTGCTGTCATGGTTACATTGCGAGAAATAGTGGCGCTGCCCTTGGCCGGAACGGATACATTCCATAAAAATGTGGCATCGGGGCCTTTTTGTGGGGCAGGCTTATCGGCATAAGTGACGCGCATGACCTTGTCTTCCACCTGTGTTTCCGGTTCTTCCACGCGCACATTAACAGCCTCCGGTCGCCGATTATGCAGCACATATGTCCAACTCCACGTCCATGTCTGATCTTTATTGATAATCCCTTGTTCTGCCCGGCGGCGCTTGTCATCCTTTGTTTGGACTGTCACAAGAGGGTCTGCCCCAAAGAAGAGGGAGGCGCGATCGCCCTTAGGCTGAAAATAATCTTTTTGCACCATGGCACCGTCCAGCAGGAAGGTCGCTTCGCCGCTTGGCAAAAAAGTGCCTTCAAGTTGACGTTCAGCACTGAGCCACACAGTCCCATTGCTGACAGAAGGACGGGCAATACGCACAAGAGGCGCATTCCATGTTTCTTGTGCCAGGACGAGCTGGGTGTTGCCTTCGGCAATCTTGGGAGCTTTGTTTATAACCCAACTTGCCACGGCGTTTTCGTCACTCCATTGAGCTAAGCCACCATCGGCCTTGGCATTGGACTCAAGCATCATGGCACGTGGGCTTGCCGAGTCGGCATAAGTGGGCATGGGTTGACCGGCCTGGCGGATGATCCAAGGCGAGATGGGGCGTGGGCTGCGCGTGTTTCCTTGCAGCGTGGTCAATTCAATGTGGGCATTGTGCCAGTCAAGATCGCTGTTTTGTGTGATATTTGCCACGAGCTGCATGCTGATGATGTTATTCTTGGTATCGGCGTTGAAGGTGTAGGCAGGTTGCCAGTTGCTGCCGGGTAAAATGTAGGAGTATTCCACGAGAATTTCTGTATTTTCTGATAAATTTGTCTCTAATTCAATGACAAATTGTTGGCTCATGGGCAGAGCGTCATGGAGAGCCGCCGCACGTTTTGCCGCAAATTCTATGTCACGCTTTGTGCGGGCGATATTTGTGCCGATAAGTGCCAGCGTAGGGCGCAATGCGTCTATGTCTCGTTGGCTTTGATCGATGTCGGTGCTATTATATAAAGGGGCGATAATAGCGGAATGCTGTGCATCCAAGGCAGTTAAGGCGCCAGCAAGGGAATCGTGCATGGATTCAAAAGTTATGCGCTGTTTTTCCAAGGAGCCTTGTGGCTTATAAGGAAGTGCCTTTTCTGTAGTCCACGCGAGTATGTGTCCTTGGCTTTTGCCGTTCTTTGAGGGAATGGTCAGTTGTACGTCTTGCGCAAGACGTGGCAAGGGCAGAACGATCACTTTGCGCCCATCAACAAAGCGTAAACGTGTTAATGCCTTGGCAAAAAGATGCGCATTTTGTTGGTTGAGGATAACTCTGTAAGGCATGGCGGGAATGCCGGAGGCGCTATCATTGGCATTGCGCACAAAGTTGTTAGGTGCGCCGCTTGACCCCGCCGTCCCTGTTGCGGCAAAAGTTGGGTCGGCCGCGAACACCGTGAATGCGCACAGCACCATAAGAATAAGAGAACTTTTGTTCATAAGAAATCCTTGGGAAAACACTGCTATAATGCCTTTTTGCTTTTATACGATGCCGGACATATTTTGAAAATTCTTTATATGTTGGGGTATATTTGGACTTTCCAAAATTCGTACTCATTGGTATAAACACAAAAATACGATTAAATGCGTGTTTTTTTTATTAAAAAAGTTTTTTTCCAGAAAGATAATGTGTCACAACGCGCCCCTGCAGCGTTCTTCCCGCAAAGGGTGTATTGGCACTTTTGGAATACATACTATCGCTATTTACCAGCCATTCATGGGAAGGGTCAAATAAAAAAAAGTCCGCAGGATCGTCCGGGGCAAATGCATTGAAGGGGAGTTTGAACAGTTCGGCAGGGCGTGTGCACCACAAGCGTTGCAAGTCTGCCTGCGAGAGTATGCCTTCGCGCACCAGTTGCCAAGAAAGACTCATGGCAAGATCAAGGCCGCTGAAGCCATTGGGCGCTTGATCCAAGGGGTAATCTTTTTCATGTGCCGCATGGGGTGCGTGGTCAGTCACTAAAATGTCGATGGTGCCGTCTTTTACGGCGGCTCGTAAAGCATCTCTGTCAGTTTGGGTGCGCAAGGGGGGATTGACCTTGGCATTGGTGCCGTAGTTTTTGAGGGCACTTTCGTCAAGGAGCAAGTAGTGTGGGCACGTTTCCGCACTCACTTTGACGCCGCGAGCCTTGCCCCACGCTATGAGATCTACAGCGCTCTTGCAAGACACATGAGCAATGTGGATGGGGATGTTGAGGTATTCCGCCAAAAGAATATCCCGCGCCACTTGTATGGCTTCCCCCACATGGGGCTGGCCTTTGACACCGAGCTGTCCACTCATGATACCTTCGTTCATATGCGCGCCCTTGGCAAGGGTGGCATCTTCGCAATGGTCAATGACCATGAAATCAAGGTCGGCGGCATATTCCATAATACGCCGCAAAAGTTCCGTATTTTCCATAGAGTGGCCGTCATTGGAAAAAGCGATGCAGCCGGCCTCTGCTAATTCTGCCAAGGGAGCCATTTCCTTGCCCAAGAGGCCCTTTGTGGCAGCACCTATGGGATAGACGGTGGGGCCGTGGGGGAAGGCTTTTTTGCCGGCATTGCGAATAAATTCGGTTACGGCGGCAGTGTCATTGACTGGTGATGTGTTGGCCATGCACATGACAGCGCCAAAGCCGCCGTGCAAAGCTGCCGCAAGTCCTGAGGCTACATCTTCCTTATATTCGTACCCGGGTTCGCGCAAATGCACATGGGCATCGATAAAGCTTGGAAAAAGTAGAAGGTTTGTGGCGTCCACAACGTGTGACTGGGAAGGGATGGGCTTGCTTGCGGGAACCATGGTGCGCACACACGCATCTTCTATATGAACATTGACTTGCGCACCAAGATAGGTGGCATTTTTTATGCAAAGTAAAGACATGTGAAACTCCTTTCTCTCACAGGCTGGTATGACTGTCGTCAAAGAGTGATTTTTTGTGTTATTTCAAGCCAGTTCAAACAAGGGCAAGGCTGCTTTGCATGGGTCTGCTCTTACGGGATTTGACCGAAAAACCAAGCGAAATCCGATGCAGAGCCCCCTTTGAAAAGGTCGAAAAGGTGTATTTGATGACAGTCCCTCAAAGGCAACTGCAACAGTCTGCTATGTGTGCGTGGCAAGAAGGTATAAGATAGCCATGCGCGTGGCAACTCCGGCATTGACTTGGTCGAGCACGAGGCTATAAGGGGCATCAGCCACATTTTCCGAAATTTCAAGTCCGCGATTCATGGGGCCTGGGTGTAAGACTTTGACTGTTTCTTTTGCTAAAGCCACATGCGCAGGCGCAAGGCAATAGCGCCGGGAATACTCTGCCAATGAGGGCAAAAGCCCCGCTTGTTGGCGTTCAAGCTGCAGTCTTAAACACATGATAGCATCCACATCTTTTGCCGCTTCGGTAAGGTTGGTAAAAATATCCACAGGCCATGCGTCAATGCCTGCAGGCAAAAGAGTGCGCGGCGCACAAACACGAATGCGCACACCCAACATGGTGAGGAGCCGGATATTGGAACGTGCTACGCGGCTGTGCGCCACGTCTCCTAATATGAGCAATGTTTTTCCGTGAAATTGTTCAAGTGTCACAGGGTCGTCCGCTGTGCTCCACGCATTGTATAACGAAAAGCAGTCGAGCAGGGCTTGCGTGGGATGGGCATGCCAGCCGTCGCCGCCGTTGACGATGCCACAAGGCAAACGCTCCGCCAAGTATTGAGCCGCGCCACTGCTCGTATGCCGGATGACAATGATGTCCGGTCGCATTGCCTGAAGTGTCAGCCCGGTATCTTTAAGGCTTTCCCCCTTGGTCAAGCTTGAGCCGGTTTTGCCAAGGCTGAAGGTGTCTGCTGAAAGACGCTTGCCGGCCATATCAAAAGATGTTTTTGTGCGCGTGCTGTCCTCTGCAAAAAACAATACGACACTCTTGCCCTTGAGCGTAGGGACTTTTTTGACGGGTCTTTGGTTAATTTCTTGAAAGCTTTTGGATAATTCAAGGATATGACATATGTCTTGCGGGGAAAGCTGTTCCACGTCGAGCAAGTCTTTATGCGGCCATATGTACGTCTTTTCTTCCATATTCCACCTCATTGGCTGTCTCTAGGGGCAGTCGTCAAGTACGTCTTTTCACTTTTCTCAAGGTCAGGTTTCACTCTAAAAAAGGTCGAAAAGGCGCATTTGACGACTGCCCCACAGGCGAATTAAAACATACACAAGCTTAAGGAAAATGTAAAGGGGAAAGGATGTTTGAGTTTGAACTGCTTGAAATAGTATGAAATTTTAAAAGGTAAAAAAATAGCAAAAAAAAGGAAAAAACATGTTGACCTTTTGCACGTGAGCGCGTAGTTTATCCCCTGCCCTACGAGAGTGTGCTTGATGTGCGCTTGAGCTGGGTAATCCCTAGAACGGTAGGGAAGGGCTGATTGATTCCGCCCTTATGTGACCGAGGGCTTGCCAAGAGTGACGGTGTATGTGAAACGTCTGTATTTTGAGCAAGGATCCCTGGGTGTTGACAAGTGCAGGCGTTGCCAAATGCCGAAGCTGTCGCGCCGTTCCAGCCCAAAGAGTGGAACCCTATTGCTGGCAAGGCTTGAAGCTGAGTGCTTTGAGTCACCTCCTGAACTCAAAAAAGGGGGAAAGCATGACCCCGGGCTGTAAGGTAAAGGGGAGAAATCCCCTATTTGGTGACCCCTGCGGGACCACCTCTTCTGCCTTGAACTGAGACAACTCATGTTGAAGGTCGGGCAGTAGGGCTTGGCGTGACGCAAGAGGGAAAAATCGTAAGAATAGATACGTGCGTCACGCAAGGCTCATATCTCCTTTCTTCGAGGGCGCGAAAGGCGCCAATCCCCTACGTGAAAAGCCACCCAACACATTGCCAAAAGGTGAAGTGAGGCTATAAATGGCCTTACAGTCAAGCACGCGCGGTGTAATTGTTGTTGTACATGAGTGCAATAGAGTTATTATACCGGTTGTGTTCTTGGTGACATGCGAAGGAACCTGCCTTCATGGTGCTTTTCCGGGTGGAAAAGCCGTTTTGTGCGGCAGGATGTTTCCAAAATGGAGTAGGCAAATGACAACTATTAGCAGTGATCGCATACGTATCAAGCTCAAAGCGTACGACTACCGCATTCTTGATAAAGCAGTGTCGGAAATCGTAGATACGGCGCGCAACACGGGTGCCGGTGTGGCAGGTCCAATTCCCCTGCCCACAAACATTCATAAGTATACCGTGAACCGCTCTGTGCACGTTGACAAAAAGTCGCGTGAGCAATTTGAAATGCGCATCCACAAGCGTCTTATGGACATTCTCGAACCCACGCAGCAAACCGTCGATGCGCTTGGCAAGCTTTCCTTGCCTGCAGGCGTGGATGTGGAAATCAAGCTTTAGTGAGAGGCAATCATGGCTGAGAAAATGGCAATACTGGGTCGTAAATTAGGCATGACCCGCATCTTCGCCAGTGATGGATCCGCTGTGGCCGTTACGGTCATTCAGGCAGGCCCATGCCCCATCACTCAGGTGAAAAATACAGATATTGATGGCTACAATGCCTTGCAAATCGCATTTGAACCGGCAAAAGAAAAGCATACAACAAAGCCGCTTCAAGGGCATTTCAACAAGGCAGGAACGGGATTTTTCCGCAATGTACGTGAAGTACGTCTGGAAGCCCCTGCTACCCACAAAGTGGGAGAAGAGCTCACGGTATCTCTTTTCGCTGCAGGCGATATCGTTAAAATTTCAGGGAAAAGCATAGGTAAGGGCTATCAAGGGCGCATGCGTCGTTGGAACTTTGCCGGATCAAAAGATTCCCACGGGTGTGAAAAGGTGCACAGAAACAACGGCTCTATAGGTAACAATACCTTTCCCGGTCGTGTTTTTAAAGGCCGCAAAATGGCAGGGCATTGGGGTAACGAAAGCGTGACCCAGCTTGGCTTGACCATCGTGGATGTGCGTCCCGAAGATAATGTTATTTTAGTAAAAGGTTCTGTGCCCGGCCCCAAAAATGGCTTGGTCGTGGTCAGCAAGCAGTAGTAAAGCAGTTTAGTATAAGGAAAAGCACAATGGCTGTTGTGAAAGTATACGACCAGAGCAAGCAGGTAAGCGGCGAAGTTACGTTGTCTCCTGATGTGTTCGAAGTGGAGGTCAGGCCCGAAATCCTGAACCTCGTGGTGCGTGCGCAGCTTGCGGCCAAGAGAGCTGGTACCCATGCCACAAAAACCCGTGCATTTGTTTCGGGTGGCGGTGCCAAACCTTGGAGACAAAAGGGAACTGGGCGTGCGCGCGCAGGTTCCAATCGTTCACCCATATGGCGTGGCGGGGCAGTGACATTTGGCCCCCATCCTCGCGATTATAGTTTTAAGGTGAACAGCAAGGTTCGCGCTCTGGCATTAAAAATGGCTCTTTCCTCCCGTTTGGCGACAGAAAGCCTCATGGTGGTGAAGGGTATAGAGCTGCCTGAAGTAAAGACGAAGCACTTTGTGAAAGTGGCAAATGAGCTTGGTCTGCAAAAGGCATTGATCGTGACCGCAGAGGTCAACGAAACACTTAACTTGTCTGCACGCAATATTCCCGGCATAACACTGACAACGCCCGATCGTTTGAGTGTGTATGAAATCCTTCGCCATAAGCAATTGGTGCTTTTGGAAGGTGCCGTGGATTCTGTGCAAAATCGTTTTCAGAAGTAGGGGGAAATGATGGAATTTACACAAGTTCTCTTAAAGCCCTTGCTGACGGAAAAAACGACTTTCTTGAAAGAAGAAGCCGAGCAGGTCACATTTTTTGTGCACCCAAAGGCCAACAAGATTGAAATTAAGCAGGCGGTGGAAAAGGCATTTGCCGTGAAAGTGGTGGCTGTCAATGTGGTGAGCAAGGCTCCCTCCGACAGAAAACGCCAAGGTCGCGTCATTGGTCGCAAGCAGGGCTATAAAAAAGCCTATGTGACTTTAAATCCCGGTGACAAAATTGAGTTCTTCGAGGGAGTATAAACATGGCTGTGCGTAAGCTGAAACCGACTTCCGCAGGGCGCCGCTTCCAAACTGTTTCCGATTTTAAGGAAATTACCAGAAGCACTCCTGAGAAGTCCCTTACTGAGGGTTTGACAAAAAAAGCGGGACGAAATCACCATGGGCGCATTACTTCGCGTCGTCGTGGTGGGGGCGTCAAACGCTTGTACCGTATTATCGATTTTAAGCGCAATAAAATAGGCATAAATGCGACCGTGGCTCATATCGAATATGATCCTAACCGCAGTGCCCGCATTGCTCTTTTGCATTATGCCGATGGCGAAAAACGTTATATTTTAGCACCTGTGGGCATAAAGCAAGGCGATACGATTATGTCTGGCGAAGGTTCAGATATTAAGCCTGGCAATGCGTTGCAAATGCTCAAAATTCCAGTGGGTACGGTTATCCACAATATTGAAATGTATCCTGGCAAGGGCGGACAAATGTGCCGTGCAGCCGGAACCTATGCCCAGCTTGTGGCACGTGAAGGTAAATACGCTCTCTTGCGTTTGCCTTCTGGCGAAGTGCGTAAAGTTTTAAGCACCTGTATGGCAACCATAGGTCAGGTGGGCAATATCCACCATGAGCAGATTTCCTTGGGCAAAGCTGGCCGTAATCGCTGGCTGGGTCGTCGTCCTAAAGTTCGCGGCGTAGCCATGAACCCCATCGACCACCCACTCGGCGGTGGTGAGGGCAGAAGCTCCGGCGGACGTCATCCTGTGTCGCCATGGGGTCAACCTGCCAAGGGTTATAAGACCCGTGACAAGAAGAAAGCTTCTTCCAAGCTTATCGTGAAACGTCGTGGTCAGAAGTAGGAGTAGTCAATGCCAAGATCATTGAAGAAAGGGCCGTTCGTTGACGGTCACCTCATGAAAAAGGTCGAAACAGCGATGGCGAATAATGACCGTCGTGTGTTGAAGACGTGGTCGCGCCGCTCCACAATCTTACCGGAAATGGTAGGCCTGACGTTTGCGGTGCATAATGGGAAGAAATTTGTTCCCGTTTTTGTGACAGAAAACATGGTAGGGCATAAGCTTGGCGAATTTTCGCCTACGCGTACCTATTATGGTCACGCAGCGGACAAAAAATCTAAAGCCGGCAAAAAGTAGGGTGATGAGATGGAATCAAAAGCAATTGCCAAATTCCAACGTGTTTCACCGCGAAAGACACGCCTTGTCGCTAAAAACGTGGTAGGGCTGAATGTTGGAAATGCGCTGGATATCCTGCGTCTTACACCCAATAAGCCTGCGGGCGTGCTGTATGGTGTGGTCAAGTCAGCCTTGGCCAATGCGGATCAGTTGGGTGGTGTAGATGTGGACGCCATGACAGTGAAAGAAATAGTGGTAAATGAAGGCCCCACGTGGAAGCGCTTTTTGCCTCGTGCACAAGGACGCGCCACAAAGATCAGAAAGCGCACGAGCCACATTACCGTCATACTCACAGAAGGGCAGGAATAGGCTATGGGTCAAAAAGTACATCCTTATGGATTTCGCCTTGGATATAATAAAAACTGGCAGTCCCGTTGGTTTAGCAAAAAGGAATATGCATCCTTTGTATTAGAAGACAGCAAAATTCGCAAATATGTGAAGAAGCTTCTTTTTCATGCTGGTATATCCAAGATAGAAATTGAACGTGCAGGCGGCAAGGTTCGCCTCATCCTCTCTACCGCCCGCCCGGGAATTGTTATTGGGCGTAAAGGTGTGGAGATTGAAAAACATCGCAATGATTTGCGTCGTAGGTTTGGACGTGAATTTTCTTTGGAAGTGAATGAAATTCGCCGTCCCGAAGTTGATGCTCAGCTTGTGGCAGAAAATATTGCCACGCAGCTAGAGCGTCGCGTAGCCTTTCGCCGTGCCATGAAGCGTACAGTGACCATGGCTCGCAAATTCGGTGGTGAAGGCATTAAGGTCACCTGTGCCGGGCGTTTGGCCGGTGCTGAAATTGCGCGTACCGAATGGTATCGTGACGGTCGGGTGCCCTTGCATACCCTTCGTGCAGACATAGACTTTGGCTTTGCCGAAGCGAGCACTACATATGGAATTATTGGTGTGAAGGTCTGGATTTATAAGGGTGAAATCCTTGACAAAGAGGTGGAACAGTAATGCTCTCCCCCAGAAAAGTAAAATTCCGCAAGTGGCAAAAAGGACGTTTGCGCGGTAAAGCACTTCGTGGTGCGCGCATTGCCTTCGGTGAAATTGGTTTGAAGGCCGTCGAGCATGGCAAGCTAACCAGTCAGCAAATCGAATCCGCCCGTATTGCCATGATGCGTCATATCAAGCGCGGCGGTAAGGTATGGATTCGTATTTTTCCGGATCATCCTGTCACAGCCAAGCCTTTGGAAGTACGTCAAGGTAAGGGGAAGGGATCTCCGGTTGGTTGGTGCGCACCTGTAAAACCGGGGCGAGTTCTTTATGAGATTAAGGGTGTGTCCCTTGAACTTGCAAAGGAAGCGCTCAAGCGCGCTGCGCATAAGTTGCCTGTTAAAACAGTTATAGTGGTTAGGGAGGGCTTGTAAGATGGCCGTCAAAAATGAAGCTACTGCTCTTCGTGGACTGAGTGTTGAGGAGTTGCGTGCCAAGCTTGCAGCGCAAAGGCAAGAAGTGTTTACTTTACGTCTTCGTCATGCAACAGCACAACTTGAAAATACATCGGAACTTAAGAGCGCCCGCCGCCAAGTGGCACGTATCATGACTGTTTTGCAAGAGAAGGAATAGGTGCCATGTCAAGTACTCTGGAAAAGAAAAAAGGCAGAAGTCTTGTGGGCATAGTGGTGAGCAATAAGGCTGATAAAACCATTGTTGTTCGCGTAGAAACGCTCATAAAGCATCCTTTGCTGAAAAAATATGTCCGTCGCCGCAAAAAATTTATGGCAGATGATCCCATGAATGAATGCGCCATAGGCGACAAGGTAAAAATTGTGGAATCCCGCCCCTTATCACGCCGTAAGCGTTGGGCACTTGTTTCCATCATTGATAAAGCCGTATAAGGAATACCCATGATCCAGGTAGAATCCACATTACAGGTAGCGGATAATTCCGGTGCCAAGAAGGTCGCCTGCATCAAGGTGCTTGGCGGCTCCCATCGTCGCTACGCCTCTGTGGGAGACATTATAGTTGTTTCCGTCAAGGAAGCCATGCCCCATAGTAAGGTGAAAAAAGGTGAAGTGATGCAGGCCGTTATCGTTCGTACACGTAAAGAAGTACGACGTGTTGACGGTTCGTATATTAAGTTTGACGGCAATGCAGCTGTCCTCTTGTCAAAGCAAGGTGAGCCCATAGGTACTCGTATATTTGGACCTGTGGCGCGCGAACTACGTGGGCGCAATTTCATGAAAATTGTCTCACTTGCTCCGGAAGTATTGTAGGAGATAGCCATGAAACAATATCGTATTCACAAAAATGACAAGGTCATGGTTATCACTGGCAAAGACGCTGGCAAGATTGGAAAAGTCTTGAAAATCCTTCGCAAGAAGGACAAGGTGCTGGTGGAAAAGGTCAATGTTGCAAAACGCCACATGCGTCCCAATCCTTATATGCAGCAACCAGGCGGCATTGTTGAAAAAGAGATGCCAATCCATGTGTCCAATCTTATGGTCGTGTGTGATGTATGTGCAAAGGCAACGCGTATTGGTTACAAGTACACTGAAGATGGCAAAAAAGTTCGTTTTTGCAAAAAGTGTCACGAAGTAATGGCAGTTACGAATGCTTAGTAACGAGAATGGGTTAGTAACGAGAATGGGTAAGGTACAATAAAATGACACGCCTAGAAAAGTTATATAGAGAGAAAGTGGTTCCGGTTATGCAGAAGGAGTTCAATTATAAATCCTGCATGCAGCTCCCCGGCATCGAAAAGATCTCTCTGAACATTGGACTTGGTGCTGCGAGTCAAAACAACAAGCTTATGGATGAAGCCATTGCAGAGTTGACAGCTATTGCTGGACAAAAGGCTGTGGTGACCAGAGCTAAAAAGTCCATCGCCTCTTTTAAGCTGCGTGAAGGCATGCCCATTGGCGCGCGCGTCACGTTGCGCAAGGAGCGCATGTGGGACTTCCTTGACAAGCTCATGAACTTTGCGTTGCCACGGGTTCGTGACTTCCGTGGTATACCAGATCGCGGATTTGATGGTCGTGGCAATTTTACTCTTGGAATCAAGGAACACACTATTTTTCCTGAACTGGAAATTGATCGTGTGGATAATCCCAAGGGAATGAATATTACCATTGTGACCACAGCCAATACTGACAAAGAAGGCAAGTTCCTTCTTGATCAACTTGGTATGCCCTTCAAGAAGTAGGAGGAGGACATGTCCCGTACAGCCCTGGAAGTAAAGGCCTCACGAAAGGCAAAATTTTCTTCGCGCGCATATAACCGTTGTCCCATTTGTGGACGTCCACGGGCTTTTATGCGTAAATTTGGCTTGTGCCGCATTTGCTTCCGTAACATGGCGTTACGTGGTGAATTGCCCGGTGTTCGTAAATCTAGCTGGTAACAGCGTGAACTGAGATTGATTTTGGCGAGATCAAAAGGAGCGATCCATGCTGACAGATCCTATTGCTGATATGCTGACGCGTATCCGCAACGCACATTTGGCCCTGCACAAGGAAGTGAATGTGCCGCGCTCGAAGATGAAGGAAGCCATTGCCGCCATCCTCAAGCAGGAAGGTTACATTGAAGGTGTGACCGTATCTGAAAGAAACATCACTATTTCTCTGAAATATTACAAGGGAAAGGCTGTTATTTCGGGTCTTAAGAGGATAAGCACACCTGGGCGACGCGTCTATGTAGGTGCTCAAGGTATTCCTAAGGTGCAAAATGGCCTTGGAATTTGCATTTTGTCCACATCCAGTGGAGTGCTTGACGGTGTCAGTGCACTTGATAGGAAAGTGGGCGGCGAACTTTTGTGCGAAATTTGGTAGGCGGTGACCCATGTCAAGAATTGGAAAACAGCCTGTAGCCATCCCTTCCGGAGTGGAAGTGAAGATTGGCAATGAAGTTGTGGAAGTCAAAGGCCCCAAGGGAACACTCACAACACCTGTGTGCTCTTGTTTGAATTACGCCATGGAAAACGCCACAGTCGTGCTCACCCGCAAGGAAGAGACACGTACTGCCCGTGCTCAACATGGTCTTCGAAGAACACTCTTAGCAAATTGTATTGACGGCGTGACCAAGGGTTTTTCCAAAACCTTGGAGGTTATAGGCGTTGGTTACAAAGTTGCTGTAAAGGGTAGTATCGTGGAGCTTGGCGTCGGTTTTTCTCATCCTGTTATCGTGGATTTACCTAAGGGTATTTCAGCCACAGTAGAAGGACAAAAGCTGACCCTGTCGGGTATCGACAAGGAACTTGTGGGTGAAGTAGCCGCAAGCATACGTCGTATCCGCAAGCCTGAGCCATACAAGGGTAAGGGTATTAAGTACGAAACCGAGATTATTCGCCGTAAGGTGGGTAAATCCGGCGGCAAGAAGTAGGTGAGACAATGAAAGTTTCCAAAAATGAAAGCAGACAGCGCCGCAAGATTCGTATTCGAAAAAAAATTAGCGGAACAGCCGTGCGTCCCCGTCTTGTGGTGTATAGATCGAACATGCACTTGTACGCACAAATAGTGGATGATACTAAGGGGCAAACCCTTGTGGCAGCATCAACTTTAATTTTGCAAAAGACAGATGACACTGCCCGCGGAAACAAGGGCGGGGGGATGCTTGTGGGTAAAGAAATTGCCCGCTTGGCAAAGGAAAAGAATATCAATTCCGTTGTGTTTGACCGCAACGGTTACATCTATCACGGATGCATTAAGGCTGTTGCCGATGGTGCTCGTGAAGGTGGCCTGGAGTTCTGATATGCAAACACTGGAACAACAAAACGAACTTGGCGAAATCGAAAAGGTTGTGGCACTGAACCGTGTGGCCAAGGTGGTCAAGGGTGGTCGTCGCTTCAGTTTCAGCGCCTTGGTTGTTGTTGGCGATGGCAAGGGCAATGTGGGCTTTGGGCTTGGTAAGGCGCAAGAAGTGCCTGAGGCTTTGCGCAAAGCTAGCGAACGCGCTCGTAAAAATCGCGTTTTTATTCCCCTTTTGGACGGCACCCTTCCCTATGAAATAATGGGACGCTTTGGCGCTGGTTATGTGATGTTGAAGCCTGCTTCTAAGGGAACTGGCATTATTGCTGGTGGTGCTGTGCGTGCGGTTATGGAAGCTGTGGGCGTGACGGATGTGCTTGCAAAGGCTATTGGCACAAATAATCCCCACAATGTGCTTCGTGCCACCATTCAGGGTCTTGTGTCGTTACGTAGTGCAGAGTACGTTTCTGAACTTCGTGGAAAGAAGCTTGAAGCGGTGAGGAAGTAATTATGTCTGAAATTCGCATAAAACTTGTTCGTAGCCGTATAGGCTGTACGCCCAAGCAGCGTGCCACCCTTGATGCTTTAGGACTTAAACGCCGCGAGATGGTGAAAGTCTTTAAAGATACACCCGCCATTCGGGGAATGATCAGTAAGGTTGTTCACCTTGTGAGTGTAGAAGATAACTAGAGCCTATATTTGAGGAAAAAAGTATGCAATTGCATGAATTATATCCTTTTCCGGAAGAGCGCAAAGCTCGCCGCCGTGTGGGTCGTGGTTCTGGATCAGGTCTTGGTTGTACGGCTGGCAAGGGTAATAAAGGGCAAAATGCGAGAGCTGGGGGCGGAGTGCGTCCGGGCTTTGAGGGCGGTCAAATGCCTTTGCAGCGTCGTTTACCCAAACACGGTTTTAAAAATGCGCCTTTTAAAGTTACTTATGACGTTATAAACCTTGATCGCCTTTTAGAGGCCTTTGAGGGAAAGGACGCCATAAGCTTAGAAGATATTTATGCGCGTGGACTTGTTGGATATGGCAAGCTTGTGAAGATTCTTTCACGTGGTGCAATAAGCCGAGCTGTTGTTGTTGAAGCGCATAAGTTCAGTGCAACTGCTGCAGAAAAAATTCGCGCTGCTGGTGGTGAGGCAAAAGCTTTTGAAGCGCCTCGTCTTCCTTCATAAAACAGGGCAATGAGCTGGCGATGTGAATTGTGAGTGACAAGAGGGTGTGCCTTACTGTAAAAAAAGGGGTACACTCTGCTTTGTCGTTTTGTGGTGTGAGGCTTTAGATCCCATTCACACTGCTCTAACTTTATTATCTGTCCACATTGATATGAGGAGAAGAGAGATTCCATGGCAAATGGTGCGGTAAATAACATGGCAGCGCAGACAGGCCTACTGAAAAAGCTTGGCTGGACTTTTATGCTTTTGTGTTGCTACCGAATAGGTGTGCATGTGCCTATTCCCGGTGTGGATGCTGGAGCTTTGGCGAGTTTTTTTGCCCAAATGTCCGGTACTCTTTTTGGCCTTTTTGATATGTTTTCAGGTGGAGGCTTGTCCAATACCTCTGTTTTTGCGTTAGGGATTATGCCTTATATTTCGGCTTCGATTATTATGCAGCTTATGCAGGTAATGAGCCC
Source organism: uncultured Desulfovibrionaceae bacterium (assembly GCA_964371965.1). Taxonomy (GTDB): domain Bacteria; phylum Desulfobacterota; class Desulfovibrionia; order Desulfovibrionales; family Desulfovibrionaceae; genus CAYJAD01. Next base: position 15,715 of record CAYJPE010000009.1, read on the forward strand.
AACTGTCAAACGTTTGGCAAAAGAAGAAGGGCAAGCCGGAAAACGAAAAATAACGCAATATACCAGGTATTTAACAATTTTCATTACCTTGATTCAGGGTTTTGGAATTGCCATGGGGCTTGAGAGTATGCGAAGTCCATCCGGAGCGTTGGTGGTGCTTAATCCGGGTTGGGAATTTCGTCTTATAACGGTTATGACCTTTACGGCAGGAACGGCTCTTATCATGTGGCTTGGTGAAAAAATCACCGAAAAAGGCATTGGAAACGGCATTTCTCTTATTATATTCTCAGGTATTGTAGTGGGTATTCCTCGCGCAATCATGCAGTCATTTGCCCTTATTGAAGCGGGCGATATGAATATTTTCTTGGCTGTTATAGTTTTAGTGCTCATGCTGGTTGTCACCATGTGTATAGTTTTTATGGAACGAGCGCAAAGACGTATCCCCATTCACCATGCAAAGCGACAAGTCGGACGCCAAATGATGGGAGGGCAAAATACGCATTTGCCCTTACGAGTGAATACTGCGGGCGTTATTCCACCCATATTTGCTTCAAGTCTCTTGCTTTTTCCTGCCACCCTTGGACAATTTTCTACAAATAGCATAGTGCAGCAAATAGCGGCATTCTTCTCGCCTGCGACCATTGGTTATAATGTCATCTTTGTGGCACTTATATTCTTCTTTTGCTATTTTTATACGGCGATTATTTTTGATCCCAAGGATATAGCGGAAAATTTGAAGAAAAACGGGGCTTTTATTCCGGGGATACGTCCGGGTGAGAAAACAGCTGAGTATATCAATAAGGTTTTGTCGCGCTTGACACTGACAGGTGGTACGTATATTTCTCTTGTGTCTGTGTTACCCATGATTCTTATAGCAAACTTTAACGTGCCATTTTATTTTGGTGGCACAAGTTTGCTTATTTTAGTTGGCGTGGCCATGGACTTTATGAGTCAAATGGAATCGCATCTTATCTCTGGCCAATATGCAAATCTTATGCAAAAAGGCAAGGGTAAAGGGCGAACATGAAGAAATTTCGCGGCGCGTTTATTAAGAACGAAAGAGAAATAGCTCTTATGCGAGAGGCCAACAGGCATGTGGCAAACGTGCTTGACATTATTGAGTCAATGGTGCGACCTGGTGTTGCTACTTTAGACTTTGAGGAAGCGGCCAAGAGCTATTGCGCGCAGCATAATATTAAACCGGCTTTCTTGGGATATCATGGATATCCGTATGCATTATGTGTTTCGGTAAATGAGGTTATTGTGCACGGTTTTCCTTCCGGGCGGCTGCTAGAGGAGGGGGATATTGTCAGTGTAGATATGGGCGTTGTCTATGAAGGATTTGTGGGCGATGCGGCACGTACCTTTGCTGTAGGACATATTAGTGATGAAGCAAAAAAACTTATGCAAGTGACAGAAGATTCCCTGTATGTGGGTATTGATGTTGCGCGTACAGGCGTGGATGTGTACCGAATTGGTGCGGCCATTCAGAACTTTGTGGAGTCGGCTGGTTTTAACGTGGTGAGGCGTTTTGTTGGTCATGGAGTTGGCAGCAAGATGCACGAAAAACCGGAAGTTCCCAACTTTAAGCCCGCTTTTCCCGGTATGCCATTACAAAATGGCATGGTGATTGCCATAGAACCTATGGTGACTGTGGGTACGTATGAAGTGGATATTCTGGAAGACAAGTGGACAGCTGTGACGCGCGACCGAAAGTTGGCAGCGCATTATGAACACAGCATAGCCATTACTTCGACTGGGCCTGTGATTTTGAGCATATCAGATCAAGGTTTGCGGCGTGGTCAGTTTGGTGTTGACATAAAAAGCAAAGACAGCTAGAAGCTTCTGTTCGTACCTTTATAAAAAATGTGCGATGTGCGTTATGTTTTTTAAGGAGCAGTGATATGAAGTTTCGTCTTGGAGTTAGTGTATGAAAGTCAGACCTTCCGTCAAGAAGATTTGCCCCAAGTGCAAGGTCATCCGGCGTCGGGGCGTGCTCAGAGTGATCTGCGAAAACCCCCGACATAAACAACGTCAGGGCTAGGGCAGGAGACAACTGTGGCGAGAATTGCAGGTGTAGATTTGCCGCGTGGCAAACGTGTGGACATTGCACTTACCTATATTTATGGTATCGGACGTACAACATCTTTAAAGATTTTGGACAGCACCGGAATAGATTGGAAGCGCAACATTGATGACCTCTCGGCTGAAGAGGTGAACGAAATTCGTAAGGAACTTGAGCAGAACTACAAGGTGGAGGGTGATCTTCGCCGTGAGGTGGTGAGCAATATTAAACGCCTTATGGATATTGGCTGTTATCGTGGCCTTCGCCATCGACGTGGTTTGCCCGTTCATGGGCAGCGCACGCATACCAACGCACGAACCCGTAAGGGGCCGCGTCGTGGTGCTGTTGGCAAAAAGAAATAATATTTCTTCGCAAAATAGGCCGTCTGCTTAAGCTTGAGCCCCATGACATGAGGCAAGCTCAAAAAGCTGTGCGAAATGCACAAAAGCTGAACTATTTTCAACGCAATGTGCGTGAAGCTAGCTAAAGATAAGGGACGGACGGGCTAAAATCAGCATAGAGGAAAAACTATGGCAAGACCAAGAAGAGCGGTCAAAAAAAAGGAAAAGAAGAATATTCCTGTAGGAATAGCCCATATTCAGGCTTCTTTTAACAATACAATTATTACTTTTACCGATACTCGCGGCAATGCGATAAGTTGGGCATCGGCTGGACAAAGTGGCTTTAAAGGATCACGTAAATCTACGCCTTTTGCTGCCCAAGTTGCCGCCGAAACGGCAGCTCGTAAGGCACAAGAAAATGGAATGCGCACAGTTGGGGTTTATGTTAAAGGGCCTGGCTCTGGACGTGAAGCGGCCATGCGCGCCATTAATTCGGTTGGATTTAAAGTAGCCTTTATTCGCGATGTGACGCCTATTCCTCATAATGGGTGTCGTCCTCCAAAACGCCGCCGCGTGTAGGTTGTGTGCTAAGAATGTTACTTTGAGTGCGTGAGTTGTCTTGCGATGCTTACTTGACACTTTTTTTGTTCGCAAGTTTGTTGGCAAGACAGTTCAGGCGCATGATGAAGCGAACGAGGCTTCACTCAAGCTAATAGTTCTCAGATCAAGATTATTAAAGGTATTATGCATCAAAATGCTTGTATACGCATGTTGATGCCAGTGAAAATTTCACGAAAGCCTATAAGGAATAACTATGGCTAAATATACCAAGGCCAAATGTCGTATGTGCCGCCGTGAAGGTACCAAGCTCTTTTTGAAGGGAGACAGGTGCTATACGGATAAATGTTCTTACGACACTCGTCCTTATGCGCCCGGTCAGCACGGCCGAGCTCGTAAGAAAATTAGTGATTATGCAGTGCAGTTGCGCGAAAAGCAAAAAGTGCGTCGCATTTATGGCGTACTTGAAAAGCAATTCCATGGCTACTTCCTCATGGCAGATCGCGCCAAGGGCGTAACCGGTGAGTATTTGCTCTCCTTGCTTGAACGCCGTCTTGATAATGTCGTGTATCGCATGGGTTTTGCAAATTCGCGCAATCAAGCACGGCAGTTGGTTCGACATGGCATTTTCACACTTAATGGTCGCAAAGTATCCATCCCTTCTTTGCAGGTGCGAGTGGGCGATGTTGTGGAAGTGCCTGAGAAAAACCGTAAAATACCTGTACTTGCAGAAGCTCAGGAAGTTATAGCACGTCGTGGTTGCCCCGCGTGGCTTGAGTCCGATGGCGCGGCCTTTAAAGGTACGGTCAAGGCATTGCCGCAGCGTGATGATATTCAGTTCCCTATCAACGAGAACATGATTGTCGAACTCTATTCCAAGTAAATGGGGGTCGGTATGCTTATCAAACAAGGCGAACGGCTTATCAATACGCGAAACTGGGCAGAGCTTGTTAAGCCCCACCAGATCCGCCGAGAAAGCTTTCCTGGCAATACCATGCACGGAAGATTTGTGTGTGAACCCCTTGAGCGTGGCTATGGAAATACCATTGGCAATGCTATGCGCCGTGTGCTTCTTTCATCCCTTCAGGGAGCAGCCATTGTTGCTGTGAAGGTGGTGGGTGTTCAACATGAATTCACGACTTTGCATGGTGTGGCGGAAGATGTGACGGATATTGTGCTCAACTTAAAGCAAGTGCGCTTGCTGATGAATACGGAAGAACCGCAAAGACTTACTCTTTCTGTACATAAGAAAGGCCCGGTGCTTGCGGCAGATATTCTTACAAATCAGCACATCGAAGTCCTCAACCCTGCGCAGCATATTGCTGAACTTACAGAAGATGTTTCTCTTGAAATGGAATTGGAAGTACGCATGGGCAAGGGCTATGTGCCTGCTGAAATGCATGAGGACTTATCTGAAGAAATTGGCCTCATTCGCCTTGATGCGAGTTATTCGCCAGTGCGTAAAGTGGCCTACAGTGTTGAGCAAGCTCGTGTTGGGCAAATGACCAACTATGACAAGCTGATTTTGGAAGTATGGACCGATGGATCGGCAACTCCTGAAGATGCTATCGCGTACAGTGCTAAGATTATTAAGGATCAAATTTCCGTTTTCATCAATTTTGATGAAAAGATTTCAGGTGACGCGACTTCCGGCTCTGCGGATGGCGCTGAACTCAATGAAAATCTTTATAAAAGCATTGATGAGCTTGAGCTGTCGGTGCGGGCTACCAATTGTCTGCGCAGTGCCAATATTGCCTTGGTTGGTGAGCTTGTGCAACGCTCTGAAGCGGATATGCTCAAGACGAAAAACTTCGGCCGAAAGTCTTTGGACGAGATCAAGCGTGTTCTCTTGGATATGGGACTTGATTTTGGCATGAAGATTGATAACTTTGAAAAGAAATATCAAGAATGGAAGAGGAAGCAGCAAAATGAGGCATAGTAATTCTGGCAAGAAGCTCTCTAGGAACCCTTCGCATCGGAAGGCTTTGTTCCGCAATTTGGCCAAGGCGCTGCTCACCCATGGCAAAATACGTACCACCGAGATTAAGGCCAAGGAATTACGCCGCGTGGTGGAGCCACTGATTACCCTTGCCCTTCGTAATGACTTGCACGCCCGTCGTCAAGCTTATCGTGTGCTTGGGAGTCACCAGCTGGTGAAGCGCCTCTTTGATGAAATTGGACCGGCTTTTGTCGGTGTTCCCGGTGGATATACTCGTGTGATGAAACTTGCGACTCGTCGTCGTGGTGATAATGCGCCTATGGCCATTATAGAATTAACACGCGGTCAAGCTGATGGTGCTCAAGCAAGTACCCCAGGAGTTGCTTCGCTGAAGTCACTGAAACCAACCGCGAATCCTGTGAAGACATCTGAAGAAAAGCCTGCTGAAGTGCCACAGAATGATACTCAGGATGTGGAAACAGCAAATGATGATACAGCAAATCTTAAGGCACAGTCTGAAGAGATTCCATCAGGTGATACAAAGCCTGAAGAAGCAAAATAAATGCTTTGAGACTTTTGTTATGCAGGGTTTGTGATGAATCTGGCAAACAATGGATTTATCAAGGGAGGGGGAGACCTTTCCCTTTTTTATTTTATGAGGAGGTAAGATGCGCCTGCTGGACATAACAACAGCTCCCGGTTGAGCAGCCAAGGTCGCTCCGGAGTTTCTGGAGAAGATTGTGGCTCGCATATCCTATGACAGTGTTCAGTCTCATGTGGAAAACAGAGTGCTTGCTGGAAGAGCACGGAATGAAGATGCCGCTGTCTTGAGCTTTCCGTCACACAAAGCACTGGTACAAACTGTCGATATTTTGGCTCCTATTGTCAATGACCCATACACCTTTGGACGCATTGCTGCAGCTAATGCCCTTTCTGATGTGTATGCCATGGGGGGCAGACCCTGGTGTGCCATGAATATGCTGTTTTTTCCCACGTCGTGTAATGGTCAAGAAGGTCTTGATTGCGTTGCTGAAATTTTGCGAGGTGGTGCCTCCATTTTGCAAGAAGCCGACGCTGTGCTTGTTGGCGGGCACACGGTTGAAGACAGCGCCATAAAGTATGGTATGTCTGTGACGGGATTTTTAAACGCTGAGTATTTGTGTACCAATGATGGCCTGCAAGTGGGTGATGTTTTGTTTCTTACAAAACCTCTTGGCACGGGCATTCTCGCCACTGGCATTAAAGCGCAATGGGAATCTTACGAAGCAAGCGAGTACCTTATTTCCCACTGGTGCGCAAAGCTTAATAGCATTGGCCCCATTGCCATTGAAACACTCAAACTTAAGGCTGCCACGGATATTACAGGTTTTGGCCTTGGGGGGCATAGCATAGAAATGGCAATGGCATCTGAGTGTACTATAGTTCTTGAAAGTGCTTCAATTCCATTGTTTGAAAATGCGTATGAATATGCGCAAAATGGACTTATTCCTGCAGCAAGTCATGCGAACAGAAGATATTGGCAAAAGCATACGAAAAGTCATGATTCACTCGATAAAAGCCTAGAAAGTATTATTTTTGACACACAAACGTCTGGTGGTCTTTTGTTTGCTGTGCATGAGGATTTGGTACATGCCTTCATAGCGTTGTTGCAAGAGCGTGAAGAAAGGTGTTGGCAGGTGGGGACGGTGCAGCCTAAAGGAACGCATTTTTTAGAAATTGTATAGTTGAGTTGAACTTGAGCAAAGAGAAAGGGGAGGTGTAGCGCTTTACACCTCCCCTGAAAATGTTGGGGAGTGAGTGTTTGAAGATCTTTATGTCTTTTGACGGGGTCAGACTCATTTTACACTATATATAGAAGTGTTTTTATATGTAGCGGTTTTCTTAAAGTTCGTCTTACTGATCAAAGAACAAAAAATCCATTCAATCACCTTGTCATGAGAAAATGACAGCCCTTGACATCGTTCTTTAAAAAAGAATGGTGTGAGCTACAGGGGCATTTCTTGCACTTGCTTCCATGTATAGCCGTATTGCGTTTGCATGCACATGGTAAAGTAATCGTTTTCAGGCGCTTCAGCCATGTTGAGTGCGGTATTTGTCATTTCTCTTGCTTGTTTTAAGCATGATTGACTTGCCGATCGCATCTTTTGTTCTTCTGCCGTTAAAGGTTGATGATGGGCGCATGCCACTAAAAAAGTCATAAGTATCATTGTGATAAAGATGCGTGTATGTAACATAGGATATTCTCCTTATTTATAAGGCTGCTGAAATCAATTCTTTTGTGCATTCATTGTGTCTATGCAGGCATGGACAATGCAACGAAGCCTTAAATTCAACAAGCTCTTGTGGTTATTAGGAAAGTTTTGTGGGTGTTTTTGAGATACCCAAAAACTTTTTTCAAATGCAGTATACACGCTTATACGTTTATTTCCAGTAAAAAAATAAAAATATTGAATATTTTTTGAGTGTTATGTGTAGGGCTTTTTTGGGGGAAAATATCTTTTAAAGAGGTTTTCGACACAGTGTGCAGGGCGTGCGAGGGATGTCTGCGCGTATTCGTTGACTTATATATAGGACTTTTTTTTGATACGCAAAATACTTCAGGAGTATAAAAGGCTTTTAATGGAGCCCGTTGCAAACGTTCGATGCGCAGTTGTTCAAAAAGAGTGAGAAACTCGTGAATTCTTTGTCATTCCGTTGAAAAAGTGCAATTTATAGCGCCAAAACAAGCCAACAAGGTATGTATGTATGTCTATATACATGGGCGTTGCTTACTTATTTTCTTTTCCTTGAAGCGCTCACTTTTTGAGCGCCCTGAAGATCGGATTTTTCAACAGACTGATAACTATAGGGAAATAAGGATTAATTATTTCTTTTTTTAGTAAATTGGAAAGAAAAATAGTCATCAGTGAGATAGGAAAAGTGCCTTTATGGAATTGATTTATAGAGTATTATATGTAGTTCTATGTAATCAGTGTTTCCATAGATTCAGGTTTATGCAAGGATATCATGAAGCAGTGAAAAGGGAAAAAAGTATTAAATCAGTGCGTCCTTAGGAAGTGAGTCGCTAGAAGCGTGTGTTGTCTAAATGTGTTTTTTTAAAAGGCCTGTGGGGGGAAACTTTTTTTAGAAAAAAAGCTTTCCCCCCACACCCATCTTCAAAAAAACTAATCAGTTCGCATGCATGGCGAAGTTTTTTTACTTGAGAAGGAAGTAGTTTGTGGCGCACGGCAACATGTATAGAATGCAAACATAGCTTTTAGAGTAAACAAGGTACTAGAGCCAATCAAGCCATTCTTTCCAACTGCCTTGGCGTTCTTCACGTGTTTGCGTGCTGTCTTCCTGTGTAAACTCAAGATAAGCAGCGAGTCCTTTTTCTTTGGCATGTTCTACCACTTCCGGCACATCAGCAAAGTTATCGGTTACATAGGTATAGCGGCGCCATGCTGGGCCGTATTTGCCCATGTTATAAAAAACATCTGCGATATAGAGTTCATGTTCTGCCATAAGCTTGCGTATTTGTAGCATATGTTCTTGTGTTGCGGCAGCATATTCTGAGTCTGGATAGCTTTGGCGAAGGCGTGCAAAGTATTCGTAGCCCTCCTGTAGGTCTGTGGTTGGTCTGTCAATGGAGATAAAGCCATTTAAGCGAGCCATGCCAACTTGGTACAAGACGTAAGGGATAGCTGGATGGCGTGGGTGCAAAGATTCAAAATCCTTATACGCTTCAACCGCGTCATAGTATTCACTATCTAAAAAATAGGCATCTGCCAAGGCGAGTTCGGCGTCAATGGTGTACGGACTAAAGGGGTAATTATCGCGGAGTTTGTTATAATATTCTACGGCGCTCACATAATCTTTTTCTGCCATGGCATCGTTCGCAGATTCAAACAGCTCCTGAGCCGTGTCTTCCGGTGGCGGCAAATAAAAATAATCTATAACGCCACAACCGGAAAGCCACAGGCTACTGACAAGCACAAGAAGAAGTGATGAACTTTTTTTATACATTACTGTTGTTCCATATAGAGAAAGGCAGCTTGAGCTGCAGTTGCGCCATCGCCCACGGCAGTGCTAACTTGTCGGCACAGTTTTGAGCGAATATCACCAGCCGCAAATACGCCCGCAACATTGGTGCGCATTTCCGTATCGGTGATCAAAAAGCCCGCGGTATCTCGTTGCACCTCTTCGGGAACAAAATCCACATTGGGCTTTATGCCCACAAAAATAAAAAAGCCCTGAACCGGTATTGTGCGCGCGCTTTTATCTTGTACATTTTGCACAACAACACCGTCAACTGTGTCAAAGCCTTTAATGTTTGTTACTATACTATTGCGTATAATTTCAACGTTTTCTGTGGATTCAAGGCGGTCAATATACACCTTGGCACCTCTAAAGGCTTCTCTTCTGTGAACAACATATACTTTTCTTGCTATTTTTGCAAGATATAATGCCTCTTCAAGCGCAGTGTTTCCACCGCCAACAACAGCCACGTCTTGACCGCGGTAGAAATTTCCGTCACAAATGGCACAGTAGGAAACGCCCTTGCCCGAGTAACGCAATTCTTCCTGTAAACCCAAGTGTCTATGGGCTGCACCAGAGGAGATGATGACTGTGCGCGCTTCAAGCCACGTTTTGCCCACAAGAACACGATGGATGTGTTTTTCGCCATCATGCCCTGTTTGCAAAAATTGCATTTGTGATACACCTTCAGAAAAACGCGCCATGCTTAAGGGGGCAATATGGGCTGCAAAAGTGTCAGCAAGTTCATAACCCTTGATGCCATTTGGAAAGCCCGGGTAGTTTTCGATGGATTCTGTTTGCAATACTTGCCCACCAGGCGTCAATTTTTCCACAAGAGCCACCCTGCAGCCGGAGCGCTCCAAATACAAAGCTGCCGTTATGCCGGCAGGGCCTGCGCCCACGATAACGGTGTCGTAGGTATGTGAAAGTGTATCACTCATGCAAGTGCCTTTTGTTCAAGTTTTTCTGTTATAACATCCTTTGTTACCGCGCCTGTGACTTGATCCACCACTTCACCGCCTTTAAAAATGATGAGCGTTGGGATGGCACGAATGCCGTACTTTGTCGGTGTTGAAGGATTTTCATCCACATTCATTTTGGCAATGAGCACCTTGCCTTCGTATGCGCCAGAAAGCTCGTCTAAAATAGGGCCAACGGCACGGCAAGGGCCACACCAAGGTGCCCAAAAATCAAGTAAAACAGGGATATCAGACTTAAGAACATCTTCTTGAAAATTGGCGTCTGTTACGTGTGCTACCATGATTAGCTCCTTATATAAGGTTTGAAGGGGGGTTAAAACGCATGTTTCAAAACAAAAGTGTCACATGTATCTTTTGGTCGCAGTGCCATAGAAAAGGAAAAAATGAGAGTATTTTCCTATAGCTTGGGCGTTGGGGGTATGCAGGTCTTGTGCGCCTTTCGTTACCGCATAGGCAGTTTGCGACAGTCTGCACAGGGTGAAGACTTTTCAGCAGGTGTTATGTGTTCACAAGAGTGAATACCTTATGCGGGGATAGTAGTTTTCAATGGGGGTACTGTCAAGGTTTAAAGAGCTAGCGCTTGAGGAAACACTGATTAAATAAAAGTGTATATAGTATATTATGTAGAGTAGAGCCGAAAAAAATCTTTTGCTCTGTGGTTGAGGATTCCACCATGTATTGATTGAAAGTAGGAATAATTCAATATTGTGAAGGGGTGAAGGGGCTTCAGGGGGCAGGGGACATTTTGAGTGTTTGTCACCTGCCTCGTTTTAACAGTCTGTTGAACAATTCAATTTCCAGCAGTCCGTTCAAAAAGTGCCAGATGTAAGGAAGCGCTTGTACTGTGCGAGGCACAGTGAAAAAATTCAAGCATCGCAGACCGACCCGAAGGGCGCCTAACGGCTACGCCTACGGCGCCATGCGGTAGGTCCTTCAAAAAAAACAATAGGTTCGCATGCATGCCGAAGTTTTTTTGCTTGGGAAAGAAGGAAGTATTGTGTGGCGCACAGCAACATGCATATATTGCAAGGCAGTATTATCAGTGAAAAAGCGCAGTCGACATATAACGTTCGCCCCCGTCACACACAAAGGTCACAATTCTTTTGTTTTGCATTGACGGGCATCGTGCAAGGCGCAATGCCGCGCACACATTGGCGCCAGATGAAATACCACAACTGATACCTTCGTGCTGAAAAAGTGTACGGCTCATATCTAAAGCCTCCTGCGTAGAAACAGTCATGACTTCATCAATAATTTCACGACACAAAATGTGCGGCACAAAGTTAGCGCCGATACCTTGAATACCATGCGAAGCGGAGCGGCCTTGAGAAAGCAAAGGTGATTCTGCAGGCTCAACGGCATAAATTTTTACGTCTGATATATGCTCGCGCAAAAACTTTCCCGCACCAGAAATGGTTCCACCGGTACCTACGCCAGCCACCAGGGCATCCACACGCTGCCCACACTGAGCATAGATTTCCGGCCCTGTATTTTTATAGTGGGCATCCAATACATGAGGATTGGCAAATTGATTGGGATAGAAGGCCCCTTTTGTTGTGGCGCACAATTCTTCGGCTTTACGTACGGCGCCCATCATGCCGTCTGCGGTCGGCGTCAATACAATCTGCGCCCCATAGGCGCGTAAAAGTTTTTGTCTTTCCACACTCATGCTTTCTGGCATGGTGAGTATGCAGCGAAAACCGTGTACGGCAGCCACGAGCGCAAGAGCTATACCCGTATTGCCGCTGGTAGGTTCTATGATGGTGAGGGGTGTGTCTCCTTTTTCCGAGGACGCCTCGCGCAATGCAAGCGCACGCTCAACCATATATATCCCCACACGATCCTTGATGGAGCCGCCAGGATTGCGATTTTCCATTTTGAGCAAAATGTCACATGTGGTATCATTTGTTTTACCAAGCGTGACAATGGGTGTGTTGCCCACACTTTCCAGCATATTTTTGAACATGTTTTTTCCTTATTGATTTCTTTTGCGTCATCCCTCGCAGGGTAAGGGCCCGCTTGCCGTTTCCAGAAAAAGCACTCTTGCCAAAGGCGTGCCCCTCTTTCTTTCAGTGATATAATAAAGTTGGTTTCATGCCAAGAGATTCTGCCGCATCAGCAATCGTACGCCCCTCGCTGTTTGCCAAAGCCACAGCATCTTTTTTGAACTCGGCATCGTAATGTCGTCGAGATTGTTGCTTTACCGTACTGCCTCTTGAGGACATCATACTCGCTTAACCTCGGTTCCGCAATCTCGTAGCATGGTCATCTATTGCTCCACCAACTATTCTGTGGACATAAAAGCATTAAACCACATATAACCATTTGAATTTACAAATTGCGCTACAAGTTTTGTCCTGTGTTTAATTGGGGGAGCAATATGAATTTATGGTTTTGTAGATGCAGATTTTGGCGCATAACAGCCTGTTGAAAAACTCAATTTCCAGCAGCCTGTTCAAAAATGGAGTTTTTCAACGGGCTGCAAAACCCTCTTTTTCCGCGCGGGCTATTCACGATAATGATGATCCACAGCCGCACACGGAGCATGAGAAGCCCATGTCATGATGGTGTGCAGACTCACGGGGCAGTAGGCGTTGGCGTCCACACCCACGTCAAAGCGGAAGATGCCCTTGTCAGCATTATCCATAAAACTTTCTTTTCGCCGAAAAAGGTCGTGATTGCCGTAAATAAGGTGTTTTTTCCCGTGCAAACGTG
>CAYJPE010000009.1:28429-32634 GCA_964371965.1 uncultured Desulfovibrionaceae bacterium
CGCCGAAAAAGGTCGTGATTGCCGTAAATAAGGTGTTTTTTCCCGTGCAAACGTGGTAATAGAGCATTAATATATTCCGGCCCACGCAGGCTTATGTCGCCCAAAATATAGATTGTGTCTGCGGGCTGGACGGTGGCGTTCCAATTTTCTTGCAAGGCCGTGTCCATCTCTTGTGATGAGGCAAAGGGACGCTGGCAAAACGTGATGACATTGGTGTGTCCAAAATGTAAATCAGCCGTAAAATATATCATAATACTACCTTTTTTGTCAAAATTCATAGGGGTGCTCAAAAGGGGCACTCAATATTTTTAGCCCGCCGACGCCGAGGCTTAGCGCGTGTCTTTGCTTCTTGTGCTTCCTTATTTTCAAGGGCTTTTTTGACCCAGTCGGCATAGGCAGCCACAGGTTCAAGCTCCACTGTAGGCTTCATGTTGTATATTTTGCGCTCTTTCACGCCTGTGAGGACATCTTGCATGTGGTCATGGGCATTTTGCAGGCTTTCAATGCCGTGCATGTGTCGCCTTCTTTGACCGTCATAGCGGATGACAAAGACCTCATTTTCCAAGCAGTTCAGCTTAACATTGTCGTCATATCGTTCCACCATTTCTTGCAACATTTTGTCATCGCTGTAAAAAATAATTCTATTATTGCAATTTGCCACAAATTGCCAGACTCTGTGTATATCATGACGCTGTGTGACCAATGCTGACATGGACTGGGTGGCCGCCATGAAAATACAATTAAATTCACGCGCTTGCGCTACAAAGTTGGCATCTGAAAACCTTCCGTCGCCAAGGTCGGCAAATTGTTGAAATTCATCCAAAATGACAAAACTGTACTGTTCTTTGGGCAAGGAGAGACCTGTGGCATAGACGGCTTGATAGAATTGTTCCGTCAAATACCGTGCCATACGTGCGCCCATGCTTCCCGTTGCGTGACTAAAACGTAGGACAACAATTTTTTTTTGTTGCAGCATCTTTTGCATGGAAAATGCTGTGGTGTAGCCTTGCCCATTGCTTGCACTAAAATTCTCTACAAAACCAGGTGTCTGTAAAAAAGCGTGCAAGGCATCACGAATCGCCCCCAAGGCAAAAGTTGTTTGTTCGCCATGGGTGGATTGATCTCTTTGTGAGGCATAGCTGTCATTGCACACATGAAAGCGGTTTGATTTTACTGCCCGAATCAATGCCTGTATCAAGGATATAGGGGCGCTCTCACTGGCAAAATACTGTGTATTTTCTGCAAAAAGATTAAAGAGTTCCGCGGCAAGGGGAAAGTCGTTGATGAGCTGCGAAATATTGCTCACGGTGGGTGCACAGCGTGGTTCCAGTGTGACAAGGTGTAATAAAAGGTGCACGAGATCTTTTGTCATCCCCAATCCGCGCATATGAAAATGCTTGTTGTGGTCATGGGGATTTGATATATCTTGCATGAGTGTGTATAAAAAATCATACACTTCATGCAACTGCATCCCATGCAAAATATTCATCGGCAAAGCTGTATCTTCTGAGCCAAGCTCTATCACATCGCCTTCGCGCCCATAATGGGCGGCGATGGCTTTGATTTTTTCTGTCATATTATTTTTAATGTCCACCACAAAGCCCCCGAATCCTGCGGCAATGCACGACTCTGCCGCAGGCAGTATACCATTCGTTGTCTTGCCGCACCCCGTGGCTCCGCCCACAAATATGTGCCGATTCGCCTCAGAAAAGTATATGCCCCTTTTTGAATCAAAAATAAGAATTTTTCTTTGCTCCTGCGCATCGTGTGATCTGTGTACCGCGTCCTTATCTTTCTGCCTTACCGCACGTGTTTTGGTTAAAAAACCTATGGTTGACATAAGAACCTCCTGTCTGATTTTTTGCAAGAATGAAGTGAAGTATTTTTAATGAAAAATTTCACTAAAATCAAGTGAAAAATATATATTTTTATTTAACTTAAAGATATTTTGTTATATTTCAAACTATTAGAGTTCAAGATTTTAAAATATAATGTTGTCTTTTTTTGTTTTGTTGCCACTGAAAGCGCTTTGTGTTAGAGAAGAGATGGAGGTAAGGGGATGTTTTGTTACAGCAAAGAAATGGCGGAACGGGTGTACAATGCGATTGCCGAACTTCATTTATGGAATGGGGCGGGTTTGTATTGGTACGGGGTTGACAATGAATTTCCCTTGGAATCGGCGGAGAGCAGTGTGCGTTTTTCGCCGGATACGTTTACTAAGGCATTGAATATCAAGGAATTGAATTTTCAAAGCTTTCTTGATGCACACGGCAGTGCGAATGTTTTCTACTACACACTTATGCACACACGCAGCGATCATCCTGCGTTTTTTCCTGTGCATGATATATGTTTCTTGGCGACCAATCTTCTTGCGCGTCAGCAAAGACAGTGGCAAGAACAACGGGTCGGCATGTCCTCAAGCAATGTCATGCGCCTTATCTTGCTTGATTGGGAGCTTTTGCCCATTGCCGTACTTGCCACAACTTTTGGTGTACAGATTACTCTGCCGCCATGCACCAAGGAGGCAGAAAGTGCCCAAGCTTTGCGCCATTCTCTTATGTACTATCTGCCGGAAGGACAGTGGGATGTATGGCAAAGAGCGGTGCCGCACCTTGCGCATACACATGCCGAAGCCTCTGGAAATCTTTTTCTGTTGGGGAAAAATCCTTTATCCATAAGCGAAGGACTTTTTGAGACAAGCAGGGTGGATGGCGGCATCTTTCTGACACATTGGGATTTTTTAAACTTGCGTATCTATACACATGCACGACAAGAGTGGTTGAAAAGCGGCCTTGTGGAGAGTGTGTTGCAATTGCCGCGCCCACGGCGACAGCGTGTGTCGGTGCATCCTGCCTTCATGGTTTTGAAAAGGCGTAAGTCGGATACGGTGCGAATGGCGCACATGGAACAGTGCAACGCCGGCCCGGGCGGCCTTGATATGCAACAGACCTTGGCGAGCTTGGATGCGGGCAGCGATATTGCTGCACAGGATATTTTGCAAAGCGCATCGTGTTCCCTCCTTCCTGCCGTACATATGGCGAAAAACAACGCCCCTCATGTAGAAAATATTGTCCCCTTACGAGAGATTGCTCATGTCTTGCGTTGTCAAATACCGCGCACACTCTTTGACCATAAGCAATGGATGGACTACTACCATGCCTGTATGCCTTTTCACATGGATGATGACCGGGACGATGACTTGCAAGTAACCATTTATACGGAATTGGGCTTGGCAGATATTGACACGGCCTCCGGCTTTGTGGATATGCTGGGAGGGCAAGAGATTGAGATGACCTTTAGCTCTATGGGCAAACAGGGGAAATATCTTTTGCAAGAAGGTGATATTGTCATGATATTTCGTGGAAGTGAAGAGAGTATCGGCAAGGTGGGCTATGTGGATGAATTGCCCGACGCATTAGAAGAGAAGGCCTTGGCGCACCGCTCTGCGTATGGTATTAAGGTTGGCGGCAGCATTGCGGGCAAATCCATGTTTATTATACGCACTTTTGCCCCTTCTGTGGTGGATGCGGTGTGGCTTTTTGCGTATCTGCGCCATGGTTCCGTGCGAGCGCACCTTGCGGAATATGCCAAGGGTTCCGGCGTGTTGACCATCACCACAGAACAGGTAAAAAATCTGCCCATTGCCGTGCCTTCTGCGGACAATGTCCGACATATCCATGACATACACAGAGAGATAAGCGATTCCATGAACAAGATCCGGCAGATTTATGTAAAAATCCATCATAATGCAGGCACGTTAGGGAATATTATGAAGAAAGAGGACAGCTAAAATGCTGGGCGTGTACGAAAAACGAGGAGTATAAGCGACCTCGTGCCAACAGAAAAAAAGAGGGAAAGAGGTTGCTCCCATGACCCGGATATTTTTCAAAAGAAATTGTAAAACATTTACAAAATGACCAATTTTTAAAACGCATTGCAGCACATGCATGCGATACCTTCTCTTCGTGGAATGGAGATAATGCTGCTCAAAAGGCAGTCTACGTCAGCAGAGCCCACTTTACATCGGAAGTGGGCAAAACACGCTACTAGTACCTTGTATACTCTAAAAGCTCTGATTGCATTCTTACATGTTGCCATGCACCACATAATATTTTCTTCTTTCCCACGTAAAAAAACTTCGGTATACACACGAACCTATTGGTTTTTTTGAAGGGGGGTGTGGGGGGAAAGCTTTTTTTTCCTAA
>CAYJPE010000010.1:0-31391 GCA_964371965.1 uncultured Desulfovibrionaceae bacterium
CCTTCCCCCCTCAAGAAAAATAATTAATCAGTGTTTCCCTAAAAAAAGTTTCTCCCTAAAGGGCACACGCCCCCCCCACATGCCTTTCAAAAAACACACATTGAGAAAAAACACGCTACTAGTAGTGATATCATTCATATGAAAAACAAAGATGGCCTACTTTTTTGTCGATCCGAAGGAACGTCGCAGGTGGCCTTTTTTCACTGGCTTTTTTAACTGACGTGCTTTTGCTTTACGAACGAGGATATTTTCGGTGCAAGGCCTTGGACTTACACGGTGCTTTTGTTTTATCCCAATACAAGAGACCATATTATGCTCTTGAATAATATAGCTTGGCCTTTTTTTAACTTCTGAAAAAATCATGGAAAGATATTTCCCTAAAATTCCCATGCAAAAAAGCTGTATCCCGCTTAAGAATGTCACCACACAAATAAGTGTCGGATATCCCGTTACAGGTTCGCCCCATACAAGAGTTTTTATAACAGTGTATATGATGAAGGCGCATGCAAGGACACATGTCAGCAGGCCAAGTCCAGAGACAAGATGGAGCGGCGTTGTGGAAAAAGAAAAAATGCCCTGAAGAGAATATTTGAGGAGGCCATAAAATGACCACGTCGTAGCGCCAGCCACTCGCTCTCTGTTTTCATAACTCAACCACTTTGTTTCAAAACCAACAAAACCAAAAATACCTTTGGAAAAGCGATTATATTCTTGCAATTCCAAGATGGCTTCTCGCATCCTTGCCGTCATAAGGCGAAAATCTCTGGCGCCGCTCACGATTTTTACATCGGAAATACTGTTGATGAGGGCGTAAAAAGCATGTGAAAAAAATGTGCGAATGGGCGGTTCGCCATCTCTGGAGATACGGCGAGCCGCTACACAATCATAACGTTGCGTACGTATGGTGTCATGCATCTCCACAAGCAAGTCGAGAGGATCTTGTAAGTCAGCATCGACAATGGCAACATAGGTGCCTTTTGCATGTTCCAACCCGGCAAGCATAGCAGCCTCCTTACCAAAATTCCGCGAAAATGAAATATATTTCACACGCAAATCCTTGCTTGCCAAAAGACGCAGGATGTCAAGGGTCGCATCTTGCGAGCCGTCATTGACAAAAATGAGTTCAAAATCAACACGTGCAGACATGCTTTGTGCAACTTCAAGAAATTTTTCTAAGAAGAAAGGAAGGCTTTCTTCCTCATTATAACAGGGTACCACAAGGCTGATAAGGTCTTTTTTCAAAAAAAATCCCCCTTTCTCATAGATTGTTATTGTCGGGGTTTCCAAAGTTCATACTGTTCCGCAGGCCAAATACCGAGCAAAGCTTCTGTAGGCGAAACGCTCAGACGTATATATGCTTCCGGAAAAGGCAAACCAATTTCGCGCAAAACTTCCACCGGTATGTGGCGATCTGTCTCCACTACTGGTTTAAGGATCCATGCATTTTGCATATCCTCTGGCGAAGCGTAGGAAAAAATGCGAGCATATAGCTCTCGCGGTGTGTAGCGCGCTTGGGTTTGCCACGAAGCTTCCACTTTAAAGCCGTCCAACAAGAACAATGCTGTGGAACTTTCATAAGCTGTACTAATAAGAGGCGTACCCGCACGCCAGCCATGGTTTTGCGCCGTTGTGATGAGCCACTCAATAAACATTTTGCCTTCAGGATGTACCAAGAGGGGGCGTGTTCCTTCGTGTAATATCACCTCTTCTGTCATATTCCACATGGTCACATCCTTGTGGCGCAAAGGCTGTAAAAAAGGATAAAATAATGTGGCAAAAGTGGCACAGCACAGCACGAGGGCAACTATGGGTACAGCTCGGGCACGTCGGGCAGGTGTCATGCAAGTACACAGGCTCACGATTGCCAATGCCGGCAGGACAAGAGCTTCAGACATCTTAAATTCAAGAGGAGTATTGGTGCCTGCGTGATACACGATGGCAGAAAGATAGAATACACCTGCCAGAGAGAAAGCATGCCTCACATGGCGCCACGAAATACGCCACAAACACGCCCCAATGCCCGTAATAAGCGTTAACGGCCATAACATAAGTACCGTTGTATAGTTGGCAAGCCAGAAATATGATGTGATACACCAAAGAAGCATAGTGATACAAATCGTGAGAGCTGCCAAACTATATTTTTCCGTGTGCGCAAACCACAATATGAGTGCCCACAAAATCCATGTGACAAATACTGTGACATATGATGTGGGCACCATGAATTTGGCATAAAATATCAATGTTGCCGAAAGGCTATAGCTCGTGTCCAAAAGTTCTGCACAGCGAATCATCTTTTCTATAGTTTCAGTACCCGCAGAAAAGGCAAATAGGTACACTCCCAAAAGAACGAAAGCGATTATACCCGCACATATCACGTCACATATTCGACCGCGAAAAGGCCGTACCCCCTTATTACAACAGTATATGAAAAGCGCCGCGAGTATGCCCATGCCAGCGCCAGTGGTAGCCTTACCCACAAAGGTAATGACACCAAATACTGCCAAAAGTACAAGGCTAAGTACACGCAAAGATGTACAATGGCGCATAATGAAAGAGCGCATAAGGGGATGTGCCGTTGGCAACGCTCTGCACAATGCTCCATAGAAAAAAAGTGTCGCAAGAATACCAAAAACACCCACAAGTGCCAAAGTATTATAACTGGCGGTGGTAAACCAACAGATATAATAGCCAAGCGTACAGCTCCACGCACCAAATACAGCAGCACATATGGTGCTCTTGCTCAGCTTTGCATGTCTGTGCGCATAGAACAAAAAACTTGCTATACATAAGAATGACGCACTCAAAAGAGCAAAAAAGGTCACAACGCGCAAGGCGTATACATCCTTGTTCAAGGCCATAAAAAGAGGATGCAGCATATGCCCAAAGTCGGAGATAATTGACCACGGCCAGTCTGGATGTGTTATGGAATAAAGATACATACCTTCATCAAAAAAGTTTAGTGCTCGGTCAAGATGAAAAAAAACGAGCAAAAACATGGCGATGGAAGAGGAGATACAAACAAAAGTCCCCACATAGCCTTTTGCAAAGGAAGGTATACGAACATGTGTGCGAGCATGGTGCAAAGACATAAATGACCCATTTTTTAAGAAACGTTCATGTAATTAAATTTTTGCTCTTTGACTAAGCGCTGTCGTCAAATGCGCCTTTTCGCCTTTCTATGTGGGCTCTGCGTCAGATTTCGCTTGCGTTTTCAGTCAAATACCATAAGAGTGTATTCCTTCAAAACAAGCTTGTCTTCCTTGTGATATAACACAAAAATTCGCACTTTGACGACAGCGCCTAAGGAAGGTAAACTTTAAGAAGTCTGTGGCATATATAGGCCTAGACAAAGGCTTCGCAAAGTAAGTTTAAGGCTGTTAAAGGGCAAAAATGCATGAAATGCGTATTTTCTCAGGGTCTGCCGTCACATAACGATTTCTCGTGTTCTATCAAAGAAGGCGAGTGAGCTTTGAGGGCACATGTACGTATGGTATCTGGCCGAAAAAGCAAGCGAAGCTTGATGTAAAGCCCGCTTTGACAAGGCGAAAAGGTGCATTTGACGACAGCCTCTAAGGAAACGCTGATTTAATCGAATTTTTGTTTTTTGACAAGGAAGACGAATTTTGGGAAACCCGTGATATATTAAACATATATAAGGGTTTCACGAAATGAGTCTGACGCAGTAAAAGGGCAAAAAGGCATTAAATCAGCGTTTCCCTAAGTATTGTTATAAGAAGAGAGTAACGTAAACGATTTTTTATTCTTTGGCAAGAAAGACGGGGCGACGTTATTGAAGGGATTTTTTGTTATTTACCCTTGTGCCGAAAAAGAATATGAATCTTAAAACATGTTGATATGTTGATTTATCATGCCTATTTTACGAAATCATGCTGTCGCCGCTAAAGAAAAAAATCGATTAAATCACCGTTTCATTGACAGGCTGTTGACAAACGGCAATCTGCGTCGTCAGGGATAAAAGTCAAACTGCTTATGCTTATTTAAGGTGCTGCATATTTTGATCTTTTTCGCCTCCTCGCAACTTACCATTTGTAAACAGCCTGCTCAGTATGGCCTTTTTCAACAGCCTGATAAGAGGGGAATGGATGTACTCAACAGTCGGTGCTGCTTCCCCATACATCCTTTTAATAATAAGCTTTGTATATGCAAGCACATTTTGCACAAGCGTCATGAAGGCAAGTGATTGCTTACTTTGAGAAAGAACTCTGCAAACCGAAAAAAGAATAAACAATTTTAATTTTCTTTAATTTTAAGATTTTATCGCTTTTGTCTGTCTTGACATTTATTATGAGCTAGCATATCTTTCATAAGCGTAATGCCGTTAGGAATTATTGCCAAATTTGTGAATTTTCGTGCTTTGTCGAACGCTTTGCAAAAATATCGCAAGAATATCAATAGTCCATTGAGAATATGCGCCTTTCCCATATGTGACCGATTCAGCAAGCGAAGCTTGATACAGATAGCGCGAAAATGACGACGTGTTCGACGATAGCATAGCAAGGAGCTGCAAGATGACAGAAAACACGACTCCCCAAAAATTACTGGTACTTGGCATAGGCAACATGCTACTCACCGACGACGGGGTAGGTGTTTTTGCCGCACAAAAACTGTTAGACGAACAACATCAAGAACAACAGGCTGGTACGCAAAATATTTTTGCACCCAACGTTACAGTTTTGGAAGCAGGCACATTCACGCAAGATATTTTCTATCTTTTTGAAGGTTATGCAGCAGTACTTGTGCTAGATATTGTTCATGCCAAGGGCACACCGGGAACCATATACACCCTCAGCGAAGCAGACCTTGTGGACAATGAAAAACAACGTTTGTCCATACACGACGTGGATCTTATAGATTCGCTTAACATGGCTGAACGCTTGCATGGGCACAGGCCAATTTTGCGTATTCTTGGCATGGAACCGTACGATTATACGTCATGGAATATAGGCTTGTCTGAGCAAGTTCAAGCGAAATTTGAAGATTTTTTACATGTGGCGCGACAAGAGATACTCTCCATGAGAGCAACATTATAGAGGCAGCTTTTTTGAAGGAGGCGTTGAGTAGAGCGTTTTTATGTCGTAATACTTGTACCTAAGGCATACGATTGAGAACTTGGTGCACAATACTCTGTCACCCTTTGCCGGGGATTTTTTTCAGTCATGTAAGCACGAAATGCCGATTTTTTTCAAGAGTCTGTATCAAAAGGAGAATTTTCATGTGTCTCGCAATTCCTGGGCAAATTGTGGAACTTTTAGGCGATGGTATGGCGCGGGTGCGCGTGGGGGAAAGTCAAACATTTCTCACAACGTCCATTATGCTTTTACCGGAAGAAGTGGAAGAGGGCGACTATATAATTGTGCATGCAGGCTTTGCCTTACACAAATTACGTCGAGAAGACGCCCTTGAAACCTTGCGTTTATATCGCGAAATGGCAGAAACATTGGAGGGCAAACCCGCAGACTTTTGAACAGACAACCATTGTTATGATGGGTGTTCTCTGCCAAGGAATGCGAATTGTCGTACGCAAGCGAGCTTGTTAACAGTCCCTTGACTTCGTAAAGCCCGTGAATGCCATGCAATATATGTAATGTAGCCCCAAAATTTGCATGAGTAATTGCAAAGGAGTCTTGCGTATTGTACGTCTTCTTTAAACATAAAAAAATGTTACTTACACCAAAAAGAGTTTTTTTTGTTCTCATAAATCACAATGTTTGTCGTCTTTTCTTTTACAGCGAAAATGGCGCTAGAACAAGAATAGTTTTATGTTTTTCATGTCTTTTGCCAACGAGAATTACCTATGCTGCGTCTCTTTGTTATCTTTCTCTATTTTACATGTGTATTTTGCTATCCTCTTTTTCTGTATGCGCGAGACAATACGCAAGTAGTCACCGTTGGATACTTGGCGGATACAAACTTTTTTATGGATGGAGTCGGTGGAAAAACTGGATATCTTACTGAAATTTTGGAAAGATTATCAAGAATAACACTGCGCAAATACAGGCTTGTTCCTATATCTATTGACAATGTGGCTAACAAGTTATCATCTGGAGAGATAGATATTCTCGGACTTATTACAAAAACAACAACACGCGAGGACTTTCTCCTTTTTAATGAACAAGCCCTTGGTTTTACAAAGTATGTTATTGTTGCAGACAAAGAGAAAAAAATTTTTTATGATGACATTCAGGCCTTACGCGGCAAGACCATTGCTCTTTTAGGTAACAGAAATACTACACGTCTACTTGAACAATATATTGTTAATAAAGGTATACGCATGGACTTTGTCTATTGCGATTCTGTGAAAGAGTTGCATGCAGCAAAGACAGATTTTCATCTTGTGGCTGCGCATTATTTTATGCCTCACAAAAATATCGTGGTCTCTTTGGACACAAGGCCTTTACACTTCGCCTCCCTTGCGAATAATGCTGTTCTTTTGCGCGAAATTGATAGAGCAATGACAGCAGTAATCTCACAAAATCTCTATTTCTTTAGCGATATGCACAGAAAATATTATGAAAATATTTTCCGCCAAAGAACGGTACTTACAGAGGCACAAAATACTACGCTTAAAAAACTAGGCCCTTATAAAGTGGGTTTTTCGTCACAGTATAGGCCATTTCAATACTACAACAGCGATGGCAAAGCGCAAGGCATCTCTGTTGCTGTTTTTTCGCATTTGCAAGAGCGTTATGACCTGCAAGCAGAACTCGTTGATATGACGCTTGTACGCGGTGACGACATTCTTGATTATGACATACTTCTTTCCATAGCGGATAAGGATCCACTACAAAAGGAATTTTTCCCAAGTTCAGTTGCATATCACATAGAACCCTTGGTGCTTTTTTCTCAGAACGAGTCTTCCTTTGTGGAAACGAGTGAACACGCCCGTCCCATCTTGGGTATTACGCATTATACACATATTGATGAAAGTGCTGTGAGTAAGAGCTTTCCAGAAAAGCAATTAAAGTACTATCCTTCCTTTGCTCAACTCTTGCTTGACTATAAATCTCACAAGATTTCCGCCATGCTTGTGCCGAAATCAAGTAGAGAGTACGTGCTTGAGTATCTTGGTGAATCATCAGATATAAGCATGCCCACCGATATTGTCTTGCCGCTAAGACTCTATATCTCAAAAAAAATTGCTCCGGAGATTTTGGACATGTTCAATATGGCCATTGAGGCCATAACACCCCAAGAAATGAATGAAATTCTTTCAAATACTTCTGAAGAAAAGTTTTTTTTAAGCAAGCTTTCCGAAGTTTTCCGCGAATATTCAGGGCATATGCTTATTATTATGGTTTTTATCATTATAGTGGCTCTTATTGAATTGGTTTCTTTTGAAAACAGGAATAAAAAAAAGTTGCTGCATATTTTGAATGTGGACAAACTCACTGGACTTGCCTCCATGAGAAAATTCCTTGAAGTTGCAGAAACAACGTTGAAAAAAGCTCTTCCCAACGAGTATATGCTCATTGCAGCTGACATTGACGAATTCACGCTTTTTAACCAAGTCTATGGCTATGACAAGGGTAATGAGCTCATTATTGCTCTTGCGAAAAATTATCAGGAATCCTTTTCAGGTGCTTTATGCATTGCACGCCTCAAAGACGACATTTTTCTTATTCTCACAAAAAATAAAGCTGTTCTTACGCCTGTTTGTATGCGCGCACAATGCATAAAATGTGTGGATACGACCGCGAAAAAAATTGCCGGTGAAGCTTTTACGATAAGCGTGTCGCGTGGTTGCTATATTATTGAAGATCCTACCCTGCCCGTCAGCACTATGATTGACTATTGCAACATGGCACGCACGTCAGAAAAAAACATTCATGGTTTTAGTATCGTTACCTTTACAGAAGATATGAAAAAAAGCCTTGAAATACGTGCTATGGTGTTGCACACCATGAATACAGCTCTTATAGAACGTGAATTTTATATGATTTTTCAGCCAAAAGTAAACTTGCAAACCATGCGCGTCACCGGGGCAGAAGCGCTTGTGCGCTGGCAACGCAAAACTGGACAACCTATTTATCCCGATGTCTTTATTCCTATATTTGAAGAAAATGGCTTCATCGTCCAACTTGATTTCTACACATTTGAGGCGGTATGCCAATTTATCAATGCGCATAAAAAAAATACGATGCTGCGCATACCTCCCATCGCTGTCAACCTTTCTGGCTTTAGCCTAATACACCCAAATACTCTTGAAAATATTATCGCTCTTCTGGAGAAGTATGACATTACACCCAGTGCCATTGAAATTGAAATCACCGAAAGCGCTCTAGTAAACGAATCAGACTCCTTCATTTGCAAAATACAAGAACTCAAAGATGCGGGGTTTACCGTGGCTATGGATGACTTTGGTGCCGGAGTCTCGTCCCTTAATCGTTTACGCTCCATTATTGTGGACGTTGTAAAGCTTGATAGGGTTTTTTTAGACAGCAATTTGTCCAAGGAAAAAGGCAGTACAGTGGTGGAAAATATTGTGCGCATGCTCAAAGAATTGCATATTAGAGTTGTGGCTGAAGGCGTAGAGACGGCTGCTCATGCCCAATGGCTCAAAGATATTCAGTGCGATATAGCACAAGGTTATTACTTTGCACCACCCCTTAAAGAGGCAGAATTTATTGCCATACTCAGAGCAAACACCATATACACATTACCAGTAAAGCACTAAAAGTGTTTGGAGATAGATGCACTATTCTATGATTTTTTGTTATTTTCGCAGGCTGTTCAATAAAGATGAGAGCCAAGGAAACAAAAAAAATCTGGCATCACGATGTATGAGACATACATAAGATGTCTGGTTTTTTTCGTTGACGCAGTAGATCAGGGCTAACGCATCTTATTTTTTCAGAAAAATGCAAATTTTGCTTCAATTTTCTGCATTTTTCGCAAAAAGCGAAATGCCTCTGTTGAGCAAGAGAAGAGTTGCCTGCATGTATATGAAAATTTTTGAAAACTATTATCATAAAAGAAAGCTTATTCCTAAGAAATAAGCAAGGATTTTTAGTCTAATATGTTAAATTTATAATAATAACATACTTTTCAGATTTTAGCCAGAAGTTTCAATTTAGATGCGTTTGCCCTGCGCAGTAGACTGCCTTTTTTCAACAGCCTGTTATATAACCCCATATACCGCAATCTCCTCAAAAATTGCCTGTTATTTTAGCTGGCTGTTAAAAAAAAACAGCAAAAGCTGCCAAGAAAAAACTTTACGTTGACGTGTTTTTTTTGTAGGTGAAAAACACAGTGGATAACACGCAGAAGGAGAGAGTGCTGTGCCTGATGAACGAGAGAATAAAATTAGTTGTGCAAACTTTTTGCATGAAATGGAAGTTGCGCTGGAAGTGCTGTCCGGTAAATGGAAAGCGGTGATTTTGTGGCGTTTGCATGAAGAAGAGCATATTCGCTTTAATGAGTTTTTGCGTGTTATCCCCGGTATCACCCAAAAGATGCTCACGCAACAGCTACGCAGTCTCGAAAAAAATAATTTAATTTCAAGAAAAATTTACCCCTCCATACCGCCCATTGTGGAGTATTCTTTGACACCTTTAGCACAGGAGTGCGTTCCACTTTTAGAGCAATTAAATCAATGGGGACAAGAAGTTATCAACTCTTATGAGAAGAACGAGGAACCCGCATTGAGTAGGCACCAAAAGGGAAGTTAAAAACTCTTTGGTATGTAACCGACAATAAAGTGCCTTCTTGCGCAATATGTTCTTGCCGCCTATATACCAGTGAGCGCTACACAGCACCCTTGTTGTGAGCGAGCATTACGACAGTTAAGGAGACAAGAAATGCAAAGATTTACCATCCCAAGAGACGTTTACTTTGGGGAAAATGCCCTTGAACAATTAAAAAATCTTACAGGTAGCAAGGCTTTTATCGTTATCGGTTCCGAAAGAAGTGTAAACGACGGTACTGTGGAAAAGATGCAAGCCTATCTTACCGAAGCCAAGATTGAGAGCACTGTCTTTTGTGGGATTGAACATGATCCAAGCGTTGCCACCGTCATGCGCGGTGCCGAAGAAATGCGCAAATATGAACCAGACCTCATCATCGCACTTGGCGGTGGTTCACCTATTGATGCCGCTAAAGCCATGTGGATTTTCTACGAAAATCCTGAATTTACTTTTGAACAAGCTGCTATCCCCTTTAACTTACCCACACTGCGCAAAAAAGCCCACTTTGTTGCTGTGGCTACAACCAGTGGCACAGGCACAGAAGTGACTGCCTTCTCCATCATCACCAATGAAAAAACCGGCATCAAATATCCCATTGCAGACTTCAACATTACCCCTGACGTCGCCATTCTCGACACCAATTTGGTAAAGAGCATGTCGCCTACACTGGTAGCAAATACCGGTATGGACGCACTCACCCACTCTTTTGAAGCCTTCGTCTCTGTTATGGCAAATGCCATTACAGATTCCTTAGCTTTCAAATCTATTGACATGATAATGAAAAACGTAGTCAACTCCTATAAGGGTGACGACGAAGCACGTAAGGAAATGCATGTGGCACAATGCATGGCTGGTATGTCTTTTTCCAATGCTATTCTTGGCATAGTACACTCTATGGCACACAAAACAGGTAAAATCTTCGATATTCCTCATGGCTGCGCCAATGCCATCTTCTTGCCCTATGTCATTCAATATAATGCGAAGAACGAAAAAGCAGCAGGCAAATACGCCGCAATCGCACAGTATTTGGGACTTAAGGGCACTAACACGGCTGAACTCGTCGCCTCCCTCGTGGCAAAAATTGAAGACTTGCGTGTTCAAATGAATATGCCAGCGACACTCAAGTCCTTTGGCGTGGATGAAAAGACATTCTTCGCAAAACTTCCCGAGATTGCCGTAGCTACCGTTAATGATCCTTGCACGGGCACAAACCCACGCACCATCGACGCTACCGTTATGGAGCAACTTTTTACTGTGACTTATCATGGCGGAAAAGTAGACTTTTAATAGGCTAATGAAGAACTCGAAGTAAGAATGAGGCACGTATTTGGTGCCTATTTTGCCTCGAACTGCATGCGATCTATTTTGCGAAGTACTTTTATATATATAAAATTGACTATAAAATAATTGCGAAAAAGAACTTCTCCTATCTCAGTAATTGCGGATTCATCTTTTCAATTTATTCAACAGATGAATAATTAAAGCGTTTTGAGGGGATGGAGGGAGTTTGAGGGGAGAAAAGGAATCTTTTGGATTTTGGCAAAAGATCCCCTTCCCCCTCAAGAAAAATAATTAATCAGTGTTTCCTTAAGCGCTGTCGCCAAATTGCAAATTTTTGCTTTATATCAAGCCCATTGAAACAAAGCCGAACGTGCTTTGAAGGAATATATTTGAGTGTGCATTACATGTCTGCACAAAACAGCCGTAAATTTTTTCTGTTTCTCCTCTTGCTTTTTCTAGAAAATTTTGGTAGGCGACAATCACTGCTTGATTTATTGAGATTTTCTAGAAATATAGGAGTTTTGTAGAAAAAGCTGAATTTCAAAGACATTTTTGCTCTTAAAAAGAGGGCTTTCGAGCCAGTAATAATGTATAGTGACATTACGTACGCGCTTTCGTAAAGTTGAGGCTGACATGGCGAACCGGACGTACTGGAAGAGCAGAAAGCGTTAAGAGCTTATCCGTAAATAAGCGTGGCTGCCGGTAGGTCAAATCCATTTTTGCTGCACTTAAATGCTAAAAAAGCATCTTCCTTTCGCAAAAATGATTGTTTCCTTGTTCTCGGCTCGTGCTCCATTTTTTACGGACAAGCTTTAACAGGTTGTTGAAAAAAGACAATCTACTGCGTCAACGAAAAAATCAAGACATCTTATGATGTCTAAGACACCGCGCACCTTAACTTTTTCCGTTTCCTTGCATCTCACACTTTTTGAATGGACTGTCAAAAAAAGACTTTTTCAACAGCTTGTTAGCTGAGGGATGCAACGGATATAGAGAGAAACGCTGTACCTTACCTTTTTTGAACAGCTTGCGAATCTGGAGTTTTTCAACAGGTTGCTAAGTCCTGCTTCCAAAGAGTATTTAATCAAATTTTCGGGATAACCAAGGATTTTATATGAGCACTTCTCTTGAATCGACCGTCCAACACACTCTTTCGGACTCATCCGAAGCACCTTCTGACAGCATCATCGCTACGACGGACACAAATGCTGAGCATATGCAGCACGAGCGCACAGAAATCCATGCCAATATTCCGACTTTTGCACGGGCACGATTGGAACAGCTTCCCGTCCTTTTGCAAGAAGCCTGTGCGCGTGTGGGGTGGTCGCAACTCATGCCTGTGCAAGCTTTGACTTTGCCCTATGTGCTGGCACGTCATGACGTGATGGTGCAGTCGCGTACTGGTAGTGGCAAAACGGGAGCCTATTTGTTGCCGCTTTTGCAGCATCTTTCGGCAGGCCAGCATAATGTGCAAGCCCTTGTGCTTGTGCCTACGCGAGAGTTGGCTGTGCAGGTGGAGCGAGAAGCGCAAGCGCTCTTTGCCCATACAGACTTGTCTGTTGCGGCCATATATGGCGGTGTGGGCTATGAAAAACAATATGCTGCTCTTAAAAACGGCGCACAGCTTGTGGTAGGAACGCCGGGACGCATTCTTGATCATCTTTTGCGCCGTAGTTTTACGCTTGATGCTTTGCGAGTGCTCATTTTTGATGAGGCAGACCGCATGCTTTCCATTGGTTTTTATCCAGACATGAAGGAGGTGCAAAGCTATTTGCCAAAGCGTAAAGTGCTTGTATGCCTTTTGTCTGCTACCTATCCGCCTCATGTACTGACGCTGTCCAAAGAATTTATGACAGAGCCGTCCATGCTGTCGTTGTCGCAAAAACATGTGC
This sequence comes from uncultured Desulfovibrionaceae bacterium, assembly GCA_964371965.1. GTDB lineage: Bacteria > Desulfobacterota > Desulfovibrionia > Desulfovibrionales > Desulfovibrionaceae > CAYJAD01. The sequence goes on from CAYJPE010000010.1 coordinate 12,878, forward strand.
ATGTGGCCGAAGTGCAGCACGCATATTGTATTTGCAAATCTATGGACAAAGATCGTACTCTTGTGCGTCTTTTAGAAACGGAAAATCCGGCTTCTGCAATTATTTTTTGCAATACAAAGGCCAACGTACACTATGTGACGGCAGTTTTGCAGGGCTTTGGCTATAATGCAGGAGAACTTTCTGCCGATTTATCTCAGAACAAGCGAGAAGCTATCCTTGGAAAAATTCGCCAAGGGCATGTGCGTTTTCTTGTGGCAACAGATGTGGCAGCGCGTGGTATAGATATTCCTGAAATATCCCACGTCTTTCTTTTTGAACCACCGGAAGATCATGAAAGCTACATACATCGCGCTGGCAGAACAGGTCGCGCAGGAGCTGCCGGAACGGTTATTTCCCTTGTTGATGTTATGCAGAAGATGGAGCTTGAGCGCATTGCCAAGCGCTTTAATATTCCCCTTGTGGAGCGTGACAATCCCACAGACCTTGACGTTACCGCGGCTGTCGGTCAAAGGCTTATGACACAGCTTGAAGCGCAGTACCGTGGGCGCACAGGACTTGAACGCGAAAGAATTGCGCGCTTTAGCCATATGGCGCGTACCATGTGCGAGCAATCGCATGACAATGACATGTTGTTGGCCATGCTCCTTGACATGTGTTATCAGGACAGTCTTTCCATTCCTTTTGTTGTTCCTTCTCTACCCAATAAAGAAGAGCAGAAAAAGCAAAAAAGGAAACGGCATGCTTCGCGGCAATCCGCGCACCCACAAAAAAGGAAGAGGGAGAATGAGTAATATGCAAGCACCCTTTCTCACACATGACCTCCTCACATATGATCCGGGTAACGAAGGCTTACCCCTTTCACACACACCGCGTCAAAGCATGCCTTCTGAGCGAAGCGCTTATGCACACGACGATGGATATGCCATTAGCTCCGCCTCTCATGTGAAAGTGCTTTCGGTAGAGGCAAACAAGAATAGAGTGAATCTGCGATGTAATCCGGAAGATGTGGCGCGTATTTTTTTTGAATTGATGAAGGAAGTGGATTTTTCGCCAGAAATAGCCATGTTGCGTGTGAAATTTTATGAACGCACCTTACGCAAAAATCTTCTTTTGGATCTTCAAGCTACCTATATAGGTTTGTGGGCATTGGCGCTGACACACTCTTTTCCAGACATTGAAGATGAGATCTTTATGTGTTTTCAGCATATGTATGTTGCATCGTTGCCAAAGTCGCTCCGAACATTGCAAGCAGAGAAAATTCTTTGTTACAAGGAAATGGTGTGCCAACATGGTAGCCAAAATTTTAGTGAAGTGAGTAGGCACCTTTTTTCTTTTACGAAGGTAGATAAAGAAACATTTAAAGCGGATGTTCTACGCCTTTCTTTGGCATTAAGAAAACACTATGTTTTTATTTTTCAAAGGCTTGTATAAGACATATGGAAACGATTATTTCTCCGGAAGCCTTTGCGCATCTGGACAGCTTGCATGCAGACTTTGCGGGCACATGTGTGACCATTGGAAATTTTGACGGCGTGCATGTGGGGCATCAGCACCTTTTGCAGCGCACCAGAAATAAGGCGCAGGAGCAGGGACTTTTGTCGGTAGTGGTGACATTTTGGCCACATCCACTGCAAGTTCTTGCAGGTATGCGGGCCCCGACGCTCCTCATGTCACAAGAAAGACGCTTACAGTATATAGAACAGCATGCCATTGACATAACACTTGAAATGCCTTTTACGCTTCCGCTAGCCTCTTTGAGTCCCGAAGATTTTGTGCGCACGGTGCTCGCGCCTTTGTGTTGCAAAGAATTGATTATAGGGTATGACTTTTCCCTCGGCAAAGGGCGCGCGGGCAATTTTGACGTCTTGTGCGATTTGGGCAGGACGTACGGTTTTCGCGTCGAACAGCTTTCTCCTGTTATTGTGCATGATGCTGTTGTCAGTTCCACGCGTATTCGCAATCATATTCGTGCGGGTGAGATGTGGGATGCACGGATTTTATTGGGGCGTGCGTATGCCATTGAGGGAAGGGTGGTGCATGGACACGGACGCGGCAAGGGGCTTGGCTTTCCTACCGCAAACCTTCAAAGTGACGCTGCGCTCATACCTCGTCACGGTGTCTATGCCACATTTATCAGTCTCCAAAGTAATCCCAGTGTGCATTTGTCAGCCGTCACCAACATAGGGCTTGTGCCTACATTCGGTAATAACAGCATGTCCATCGAAAGTTTTATTTTAGATGGCTTAGAAGAATACGAAAAAGATAATGAAGGCAAGGCATGTACGGAAATTGACTTGTACGACGAACACATAACACTTGCCTTTGTGCAAGGTATTCGAGAAGAACGTCACTTTGCCAATGTGCAGGACTTGCAAAAACGTATTGAGCGCGATATTGAGCTTGCCCAAAATATTCTTGATAAATCATTGAAAAAATTGCATTGCTTCTTCTAATTAATCTGTGAAATAGGCTTGCGTGTTTGCGTGTGACGAATAACGTATGTTCTTTATTTGGAACTGACTCCACCTTCCTTACTTTCTCTTGCCCTCTCGTTCTCAGGCCGTTGAAAAAATGCAATCTATGGCGTCCTTGCAGAACGGGGGAAAAAGTAAACAGCTTATGTATGTTTATACAAACCTTGCATACTTTTTTCTCTTCCTTGTGTTTGACATTTTTTGAACGGCCTGAAAAAGGGATTTTTTCAACAGGCTGTTTTTGTTTCTTCCCTTTTTTTCAAATATGTGCCGAATTCGCCCAAGCTGGATTCTGCATAATGTGCAAAAAATCACATGTTCATTACAAGTGGGTGCATAGGCCTTTGTACTTAAAGACAAGCCTTCCATAAGAACACTATAAAATCATTGAATTAAAAAAAAATAAAAAAAACTTGCACCACTAAACAATTTCGCTTATATTAGCGATGTCTTTTTTTTTCACGTGGAGAATAGGTTTGCAGATTTTATACAAGATTTTACTACCTGTGTTGCTTGCGGCATCCATAGGTTTGTTTGTGTCAACGAAATATACTTATGATATGAGTATTGACACTTTGCGGACGACCAGTTCGGCTTTGCAAAAAATGGCGACCACCAACGCCTTGGTGGAGCTTAAAGCGGGGCTCGACTTTAACATCTTAAATGCCATATCACTCGCTCAAACGGGCATATTGCAACCCTACCTGTCAGGCAAACTCGATCTCCAATTGGCTTATTCCGGCGATGTGCGTAGCCGCATTGTGAACATGCGTAATACCTATTACTACGTTATGCTTGGCGTTGTTGCCACCAACGGCATGATTCTTGACCATACTGAGCCGGACTTTATAGGTACGAGCGTTGCGCAAATGCCTTTTTTTAAAGAAGCCATGCAAGGAAAAGTGTCCATCGGGGCACCCTACAAGTATAAGGATATGGTCGTATATGCGGTAGCTTCGCCCGTGTATCATGTTGATACTAATCAGATTATCGGTGTTGTCTTCAATGTGTCTAAGCTCACAGACACCATGAGTGACCGCATGTTTCTTGGAGAGCAGGGCTACCTTTTTGTGGCTGATAGCAAGGGTACCGTGTTTATTCACCGTGACGTTTCAAAAGTTTTAGAAAAAAATCTTTTTGAATATGATTGGGGACGTGAAATCCTTGAGCACGGTAGAGGTGAAATAACCTTTACTGATGAAACAGGCAAAAAAATGATTGCGCGTTATGATGTGCTACCCGAAGCAGAATGGGTGGCCGTGGCTGTGCATGACTTGGCCGAGCTTGCCAAACCAGGCGAGGAAATTCGGAGCAATGCCACCATCATCGCCATAGTCATCCTCATGGTTCTTGCTGCTATTATTTATCTGTATGTCAAAAACATTGTGGATGCCTTGCTTAAAGCCGTGCAATATGCTGAACAAGTTGCCAAGGGCGTTCTTGATAAAGATTTGGATTTTGGGCTTTCGGGACAAAATATAGTGCAACGAATAAAACTTTCTTTCCTCCATGCTTTTAACCAAATGTTAGGAAGAAATTACACAGCACAGGGCGCTCAAAAAATCAACAATCTTGATCAATTCAGTCGAAATGATGAACTCGGCGTTCTTTATCAAGCGCTCCAAGCCATGGTACACTCTATGCGCGCCATGGTAAAAAAAGCCGATGATTCAAATCGTATGAAGAGCGAATTTTTGGCAAATATGAGCCATGAAATTCGCACACCCCTCAATGCCGTCATTGGCCTTGCCCACCTTTGCCTTGAGAGTAAGGAGGGCGAAGAAAAAAAGCGCGACTATGTCATGAAAATTGAAGTGGCAGGCAAGAGCCTTCTTGGCATCATCAATAACGTGCTTGATACCTCAAAAATTGAAGCTGGCATGCTTGAGCTTGAAGAAGTGCCCTTTACATTCAAAGAACTTAGCGAGCAAATTTCTACCATTTATCAAGAAAGTGCCACAAGTAAAAAACTCAAACTCATCTTTACCATCGAAGATGCTCTCTCGCATGGCGGCACACAAGGCACCTTCTTGGGCGATCCCATTCGTCTTGGGCAAATACTCAACAACCTTGTGGGTAATGCCATTAAGTTTACGGAAAAAGGTAGCATCTCCGTGTTCTGTAGCCTTGCAGAAGAACTTTTAGACTCACCATTGCATATACAAGCTGTCGAGGCATATCGTAATCGTGATGTTGATGTGAACGTACTCCATGAATCGGTACAAAATCTTCTTCCCATATGCATTGAAGTGAGTGACACAGGTATCGGTTTTTCTAAAGATCAAGAAGCATCTCTCTTCAAACCCTTTGCTCAAGCAGACACATCCATCACCCGACGCTTTGGCGGCACGGGTCTTGGCCTTGCCATCAGCAAGCATCTTGTGGAGCTTATGGGTGGTAGCATGCACGTGAGCAGTGAGGTAGGATATGGCACAACGTTTACCATCATTCTCTTCTTGCCGCATATAGAACAAGCTACCTCGCAAATTGACACATCTTCGTCTGTAGACGATGCCGCTACACCCTTTTCCATAAATCTTACCGGCAAGCATGTTCTCGTTGTTGAAGATAATATGATTAATCAGCTCATTATGGAAGAATTGCTCGAAAAGACACAAGCCACTGTCTCCATGGCAGACAATGGGCAAATTGCTGTAGACATGGTAGCACAAACCCAATTTGATATTATTCTTATGGATATGCAAATGCCTGTGATGGATGGCATACAAGCTACGGGCCTTATTCGGGAGACGCACGATGCGGCAACTTTGCCTATTATTGCTGTGACGGCCAATGCCATGAAGGAAGACAAGGAAAAGGGCATTGCTATGGGGCTTAATGATTATTTGACTAAACCTATCGATCCCAAAAACCTTATGCGTGTCTTGGCGCACTGGCTGCGCTAGGGGTTCCTTCGAGATAAATAACGTGTTTTAAAAGCATGTGGGGGGGAGCTTTTTTCAAAAAAAGTTTCCCCCCATGCTTTTAAAAAATACATTTTGAGGTAAAAAACAATATTAGGAGGTAGTGTGATGTTCTCTTGCTGCATGATTAAGAGGACCGTGCCCTTTTCCGGGCGCATAACTTTTGCGCATAGTCAGGTTCACATATGCCTGTGCCTTGGTCACAGCCGTACGCAAAGGAAAGCCTAGGCCAAGGTAGGTGGCTATGGCCGCAGAGAGTGTGCAGCCCGTACCATGATTATTGGGGCTGTCCACGTGGGCTTGTTGTAGGGCAATGGGAGTCTCTTGCGGCAAGCACAGCCAGTCTGTCACCAGAATGCCCTTGTGAAAATGTCCGCCTTTTATGAGCACAGCCTGTGCGCCCATGCCTAGGAGGGCGGCGCCTGCTTCGGCCACATCATGGGCGTTGGCAATATCTTTACCAGTGAGATATTCCGCTTCAGGGCGGTTTGGCGTTAAAAGGGTAGCAAGTGGGACAATATGTTTCTTGAGTGCTTCAATGGCGCCGTCCTCTAAGAGTGTGTGTCCGCTTTGACTTACACAAACAGGGTCGACAACTATAGGGAATGTTTGGGCGGCGAGGATGGGAGCCAGAGTCTCCATGATGCTTTCAGAAAAAAGCATCCCTGTTTTGGCAGCTGACACGGAAAAACCATCAAGCACTGTTGTTAATTGTTCGCCTACAAAATCTGCTGTCGGTGCATGAACAGCACGCACGCCTTCACCGTTTTGCGCGGTTAAGGCGGTGATAACGCTCATGCCATAACCGCCAAGCGCCATAATACTCTTAAGATCTGCCTGAATACCGGCGCCGCCGCCGGAGTCTGAACCTGCAATGGTTAATATGTTGGGTATGCGTTGCATGTTTTTTCCTTCGGAGAAATTTTGTAAGGAGTTATGGATGTGTTTCAGCCAAAGTCATATGTCGGTGTTCCAAGGAAAGTGTGTAGCCGGCTTGTTGAATGGCTTTGCCCACATGCTCTGCTGTGGCCACGGAGCGGTGGCGACCTCCCGTGCAACCAATAGCAAGTGTTATGCGGTAACGTCCTTCACCTTCGACCAATGGGAGGGAAAAAAGGAGAAAGTCTGTAATTTTTTGCAAAAAAGCCTGTTCTTTATCGTGGGCAAAAATATAGTCCACAATAGCCTTGTTCTGACCGGAAAGGGGTCTGAGCTGTGTTTCAAAGTACGGGTTTGGTAAAAAGCGTACGTCAAAGAGCATGTCTGCCTCCTTGGGTGCCCCATATTTGAAGCCAAAGGAGAGCAAATTAACTTTTAAGGTGCGTACATTGGTGCCTTCTGCCTGTCCCCATTGTTGTTGAATGACACGGCGCAAGTCATGTATGGAAAAGGAGGTGGTATCAAAAATATATTTCGCCATATTGCGCACAGGTGCGAGAAGCCGTTTTTCGCGTAAAAGCGCTTGCGGTAAGGTGAGACGTGCACGCTCCAAAGGATGAGGACGCCGCGTTGTCGTATAGCGTCGTAGTAATTCTGTTTCTTCCGACTCTAAAAAAATAAGACAAGGGTTCATTTGTTGTGCGCGCACTTGTGCCAAAGCGCTCGTTATGTCAGCAGAGTGCGCCCCTTCCATGCGCGTACTGTGAATACTTATGCCAAGGGCAATGCCCTTAAAGTGCTTCATGGAGTCGTGCAACATCATGGTGCACACATGGGGCAGCAGTGAGATAGGTAGGCCGTCCACAGGAAAATAGCCAAGGTCTTCAAAAACCTGCAGAGCCGTACTCTTGCCGGCACCGGAAAGTCCAACGACGATGATGACGTTCAAAGCGGGTGACGCAATGGGTGTGTTGTGCATGGGCACCTCGTCGAGTTTGTCGTCACATGCGCCTTGCCGTGCTTGTGGAAATGGCTTTTGACAAGGATGAAAAACGTAGTGACGGTACTTTTATAGGCAATACTGATTTCATGTCTTTGTGCCTTTTGACGGTGTCAAACGTTTTTTGCTAGGGGCTGTCGTCAAATAACGATTTTCTGTGCTATCTTTAAGGAAGACGGGCTTGCTTTGAGGGAATATACTCTTATGGCATTTGACCGAAAAAGCACGCGAAGTCTGACACAGAGATAACCGAAAAGATGTCTTTGACGACAGCCCTTAACAGGCTGTTATACAATGGGGTCGATAAGACCGTATTCGCCATTTTTATCGCGATAGACAACATTTATGCGTTGATTTTCTTCATGCAAGAATACAAGAAACTCACTTTTGACAGATTCCAATTGTAATATGGCCTCATCAAGAGCCATGGGCTTCGGTTCAAAGCGCGTAGTGCCAACGACGCCTTCGTCGGATTCGGCGCCAAAGTTGTATGTGAATACTTCCACCTTGGCATTACGTGCTTGTCTGTGATGCTTTTTCAAACGAGAAACATGCTTTTTAATCTGTGCTTCCAATTTGTCCAGCACTAAGTCGATGGAAGAATACATTTCTTCTGTCTGCTCTGTGGCTGTAAGGTTGAGTCCTTCACCAGAGACGCGCACATCGCATTTGTGACGGAACTTATCCACACTCAACGTGACTTGTACATCCAAGCCGGCAGCTTTACCAAAAAAACGTCCCAATTTTTCAAAACGACGGCGGGCATACTTCTTTAAATGTTCCGAAGGCTCAAAGTTCTTGAATGTAAAGGCAATATTCATAGGCTTCTCCTTGGTTGAGAGTGAGATTTCCATGCCTTGTCGGGTATTTTTTGTGTGCCATACAAAGATTGCAGAAAGTACCAATGACATTGCATGCCTGCTTTTTACACAAAGACATGTACACAGTACTTTCTCTAAGGACACGCATAGTATAACCGAGCTTTCATCTAAAAATGCTGCTTGCGACGTGACGATGATTCGATACCCATGGCAGTGCGGTATTTTGCCACCGTTCTACGTGCAATGTTGACCTTCAAATGATCTTTGAGCATTTCGCTCAAGCGTTCGTCACTCAAAGGACTTTTGGAATTTTCATCATTGATGAATTTTTTTATGAGCGCCTTCACACTTTCTGAACCAACCTGACTTCCATCTGTCAGCTCCAAGGCGCTGTTAAAGAAAAATTTGAGTTCAAAAGTTCCGTGCGGTGTGGCCACATATTTACTTGTCGTTATACGGCTCACGGTGGATTCGTGCATGCCAATGTCGTCGGCAATATCTTTTAATATGAGCGGAGCCAGTTGAGTAACACCTTGCTCAAAAAAAGGACGTTGGTACTTGATAATACTTTCCACAACTTTATACAAGGTGCGTTGGCGCTGATACAAACTTTTTATGAGCCATGAGGCGGCGCGCATTTTTTCAGAACAATAATCCTTGTCTTTTTCTGAAAGCCCTTCCAAATTTTGCTCTTCCAATGATGATGAAAGTTGCAAGTGCGGCAAGCCATCGTCGTTCAGAACAATAACAAAGTCTTTGGCGTATTGATACACAAAAACGTCGGGACTGACGAATGTGGGTTCATTACCGCCAAAGGATGCTCCGGGTAAAGGTTCTAAGGATTGGATGATGTCCAAATACTCTTTCAAGTCTTCCATGGTCAGCTGAAATTTGCGCAAAAGGGGTTTATAGCGCTTGTTTTCGAGATCTTCCAAGTGCTCCGTAACAAGTCCCACGAGTATGGGATCACGATCATAGCGCAGATTGCGCAGCTGGATCATCAGGCACTCTTGGGGCGAGCGCGCGGCAACGCCTACGGGATCAAAAAATTGGATGTGCTGCAGCACTTCTTCTACGGCAAGCAATAACTCCGGTGCAATGTCTGTTGCTACAGCTGTCTGTTCCGTGTCAGCGCTTGTATGCTCCGATTGGGGCGAGTCATGTGTGGATGGCTCCCGGTGTAATGGGTCGACGTTATCTTCACGTATATGATTTTCTTCAAGTGCATAAGGTTCTTTAAGTCCATCCGCTTCTGAGTCCATGCTTGGCTCTACACTCACATTTGGCTCCACGTCCGCATGTGCTGCAGTACGTTCTTGCAAGGCCTCTTCATCATGAAGCATGCGCACAATGTCCACTAAGTCGGTGCGTAAATATCCGGACGAGGCGAGGTTGCCAATGATGATTTGTCCAATCTCTTTTTGTTTGTCCGTAAGGGAGGAGAGGCGTAATTGCCACAAGAGGTGGCCTGCAAGGGAGGGTTTTTCCGCATAGCGTGCTTCAAAAGGCGTTATGTCTTCGGAACTTTCAAATTCACGCGATTGCAAATTTCTGGGGGTGCTTGCAAATTCGCCCAAGTAATCTTCCCAATCGGCATCTTTGGAAAGCTCCTTGTCATAGACTTCTTCGGTCGTGGATTCGTTGCGTACTTCAGTTTTTTCGCCGTCAAAATTTTCTTCAAAACCTTCTTCCAGAAAGGGATTTTCCAAAAGTTCGCGTTGAACCGTTTCCGCAAGCTCCAAACGTGAAAGTTGCAAAAGTTTTATCGCCTGTTGCAACTGGGGCGTCATATGGAGCTGTTGGGAAAGTTTTAATTGTTGTCGCAGTTCCAATGCCATAAATAGTACTTCCTTAGTGGATTCTTATTCAAAAGTGCGCATGCTGTGTCTATGATGTTTCTATTTTATCAGGGGCGATAATGACCATTTTATAGTTACGCAATGCCTTAAGCTCAGTGCCTTCAACAAAGTGTTACGCACAACAAAATGTCTACAAATAGTGTGCCACAAGAAAGTGTAAGATGCAATACGTAAGTGTGACTTAATTTTCTCTTGCTCTCTTCTTGCGAGCGCTCTCTTTGTATCAAGACCTTGAAAAAGTGCCATCTACGGCGCCCTTGAAGAGTGGGGAAAAGGTCAAGGAAGCGCTGATTAAGCAGTGTTTCCATGGGTATAAGATTATCGCGACGTGTGCTTGACAGGCTGTTGAAAAACTCCATTTTTGACAGTCCGTTCAAAAAGTGTGAGATGCAAGGAAGCGAAAAAAGTCAAGGCGCGCGGTGGATGAGACATACATAAGCGGTTTGACTTTTTATCCCTGCTCCGAAGGGGACGCCGCAGATTGCACTTTTTCAACGGGCTGTTGACGCAGCTAAAGAATACAAAGCATGAAGCCTGTGCCTTTTATTGTTTGTTGTGTTGCTTGAGTACCGCTTTGGCATTGGGATCACCATTACGCGCAGCAAGCTTATACCAGCGATCAGCCTCTGCCATATTGCGAGAAACACCCATACCTTTTTCGTACATATAGCCAAGGCTAAATTGCGCCGTGCCGTCATCTTGCGCCGCCGCCTTTTGGTACCATTCTACGGCAGTTTTATAATTTTGCTTCACACCCCGTCCTTCTTCATATAAGAAACCAAGATTGTACTGGGCAGGGGCATAGTTAAGCTTTGCCGCACGGGAATAATAGTCGATGGCCTTTTTAAGATCTTGTGCATACCCTCGTCCTTCGGCATACATAAAACCCATATTGTTGAGTGCTTTCACATGGTCTTGATCGGCGGCCTCCTGAAACCAATGTACAGCGCGTGTATCGCTTTGTTCTGCTCCTTTGCCATTGAGGTACATCCAGCCAAGGGAGTATTGCGCTTCTGCAAGTCCTTGCTCTGCGGCTTTTTCATACCACTCTATGGCCTTTTTTTCATCTTTTTTGACACCGCGCCCCAAGGCATACATATACCCCATGTTGTACTGAGCCACAGCATGTCCGCCCTCTGCCGATTTGCGAAACCACTTTACGGCAGAATAATAGTCCTTTTTCATGCCTTGACCACTGGCAAGGGCACCGCCAAAGCTGTTCATGGCGCTCAGATCCCCTGCCTTGGCCGCTTTTTCAAACCAAATGGCGGCGCTTCTGTGGCTTTTTTTCACCCCTTGCCCCACTTCATACATGCGCCCCACAAAGTACATGGCTTCGGCATTGCCATCCTTGGCGAGCGGGTGTAAAATTTTATAGGCTTCCTGAAAGTTTTTGCTCTCCAAGGCCTTTTGCGCTTGTTCCAAAGGATCCGCAAGGGCAGGTATGGCGCAACACAAAAAAAGCCACGAAAAAAAGCATAAAAATGCAGAAATTTTTGAGTTTTTTATCATATAGGCACCTCGTCTTTTTTCTAGAAATTGTCTATCCACTTCTTACACGCTCTCCATAAAATTGCAAGAAAAGAAACATGACAAATGGCAAAAATGCGTTTAAGCTGAGACACCTCATGTCAGCCTGTTGAAAAGCTCCATGTGAGGCAGGCTGTTCAAAAATGGTGAGATGTGAGAAAGCGAAAAAAGTCAAGATGAGCAGTGCATGAGGCATACATAAGCAATGTGACTTTGTATCGCTGACGACGCAGATTGCCGTTTTTCAACAGCCTGATGTGTGCGTGTTATTTTCTCTCTACACTAAGGATATAAATATGCAAAGACCCCATATGCTCCAGATAAAAGCCTCGGCAGGCTCCGGAAAAACCCACACCATCACGCATCTTTTTTTGGATTATTTGGCACAAATGGAACCTGAGCCTTATACGCCTGCTTGCCCTTTGCATCAAGAGACAAAGTGTCACAGCTGGGGTGATATTATGGCCATCACCTTTACCAATGCCGCCGCGGCAGAGATGAAGGAAAGAGTGCTTAGTGAGTTGAAACGCATTGCACTTGGTCAAAGCAAAGAAAATACGACGCGTATTACTGCGCAAACTGCGCGCACATGGGTGGATACGCTCTTGCGTCAATACGGCGCTCTTAATATCCGCACCATAGACAGCTTGCTTCACCTGATCGTACGCACGGCAGCGCTTGAAAAAAAATTGCCGCCAGACTTTGAAAATACTTTTCGCATTCACGACATGCTCGAACCCATCTATGCGGCCTTTCTTGAGCGGGCACGCAACGAGGAGAGCGATATCATTTGGCTCTTGCGTAGTGTCTGCACGGCGGTGGCAAACAAGGCATCGTTCAAAGGTTTTGGTGCCGGCACGCGTATCATCGATAACCTTTCAAGTATTATGGAACACATCCTCACCAAGGGGCTGCCTCCCATGACGCCCGCACAAGACTTGGCTGAAGCTCTTGAGCGTGCACAAGAAACTTATGCACAGGCCGCAACAACGCTGTTGGAGCTTATAGATCGCATGGACGCGCAACTTAAGCCGAGAAAAAGCTGCATTGACGCACGTGCCAAAAAAGTTTTTGAAGATTGTGCGCAAGGCACTATTTCCACCTCTGCGTATATGTACAAAGGCAGCTGTGCCGCATGCGCCCTGAAAGACTATAAAGACAAAGTGACCGACGACATGGAGAATGCCTACGCCCTTTTACGAGAAAGTGCTTATGCCATTCCCTTTTTGCAAAAAGCGTTACGGGAATATCCTTTTGTTCAGTTGGCGTATGGCATTACCAATGAAGTTGAAAGTTTTCAACAAAAATACAGTCTTGTGCACGGAGCCACCATACCGCTACGGGCGTATGATATTTTGCGCGGCGATCTTGGCGTGCCTACGGCCTTGTGTCGCCTTGGCAATCAAATGCAGCACATCCTCTTAGATGAATTTCAAGACACCAACCGCGAACAATGGAATGCTCTGCTCCCCCTTCTTGTGGAGGCGCTTTCTACGGGCGGCTCTCTCACGTGGGTGGGTGACATCAAGCAGGCCATCTATGGCTGGCGTGGCGGTGATGCGGCGCTCTTTGACGAACTTTTGCAAGAACCGGAGCTCATAGCCATGGTACCTTCTCCGGAAAAAAGAAATTTGCCTACAAATTGGCGCAGTAAGCGCGTCATTGTGGAAACAAATAACACGCTCTTTGCCCCCCTTGCGAACATGTCTGCAGCCCAAGCCATTCTGGCGCCTGTGCTGGGCAGCTCATGCCCCCCCACAGTGATGATGCAGACCACAGAGAAACTCGCACAAGCTTTTGAAGGTGCTGCGCAAAGTGTGCGCGATGAATATATGAAGGCGGATGCGTACGAAGGCTTTTATACATGTACAGAGCTTTTGGCGCCCGATACACAGAGCTTGGAAAGCAAGATAAAGGATGCCCTCCATGAGCGACTTATACATGATATTGCCCTGCGGCGTCCGTGGGAAGACGTGGCCATTCTTGTGCGGAGCAACAAACAAGCAAGGCAGATTTCCACATGGCTTTTTGAATGGGGAGTGCCTGTTATCACAGAAAACAGCTTACTCTTAGACGATCATCCCCTTGTGCGTGAAAGCATTGCTTTTTTTTCCTTTCTCAACGCGCCCCAAGATGACGTGAGCTTTTGGACTGTGCTCCAAGGCCGCATATTGGCGCCCTTGCTCAAAAAAGACGGTGAAAACAATGATGGAGGAGGCATTGTGACAGCGCATATGCTGGAAATGTGGCTTGCCGCCCGCACATCGCAAGAAGGCAAGGCGCATACGCATTTTGTGAGTATGGCTTTTCGGCAAGAGTGGCCGCACCTATGGGACGCGCTTTTTGCCCCATTCTTTCAAACTACGGGCTTGATGACGCCTTATAATTGCCTGCAAGAATGGTATCGCCTGTGTGACGTGCCCCAACGCTTTCAAAGCGACGCCACATTTGTGCGCAGCTTCCTTGAGTGTGTCCATCAAGCAGACGTGCAAGGTCTTTCGACCCTTGGCAGTTTTTTGCACCATTGGGAACAGACAAAGGACACGGCCACAGCCCCCATGCCAAGCGCGCCGCGGGCCGTGCGCATAATGACCGTGCATAAGTCAAAAGGGCAACAATTTCCCGTTGTGATATTGCCGGCAACGCATTTTTCAATTGAACACAACGCAGTGCATATACCTTTTGAAGTGGGGCCTTGGCAATTATTTATTCCGCGTTGTAAGGAGATGGGCGACATATATTATGATGCCATCGCGCAAGATGTCCTTGAGGCTTTTAACGTGCTGTATGTGGCGTGTACTCGTGCAGAGGATGAAATGCATATTCTTAACACTCAAGCAGAAAATAATAAAAAGCGTCATCTTGCCCGAGCTCTTCATGTTTTATTTGATGCGGCAGGTTTGACGACATCCTTTACAAAAGGCACACAGGGCGCAAAAGAGACAGAGAGCATACAGGATTCACAGGACATACAGGATAGAGAACATACAAGCTCTTCACCACAAAGAATGCCATGCCACACACCTCAACCCGACACTGTACCCCGTCAAGCCCCGCCCATGCACTGGCTGCCAAGCCTCAAAATTTATCGCAATCCTCTTGGGGAGCTCGTCTCCACGCAACACGAACAACACACGTTCTCGCCGCGCAAGCGTGGTCTTTTGCTCCACTATTGCCTTGAAGTGTGGCAAAGCATGTTTGCCCCATCCCACAAGGGAAGCAGTGAACATATCGCCGATGCTGCCATTGACCATGCCTTTCATACCTTCACGGCAGCACCACTGCCCACGTCCACAAAAGAACGTGAAACGCTGCGGCAACAATGCCTGGAAACGCTCCTCTGGTACGGCACCTTGCCCGGCATCCACACGCACCATGCCTTGCCGGAGCAGGAAATTCTTGACGCCGACGGCACATTGCATCGTGTGGATGTGCTTATACCGCCCCATAATGGTGCAGGCTGGCGCGTCATCGACTATAAATCCGGTCATGAACATCAGGGTAACACATCACAAATACAACGTTATTTAAGGTTGTTGGACAGCTTGCCAACAAGAGGCGGTTACGCACTCCCTCCAAGCGAAGGCCTGCTTGTGTATTTGGATTTACGGCTGTGCCGCATGTGCCGTGCCGGGGAGGTCGCATCAGAACTGCTGGTGACACCCCAATGGCACTCAGACACTCTTTTGGGAGCATAATATGAAAAACCCCTTTTCTCTTTTTGACTGGAAACGCCCTTTTTTACCGGACGTATTGCAGTATATTTGCAAGCACACGTACAATTTGCAAGAGCACAGCGTTATTATATTACCGCATAAAAGACCTCGACGCTATATACTCGACATTATTCGACGTCATGAACACTTAGCCCGCCCCATGCTCATACCGCATATGCTCACCATCGCAGAGCTTGTGCAGCATTTGCGTCCGACGCACGAGGGAGGGCTTCGCACGGCGTCCTCTCTTGATTGTGCGCATCTGCTTTACACGTGCGTGCACAAAGCGGCAGAGGAAGATGTGCCCAACACATATGATATAGACATTCGCCAGCAATTTTCTGCCATGGATCTTGCCCACTTTTTGCCATGGGGCACACGCCTTGCGCGCCTGTTTGAAGAATATATGCTGCAATCACGCATCGTACACGACATTCCTTATACCGAAGGTGAAGTGTCCGACACAGCCGCCGCCCTTTTGTCAGTCCTCGGGCGCATATATGGACATTATCGCACTTTGCTTCGTGAGCGTGGCTGGACGACCCCGGGGCTTGACGCTTTGATGGCGGCAGAGCGTTTTGCAGAGAATACAGCGCCCTTGCCTTCATTCCTTTGCGGACATGGGCAGAACACGCGTCACATTTTTGTTGTGGGATTTTTTGCGCCTACACGCACAGAACGCACGCTCTTTCATCGACTTTGGCAGGGACAAGAGCAAGAGCATGGGCGCATGGAGGGCGCTCATATATGCATACATACAGACCCCGCCATACTCAAACACGAGAAAGCAGGCCACTGGAGCTGCCTTGACCATAAACAGTGGATGAAGGAATGGAGAGCACAAGGACAGCTCATCACAGAACAAGCAACACCCCATAGGCCTCGCTATCATTTTATGGCAGGTTATGATGTGCATTCACAACTGCGTGGCGTGCATAATCTCCTTGATACAGACAACGAAAGCCCAGCTCCAAGTACAGCCCTTGTGCTCACAAGTCCTGACATACTCATGCCCACCTTGCATCACCTTCCGCGCGCACAGGACGGCTCGCTTGCCGACTTCAACGTGTCCATGGGCTATCCTCTCGACAAATCATCACTCATGGCACTTTTGAACGCGATTTTTGAAATGCACCTGTCTGCCCGCGTGCTTCACGTAGATGCAGCGCAAAGCAAAACGTATTACTGGCGCCACCTTCTCCATTGTGTGCAACACCCCTACATTACCATGCTCGGTTCACAGCACGATGAGACAAAGGAGAAGACGCGCAGCATACGTCAACTGCTCTATGATTTTGAAAAACATCTACGTCAAGGCCATGCCTATGTGGATCCCATACAGCTTATGGAACATATTCTTGCAAACGCGGAAGTCTGCGACACTACAGGCGCACTTTTCGCAAAAATCTTTCAGCACCTTGTGAGTAATTTTACGCATATGACCACCGCGCAGCACATGTGCGATGCACTCACGAGCTTGTGTCATATGCTTTTGGATGACGGACACGGAGTATGGGAGCGCTATCCCCTTGATGCAGAAAGTTTGTACCGACTGCTGATACATTGCATACCCAGCCTCAAAGGCAGCACCCTTGCCAATGAAAGCTTACCGCAAGAAAGCCTTTTTCACATCACACGAGAACTGCTCGCACAAGAGCGCGTTCCCTTTGAGGCCGATCCCCTTACAGGCTTGCAAATACTTGGTATGCTGGAAACGCGCCTTTTGCACTTTGAGCGTGTCATTTTTGTGGACGCCACCGACGACGTTTTGCCCGGCTTTTCTGCCCAAGACCCTCTTTTGCCCGATGCCCTGCGCTCCGGCCTTGGCCTGCCCGCATCACATAGCCGCGAACGTCTTGTGGCTCACACATTTTATCGCCTCATGGCAGCCGCCAAGGACGTGTACTTCTTTTGGCAAGAAAGTGAAAGTACCTTGTTTGATCAAAAAAAGGTACAAAGCCGCTTTGTGGATGCTTGCTTGTGGGAAGAAGAACAAGCACGTAAAATCCTTTTACACAAGGGCACCCCACCCCTCATGGCGGCACAATGTCCCGTTCGTCCTATTGTTCCGCAATCACGAATGCTTATGCGTAATTCCGCCATCCACAAACGCCTGTGTGCCATGATGCAATGGGGCATCTCCCCCACCCAACTCGACAGTTACCTGCACTGCCCCCAACGCTTCGCATGGCAATATCTGTATCGCCTGCGCCCCCTCGACAGCGCGCGCGAAGGCGAAGACATACCCGCCGTGGGCAACCTTTTACATACTCTTATGGAAAGACTGTATACGCCACACAGGGGCACACAGTTCAACAAGGACAGCCTAAGCCACACGCAGATGCAGCAAGTATACAAAGACTGTCTTGCCCAAAGCGATTTGGCAGACAATATTCCACCCGACAGCCTGCTCCTACTCCACATTGTCACGCCCCACCGTCTTGCCAACTATGTTGCAGAGCAACCGAAATGCACCCATATTGTGGATGTGGAAAAAACACTGCAAGCGCCGCTGGCCATTTTTCCACATGATGCAGAAACGACATGCCTCCTTAAAGGCAAGGCAGACAGGATTGACAAGCGCCCATGTGCACTTGCCGGAGGCGGCGAAAATACGCTTCTTATTCTTGACTATAAAACAGGAAAAGTGCCAAGGGTGAATAAGAACGCGTGGTCGGATGCCGGTTTTTTTGAGAAGCTTGAGGCATGGCAATCTTCAGGCCAAACTGATGTAGGCCAAACTGGTACAGGTCAGCCAGACACAATTCAAGCGAACGGAGACGCACTTCTTGATATCGTGGCAGAGAATTTTGCTTCATTACAGTTGCCGAGTTATTTATTTATGGCGAAGCATAGCTATCCGACAGACACTGTGGGGAATGCAGCATGGATAGACCTTGGCGAAACGGGAAGTGAGCAATATTTTTTGGATAAAAGTGTGAGTCTTGAAGAGCGCACGGAGATTTTAAGTATGCGGATACCGCGCCTTCTTGCCTTTGTGCTGCGTCATATGTACAGTGCCACGCACTTTGTCGCGCGTTCGAGTGTGCGCTGTGCGTATTGTCCCTTTGGTACGCTTTGCAAGGCGTAGCAGATTTTTAAGGAAACGCTGAGTAAGTATACTTCTTTTTAATTTATTAAACAGATGAATAATTAAAGCGTTTTGAGGGGATGAGGGAGTTTGAGGGGGGAAGGGAATCTTTTGGGTTTTGGTAAAAGATCCCCTTCCCCCCTCAAGAAAAATAATTGATCAGTGTTTTCCTAGTACTACAGTTGTGTTTTTGTGTGTTTTCTCCAATGACAAGCTAATG
>CAYJPE010000011.1:0-28255 GCA_964371965.1 uncultured Desulfovibrionaceae bacterium
CCCCTCAAACTCCCCCCATCCCCTCAAAACGCTTTAATTATTCATCTGTTTAATGCATTGAAAAGATGAATCCGCAATGACTGATATAGGAGAAGTTCTTTTTCGCAATTATTTTATAGTAAATTTCATATATATTTTTATTTAATCAGTGTTTCCCTAAATTTATTCTCTATGTAATGAGGGCATTGCCTGTAGGTGGTATTTTTTTCTCATTTATTGCAATGAGGACTTGACATATTTCAAATAGTGTTGAATTATTAATTCATGGAAACGAAGCACGCTTGTAAAATATTTGAAGCCTTGTCGTCTGATGTGCGGCTCGAACTTTTTCGCCTTCTCGTAAAGTATGCGCCTGAAGGACTTGTGGCCGGAGAATTGTCTACTATACTTGATATTCCCTCCACAAATTTGTCCTTTCACCTCAAAGCCCTTGTACATAGCGGCTTGGCACATGTGGAGAGGGAAGGCCGTTTTATGCGCTATAAAGCAAACATCCCCGTTATGCTGCAAATGGTGGCCTATTTGACGGAAGAATGTTGTGCCAAAGATCCGGGGCATTGTCTTGCATGTCGTGCGGCAAGCCGCGTTGCTCCCGGTGTTTTGCCGGAGAGAGACGTGGATGTCGTGGATGTAGTGGATGTAGTGGATGTCGTGCAGTCTTTGCAGGAAACGTGTGCGCAAAACGCTACTTGTGAAAGATGTGAGGATAAAAATAGTGTTTCGGGATGATTTGCCACCATGCCGATGCTTGTGAGGTCGTGTTTTTTTGCCTAAAAATTTTGATTATTCAACAAGTGTTAAATTGTTTGAAAAAGCAATGTGAAAAAAGGTTGTTACGGAATATGAATATTTTATGCTTATGTACGGGAAATTCGTGTCGCTCCATTATGGCTGAGGCACTCTTACGACGACGGATAGAGCAAGAAGCACTGAACGATGTTTTTGTCATGAGTGCCGGGAGTAAGCCCACAGGGAAGGTTCATCCACGTGCTTTGTCAACGCTTGTGGAGGCGGGTATTGATGTTACGGGGCTTGAAAGCTCATCGTGGGATGCACTGCCAGCCAAGCCTGATGTAGTCATAAGCTTATGTGCTTCTGCGGCGGCAGAATCGTGTCCTGCCTATATTGGGGGTGTACGTCGTTTGGATTGGGGGATGCCTGATCCGGATAGGGCAGAGGGTGACGACATGGCAGTCCAATCGGCCTTTGATGCAACGCTGCAGGCATTGGAACAGCGTGTGGAAGCATTTTTGAACGACTATCAAGCACATGTTGCAAAGAGCAATAAGTAGTCGGTGTGGAGTACAGTTATGGCAAGTGAACAAATGTCAAAAAAGTATTTTTTAGGCACGTGGACTAGTCAATACTTTGCGGTGGTGCTGGTTTTGGCTGTGCTGTGGTTTGTCGTCTATACACAAATTTTGCCTGTTTCGCACTGGCTTGTTTTTTCTTTATTCGATGTACAAAGCGCGCCGCTATGGGGTGAGTGGGCTACGCACGTGGCACATTCTTTGGAATTTTTTCTGTATGATACAGTAAAAATTCTCATGCTCATGGTGGCGCTCATATACATAATCGGTTTTGCGCGGGCATCTCTCAATGTGGAGCGTGTGCGGGACTATTTGGCAGGCAAGGGGCGTGGCGTGGGGTATGTTTTAGGCTCCACCTTTGGTGCCGTAACGCCCTTTTGCTCGTGTTCCAGCATTCCGCTCTTTTTGGGATTTACCACTGCACGAATTCCCATAGGAATCACCATGTCTTTTCTCATTACTTCGCCCCTGATAAATGAGATAGCCGTGGTGCTCCTATGGGGTCTTTTGGGCTGGAAGTTTACGCTTTTGTATGTGGCTGTGGGCATGTTGGCGGGTATTGTGGGTGGCATTGTGATGGACAGCTTGCGTGCTGAGCGCTGGCTTCAGCCTTTTATAGCGGAAGCCATGCAGCATGCACCGGCGCATGTGCCTTCAGCAGACGGTGCTCCGGCACCCAAGCTTTCCGTGCATGAACGTCATACTTTTGCGTATTCGGAAACACGGAGCATTTTTAAGCGCGTGTGGAAGTGGGTGTTTATTGGCGTGGGCGTGGGCGCGGCCTTGCACGGTTTTGTGCCGGAAAATTGGTTTGCAGAAAACCTTGGAGCCGGCGAATGGTGGACAGTGCCAACGGCTGTTTTTGTGGGAATCCCTTTATATTCAAACGTGACAGGTATTGTGCCTGTTATGGAAAGCTTGCTCATGAAAGGCATGCCTTTTGGCACAACACTGGCCTTTTGCATGAGTTCTGTGGCGGCGAGTATTCCGGAGTTTATGTTGTTGCGTCAAATTATGACGTGGAAGTTGCAAGCAACATTTCTGTGTTACTTATGGATTATGTTTACGCTTGTGGGGTGGTTTTTCAACTTTGTTGGCCCCCATATTTTATAAAATGCAAAAAGGAGAGATGACATGGAAGTAAAAGTGTATGGCCCTGGTTGTGCGAAATGCAGTGAGGCTGAAAGTGTGGTTAAGGAAGTGGCAGCGGCAAGAGGCGGTGATATTACCATTACAAAAGTTTCAGACTTAAAAGAAATTATGCAAGCAGGGATTTTATCTACGCCTGCGGTGAGTGTGAATGGTGTGGTAAAGCTCACAAGTCGAGTGCCCACAAAAGATGAAGTTGTGGCATGGTTTGATGAGGCGTGCGGAGCTGTAGCCGGTACCGGCGCTCCTTGTTGTTGTGGAAAAAAATAGGCAGCGTTTACTGTTGTGAGGGTGTGAGGAGAAGAGTATGTCACAGAATGTTATGCAAAAACTTTCGTTCTTAGATCGCTATTTGACCTTATGGATTTTTCTTGCCATGGGTATTGGTGTGGGGCTTGGCTGGATGGCACCAAGTATCAAAGATGCGATTAATTTTTTTCAGGTGGGAACCACGAATATTCCCATTGCCATTGGTCTCATTGTTATGATGTACCCGCCCCTTGCCAAGGTGAAATATGAAGATTTGGGACATGTATTTCGTAACAAAAAAGTGCTGTTGCTTTCCTTAGTGCAAAACTGGATTATTGGCCCTGTGCTTATGTTTCTCTTGGCAATGCTCTTTTTGTCGGGTGACAACAGTTATATGGTGGGCCTTATTCTTATTGGCCTTGCTCGTTGTATTGCAATGGTTATTTTGTGGAACGACCTTGCTGGAGGCGACAGAGAATATTGCGCCGGCCTTGTCGCTTTTAACTCATTCTTTCAGGTGATTTTCTTTTCTGTGTATACATATGTGTTTATCACGGTACTCCCGCGCTGGTTTGGCTTTACGGGTGTCGTTGTGGACATAAGCATGGGGCAAATTGCTGAGAGCGTGTTCATTTATCTTGGTATTCCCTTTATTGCAGGCTTTTTGTCACGCATGTACGGCCTTAAGGTGAAAGGACTTGATTGGTACGAAAATGTGTTTCTTCCCAAGGTGGGCCCGTGGGCCTTACGTGCTTTGCTTTTCACCATTCTTGTTATGTTTTCTCTTAAGGGCGACATTATCGTACAGTTGCCTATGGACGTGGTGAAGGTGGCTATTCCTTTACTTATTTATTTTGTCCTCATGTTTCTTGTGTCCTTTTACTTATCAAAGCGGGTAGGTGCCACTTACGAAGAGTCCGCCACACTGTCGTTTACGGCGGCCTCCAATAACTTTGAATTGGCAATAGCCGTGGCCATTGCAGTCTTTGGCCTCAATTCTCCCGAAGCCTTTGTGGCTGTTATAGGTCCTTTGGTGGAAGTGCCTGTGCTTATTGGCCTTGTGCATGTGTCTTTATGGCTTAAAAAGAAGTGGTGGGGTGGGAAAGAAGTATAGTGTGTTGATAGAGTCATAAAATATACAAAATATAAGGGGAGGTTGTTACGGCCTCCCCTTATATTTTTTTATGAATATATTTTGTTAGGCGTTGTCGTCAAATGCGCCTTTTAGCCCTTATCAAAGCGACTCTGCGTCGGACGTCGCGTGCTTGTTTGGTCAAATACCATAAGAGTATATTCCCTCAAAGCAAGCGCCTCTTCCTTGATATAACACGAAAAATCGCAATTTGACGACAGCACCTCACATGGTGTTTTCAATTGGCTGCTAACCCATCTGCTCCCGCAACCAAAGTTTGATGCCTTCCGTGGGGGTAAAAATTCCCTTGAGGTTGGCGTATTCTGCATAAAATTCTTCACGCAAGTGTGTGGGCAAAGGCATGGTGAAAATGTCTTCGGCAGCTTCGGAATTACGCCGAACCAAGCGCAACAAAGGCTCTTTGTCCCACGTATCTACCACAAAATATGTGGAAAAATCATCCTTGGAACGAACAGGTGGATACTCCGCATTCCAGTCATTGTTGCCCCACTCAAGATACATGGTGACGGCATGTTCTGGGGTTAAATTCCAATCAATGTCATAGCTGATATTTTGTAGACTGTTCATAGTGTCCTCCTTTCTCTTCTTTGTTAGTAATCATTATTGATATTAAAGGCAAGCTTTTTTTAGCACCTTTTTTGGGGGTAGTCTAGGATTGTTTTTATGGAGGATTGATTTGATACTTTTGTGAAGCGTGCATTCAACTCGACAGCGTTTAGCAGTCCGTTGAAAAAGTACCACCTGCTGCGTCCCCTTCGGATAGGGGGATAAAAATACAAACATCTTATGAATGCCCAGTACGCGTTGCTTTTGACATTTGTAACACTCGTTCCTCGTGTAACGGCTACGCCTTCGGCGCCCTTTAGGTCAGTTTGCGATGCTTGAATTTTTTCACTGTGCCTCGCACAGTACAAGCGCTTTCTTGCATCTGGCACTTTTTGAGCGGACTGCTGGAAATTGAGTTTTTCAACAGCCTGTTAGGGCTTGAGAAAAAAAGAGAGATGTGTCACTTTGTTGCTTTCATTCTCGGCAAGGATAGGAGCATTTGTGAGTGAAGAAAGGTACTTCATTTATGCGGCAATAAAAGCGGAAAATCAATTCCTCAAATTGGACGAGAAATACATCGTTCACAGTCAACTGTATATAGGGGAATTGCCAGAAATAAAGGGCAAAGAGGATACCGTAATAAGCAGGCGCAGACTACGTACGCAAAACGCCCAACAAACATAAAAGCACAACGGCAAAAGTCTTAGGGATTATATGAAATATAGAACACTTGGAAGAACGGGTCTCAGAGCATCTGAAATAGGTCTTGGCGGTGAATGGTTCAACGGAAAAAGTGCAGAACAAGCAAAAGCCATTATCGATACGGCTGTGGAAGGCGGCATAAATTTTATCGACGTATTTATGCCACAAGCACCTACAAGAGACATTATCGGTGATGCAATCAAGGGAAGGCGAGAAAAATTTATCATTCAAGGGCATCTCTGTACTGTGTTTGAAGATGCGCAATATGGTCGAACGCGTGATATCGCAAAAACCAAAGCGTCCTTTAATGACCTTCTCACAAGACTGCATACAAGCTTTATCGAAATCGGTATGATACATTATGTTGACACTGAGGAAGATTATCAGTCCGTCTTTGAAACCGAGATTATTGAATATGCTAAAGAGCTAAAAGCAAAGGGTATAATTGGTCATATAGGGCTCAGCTCCCACAATCCTAAAACGGCGTTGAAAGCCGTGGAAAGCGGTGTGATTGACGTACTGATGTTTAGTATCAATCCGGCTTATGATATGGAACATGCCGATACGGATATAGAGAGCTTGATTGAATATAAAGGGCTTGGTGAGAGCAGTTGGACCGTCGATACTGCGCGACAAAGGCTTTACAGCGCTTGCGAAAACCACGGTATTGCTATTACTGTGATGAAGGCGCTCGGCGCTGGGAGCTTGCTCAACGAAAAAAGCTCACCCTTTGGTATCGCCATGACAGTGCCGCAGTGCATACAATATTCCTTGGATCGCAGTGGTGTCAAGGTGGTCCTTGTCGGCTGTGATACCCCAGAACAAGTAGCGCGAGCCCTTCGCTATTATGAAGTGCCCTCCCAAGACAGAGAGTATGCGCATATTTTTACAAGTGGTAAAGACATTGTCATGACGGGCAGGTGTATGTATTGCAATCATTGCCAGCCTTGTCCTTCTCAAATTGATATTGCGGCAGTGACAAAATACTTAGACTTGGCACTGCAACAAGGGAGTGTTCCCGATAGCGTTCGTCAACATTATCTTTCGCTGACAAAAAATGCAGACGACTGTATTCTGTGTGGGACGTGCGAGCCAAACTGTCCTTTTGGGGTGAATGTACGCGAAAACATGATGAAGGCACAGGCGACGTTTAGCATGGAATAACGGGCTGCTAAGGGAAGAGGGAGCTGTTGCCAAAGTCCAAAAGCTTCCCTTTCTCCCTCGAACGCCTTCCCTTCACCAGAAAAAAGGCCTTACATGGCAGCGCGTATTTCCTGTACACGCTGTGCGATATGCTCGGCGCCCACAAGTTCAGACACGAGGGCGCAACATGTGGCGCCGTGCGTGACAACACTTTGAATATTATGGCGCTTTATGCCGCCAATGGCCACAAAGGGCAGATGAATATTTTTGGCAACCCAGTCGAGGTAGGAGAGTCCGACCGGGGCGCAGACGTCCTCCTTCGTTTGCGTGGCAAAAATGGGGCCAACGCCAATGTAGTCTGCGCCTTGTGCCACGGCTTCTTGTGCCTGTTCGGGACTGTGGGTGGATAAGCCAATGATTTTGTGAGGGCCAATGAGGCGCCGCACTTCGGCAACGGGCAAATCTTCTTGACCCACGTGAACGCCGTCTGCATCGACAAGGAGGGCAATGTCCACGTGGTCATTGACGATAAAACAGGCGCCTGCTTGCGCTGTCATGGAACGCAGTAGACGGCATTCTTGTAACATGTCGCCTGCTTTGAGTTTTTTTTCGCGATATTGGAGAATTTTGACACCGGCAGTAAGGAGCTCGGCGACGACGTCTTGTAGGGGGCGTCCTAGACTGAGCGTGCTGTCTGTGAGGGCGTAGATGTCCGTTTCGTTGGGGAGTATGTGTGTCATAAAATGTATCTCCTGTGTAAAGTGTTTTGTGTGCCGTGGGTGCGCAGCCTGTTAGCGTGTTTTGATTTGTGTCCAGATTCTTTTGAGTAAGCTTTGCAGCAATCTGTGCGGCTGAAAAGATACATGCTTTAGGGTACGTGGCAATATAAAATTTTGCGGTGCAATGTCGTTGGGATGGAGGAGGGGATAGTGTATGTTTTCGGCACATGCTTGCGGCCATGTTTTTTGCCCCGTTTTTTGACGTGCTTGTTGGGCAGCGTTCCAGAGGGGTACGTTTTCGGCTTTGGCGCCGAGGAGGGTATAGAGTCCCGTGTCGAGGCTCATGGCGTTGGGGCTTGCGCCAATACAGCCAAGCTCAAAGGCTTTTCCGCCGGATGGTCCTGTTATGTGCATGGCTGT
Source organism: uncultured Desulfovibrionaceae bacterium (assembly GCA_964371965.1). Lineage (GTDB taxonomy): Bacteria > Desulfobacterota > Desulfovibrionia > Desulfovibrionales > Desulfovibrionaceae > CAYJAD01. Next base: position 7,392 of record CAYJPE010000011.1, read on the forward strand.
AATGCCGTCTGCAAGCGCTGCTGTGGGGGGAAGTGCCGCGTACATTTGGAGGATGCCATGGCAAAATTCGTCGTAAGTATGCCCTTGCACGGCGTGCGCCAAAGCTTTGCGTAAACCACATATGCAGCCGAACATATTTTTTACCGCTAAGGTGAGGCACATTTGTGAGTGGGCTTTCACGCGCGGCAGGGAGATGATGGCGTCGCTTTCGAGGGCAAGGCGGGCAATACCCCACGTGCGTTTTTTGTGCTCGTGAAAGTGTAATGGGATGGGCACGGGGTCATGTAAGTTTTCTACGCGCAAGCCGAGGGGGGAGAGGGCATCTTCAAGCCCAATAAAACGTGCCACGGAGGGGGCATTGCCAAAACCCGGGGAATCGGCCACACGTAGCTGTATACCCAAGTCGAGCAGGCAGGCGCACAGTGCGCGCACAACGGTGGGGTGTGTGCATGTGAGTGCGTGTGCACGCAACAGATTGGGCTTGACGAGAACGCGACTGCCCCGCGACAGGAGTTTTTTTAAGTGGATAGCGTCAAGAACGCGTTCGACGGCATGCTGTACGGCATCTGGCGTATACTGTGTGCAGCGTGCAAAAGCTACCGGAAAAGGCGCTGTGTTATGTGAGAGCGCAGACGTGTGTGGCATCGCGATTAACGTATTTTATGTTGCAAGACAATGTTGTCATCGAGGTCGTGCACAGAAAAAACTCCATCAGCATAAAATCCGTAAGAACGGGGATAGCCCGTTTTGGGCAAGCTTATACTGCCCGGATTCCACCATGAAACATGGCCGCGCACTTCTCCTATGGGTACGTGGGTGTGGCCTGTCAGCGCTACTGTACCCGCAGGAATGGCAGAAAAATCAGGGTTATGGCGACCAAGTGTATGCCCGTGGCAGGCATAGATGGAAAAGCCGTCCGCCTGAATCCACGCATTGTCACTGAGTGGAAAGGGGAGCAGTTCCTCATCCACATGGGCATCGCAATTACCGCGCACGGCTATGATGTCTGCGCCGTATTCGCTTATGTCGGCAAGCATAAGAGCCACGTCCTTGGGGGTGTAGGCGTTGGGGAGCGGATTTCTGGGGCCGTGGTAGAGATAGTCGCCCAAGAGAATGCAGAGTTGTGGTGTGCGTTCTCGGGCTTTTTTGTGTAGAAAGCGTACGCTGTCAATGGCGCCGTGGATATCGGAAGCTATGAGGATGCGCATGTGTCGGTATCCTTTGTTGCGTGTCTGGTATGTGTTGAGGGCGCATCGTGTGTTTTTGATGCGTGCGCGAACGGTATTGCCTCTTCTATCAGCATGATGGGAATGTCGTCGCGAATGGGATAAAGTACGCCGCAAGGCTGACACACAAGGCCAGTGTATGTGGGTTCTTGTGCGGTACCGTTTTCTGTTTGGAGAATCAGGCTCGCGTGGCAGCGTGGGCAGGCAAGAATATCAAGGAGTTCTTTCTGCATGTGTTTTTCCTTTATGATTGTTTAGGGGCGCGGGTCAGTATGCCGCATGCGTGTGTATATTGCAATTTTTTTTTGGTGCAAAATGTGCGTGTGGGAACGTGCAATATTTTTGCAAAAAAATAAAAAAAACCTCGACCATGGCTGTGTTTAATGCTATGGTTAAGCGGTGTTTTTTTGGAGAAGCAGAAAATTGCAGCAATAATACACACGATGTTCAGGAACTCGTCGGGAAAATGTCCTTGCTATTCTGCCAAAAAATTTGTATGGCGGGTGTTGGGAATGATAGTGTGTTTCGACGATTCCATAACCATAAAAAAAAGGATTATTTATGCCCCAATTTTTGGAAGTGTATAAATGTGACGCTTGTGGTGCATTAGTTGAATCATTGAATGCCTCCGAAGGCGAGTTGGTATGTTGCGGTAACCCAGCGAAACTTTTGAAAGAAGGTGTTACTGACGCCGCCAAGGAAAAGCATGTACCTGTGGTGGAAAAAACTGCCACAGGCTATAAAGTCACCGTGGGGAGCGTTGCGCATCCCATGGAAGAAAGCCATTATATCCCTTGGATCGAACTTATTGCCGACGGTATAAGCTATAAGCAATTCCTCAAGCCGGGCGATGCTCCTGTGGCGGAATTCTGTACGATGGCAGAAAATGTTACGGTTCGTGAATACTGTAACTTACATGGTCTTTGGAAAGCATAAAGGAGCAATAATATGGAAAAGTATACCTGTGATTTATGTGGCTATGAATATGATCCCGCCGAAGGCGATGAACCCAATGTGGCCGCAGGTACGGCCTTTGCCGATGTGCCCGCTGATTGGGTGTGTCCCGTATGCGGCGCCACAAAAGATCAGTTCAGCCCCAGCTAAGATCTGAGTTTATTGGCGAATTGGCTCGTGAGCGAGTCAATGAATAGAGAAGGAAGCACAGCTGTCACGGAGTCATGGCCTTATCTGCATGAGGCATCTGGCGTGAATCTCTTTGTATGAATTGTTTGGAAATGTGCGATGCATGCTTTGCAGGTCAAAGAATCGGCAAGCAAAGCCATACAGTTCGGTTCAGCGATTCACATTTGTGATATCAGGGCTCCCTTAACTGACCTCACACTCCTTGCTGTCTGTGCGCTTTGCACGCGTGGCGGCAAGGAGTTATACCTGTGTGCAAAGCGCACTTTCACGTAATGGTCTTGTCTTTCTAAAAAGGGAAGTATATGAAAGCTATTGAAATTAAAAAAGATATTTATTGGGTTGGTGCTGTAGATTATGATAATCGTGATTTTCACGGCTATTCTTTATCTCCCCAAGGCTCCACCTACAATGCCTATCTTGTCAAAGATGAAAAGACCGTCTTGTTCGATACTGTTGCCGCCCATGACGCCGGAACGCTTTTGTGTCGTCTTGCCAAGGTGACGGACAAAATTGATTATATTGTGTGCAATCATTTGGAGCTTGACCATGCGGGCGCTTTGGCGCAGGTGGTGGAACGCTACAAGCCGGAGAAAATTTTTTGCTCCGCCATGGGAGCCAAGTCCATGGCGGGGTATTTTGATACCACCGGTTGGCCTGTACATCCCGTCAAAAATGGTGAGAGTATATCCATAGGCAAGCGTACTGTCACATTTGTTGAAACGCGGATGTTACACTGGCCGGACAGCATGGTGTCCTATATTCCACAAGACAAATTGCTTATATCTAATGATGCCTTTGGTCAAAACATTGCTTGCACGGAACGTTTTGGCGACGAAATTCCGCGCGCACACATTATGCAGGCCGTCAAAGAATATTATTACAACATCGTCCTGCCTTTCTCCTCTCAAGTCATCAAGGCTATCGATGGTCTTCAGGGTTTGGACATTGATATGATTGCTCCCGATCATGGGCTTATTCATCGCGGTGAAGAGGGTGTCAAGTTTATTTTGGACATTTATAAAACTATGGCGGAGCAAAAAAGGCAAAAACGGGCGGTCATCGTATACGACACCATGTGGAAAAGCACGGCCTCCATGGCATCGGCCATTGCAAGCGGGCTTGAAGAGGTGGGTGTGCCTTCGCGTCTCATGTGCTTAAAGCAAAACCACCATAGTACCGTGATGACGGAGCTTGCAGACTGCGGCGCCGTGCTTGTAGGAAGTCCTACGCACAACAATAATGTCATGCCCTTTGTGGCCTCCATGCTTACCTATATGAAGGGACTGCGCCCGCAAAACCGCATTGGCGCGGCCTTTGGTTCCTATGGTTGGTCGGGCGAAAGTCCTAAAATCATCCACGAATGGCTGGCGTCTATGAAGTTTGACATGCCCTGCGAGCCTTTGCGCCACCAGTGGAGCACGAATCATGAATCTTTGAAGATGTGTCATGCTCTTGGTAAGACTGTGGGCGAAGCCTTGCTGACCAGTCTCGAAGAAAATGCATAGCAGGTCGTTGAAAAGTGCAATCTGCGGCGTCCCCTTCGGAACAGGGATAAAAAGTCAAACCGCTTATGTATGTCTAATACGCGTTGCTCTCGATAGCCGTAACACTCGTTCCTCGTGTAACGGCTACGCCTTCGGCGCCCTTCGGGTCGGTCCGCGCGCCTTGACTTTTTTCGCTTCCTTGCGCCCTTTGCAGAGGGGCACTTTTTGAACGGACTGTCAAAAATGGAGTTTTTCAACAGGCTGCTACGGCGCCCTTGAAGAGCGGGGAAAAGAATAAATAAGGTGTGTATGTCTACCTGCCCGACATTGCATGTTTTTTTTGTTTCTCCAGGAAGGGCGCCAAAGCGTAACTCTTAGGTGAGGGACGAGCCTTATCAGTCCGTTGAAAAAGCCCTATTTGCTGCGTCAGCGATAAAAATCCAAATATCTTATGTATGCTCAATGCACAGCGATGCTTGAGTTTTTTCGCTTCCTTGCAGCGGGCACTTTTTGAACGGACTGACGAAGATGAGCACTTTTCAGTAGCCTGTCAGAGGCAGTATCTCACGTTTTATCAAAGAAAATCCAAACAGAAAATGCTCGAATTTTTGATTGTATCGTCAGCTAAAAAGCGTGTTGTTTCGCTCTACTTTATCGGCGTGAAATCCTGACGGATTTTTCTTGTGTCGTCTTTTGTGGGCGCTATCGTCAAACAGCGTTTTTTCGTGTTATATCAAGGAGGACGCGCTTGCTTTGAGGGAATATACTCTTATGGTATTTGACCGAAAAAGCAAGTAAAGTCTGATGTAGAGATAACCGAAAGGGCGCATTTGATGAGAGCGCCTCAGTGGGCACGAGCATAATAAACGGAGAACAGACATAAGGAAAAACTCCATGCCTCTCAATATTGCAATTCTCGCTTCCGGAAGCGGCAGTAATGCCCAAGCTATCTTTGACAAGATTGCCGCGGGTAGCCTTGATGCCCACGTAAGTCTTGTCGTATGCAATCGACCCGGAGCCCCCGTCCTCCAAAAGGCGGCACTCGCGGGCGTGCAGACCCTCTCCCTTGACCACACTAAATATTCGAATAGAGAAAGTTTTGACACAATTATGGCACGAGCCTTGCATGATATTTCTGCAGAGCTTGTGGTTTTAGCAGGCTATATGCGTTTGCTTTCACCGCTTTTTATACGCCAATTTGCAGGTCGTATTATCAATGTGCATCCTGCTCTTTTGCCAAGTTTTGTTGGCGCACACGGCGCAGCGGACGCCCTTGCCTGGGGTGTACGTATGTCTGGCTGTACGGTACACTTTGTGGAGGAAGAGGTTGATAGCGGTCCTATTATTGCGCAAGGTGCGGTGCCTGTATTGCCGCATGATACGCCGCAATGTCTGCAAGTTCGCATACAAAAAATAGAGCACAGGCTGTATCCGCAAGTTATTCAGTGGTTTGCAGAAAAACGCATACGCGTTCACGGTCGGCACGTACATCTTGCGCCGGTAGCTGTGCCGAGGGATGAAGCAAGGGCTTTAGAGAATACGCACGTGTCTTTTAACGCTGAGGCGTCTTCGCAGGAGCATGCGTTTTTTGCGTGCCCTCCTTTAGAGTGCGGTTTTTAGCAGCCTGTTGAAAAACTCAATTTCCAGCAGTCCGTTCAAAAAGTGCCAGCTGCAAGGAAGCGAAAAAATTCAAGCATCGCAGTGTATTGGGTATACATAAGATGTTTGGGTTTTTATAGCTGACGCAGCAGATGGGGCTTTTTCAACGGACTGTTAGGTCGCGTTGAGTGGATGCCTTTGTACTCTTGAGTTGCGTCTTGAGCGGCTGATGTTTGCAGCTTGCTTTTTTGCTCGCGCGGTTTTGTGTGCCATATGTGTTTTTTTTCAATTGCATACCACGAATATTGATGCTCAAAAGCAAGCGCATTCTTCTTTTGGAGTCTTGATAGAATACGAAAAGACGCTCTTGGCTGACAATCCCCAAGGTATGTCATTTTTATAAAAGTTTTTCCAAGGTGTTGTCCTATGATTTTGCATTCGCTTGAAATTCCTCTCGGCACGACATTTACCTGTGTTTTGAAGAATAACACAAAGTTTGAAACACAACTTTTAGGGTATGAGCATGATAATTTTTTTCTTTTGAAGTTTCCCACTGTGACTGGCATCGACGCCTACTTGGTACACAATGCCGCTATTGCGGGACGTTTTAGGACAAGTGGGTATCATATTACCTTTGCCACTGTCATTACCTTGCCCATCCCGCGACGTTTTTTGGCATTTTGCCAATATCCGTCACAGTTTAAAGTGTATGAAGTGCGTAATACCAAGAGGATGGACTGTCTTATACCTTCAGGGGTTACGTTGGAAGGGGTGGAAGATAAATTTTATGGTGTCATACAAGATATTTCCATGTCGGGGTGCCGTTTGATTTTGGAAGCCATTCATGGTACCGTGTTGCGCAAGTTGGCTGTGGGACATCGCCTCGTCTTGGAGGCATGGACACAGAAAGATACGCTCAATGTTGAAGCTGTTGTTACCCGCGCCAATCATAGTATTTCTCGTGTGGTAGTGGGGCTTTCATTTAACGATCTTTCAAAACAGGAATTGTCGATTATTGAGTCGTTCATGTACTCATTGCAGTATACGGGCACCTCATAATATGCGCTAAGGAGAATGAATATGAAAAACATTTGCTTTTTTGCCATACTTTTCTGCTTTTTTTCGCTCATGAGTATTCCTTCTTATGCTACTGCCGCTCAGCCTGTGGCAGGGGAGCCTAAGCCGGAGACGACCATCACCATGGAAGAGCGCAAAGCGCAAGTTTCCGTCATGCATACAGGTACCGATACCATTGGCATACGCCTTTCTACGCGCCTCAAAGAGCTTTTTAACGGTAGCAATCTTTTTCAACTCAACGAAAAAAATATGCCGAAAATTCGTCTTGTTCTCACCACAAAACCAGAATTCTCTGACCGCCCCCATGTTGGCTCTGTCTATTCTATCATATGGGTCTTCAGTCAAAGCGACAGCCACCTTGGGTATCTTCTTGCTCATGACGTGGCCGTGCTGAGCTTGGAAGACATAGAAAATGTGGCCGCGAGACTTATTGAAAGAACGGACGGATTGGCTGTGAAGTATGCGTATCTTTTCCAATAAAGGATCAGACGTTTAGAAAAGAGGAACTATCAGCCTGTTGAAAAAGTCCATTCTAGGCAGGCTGTTCAAAAATGGTGAGATGCGAGGAAGCGAAAAAAGTCAAGGTGCGCAGTGTATTGAGCATACATAAGCAGTTTGGCTTTTTATCGCTGACGACGCAGATTGCCGTTTTTCAACAGCCTGCTATAGCGTCCTTTTCGGAACAAGATAACATCCAGACAACGCATGTATGACTCATACAGTGCGCTATCTGGATTTTTGTGTGAGTTCATTCTTTTGCATCCACAGGAACTTTTGTCAGGCTGCAAAAAAAGGCGATTTGCTTCGCCAACAAAAAAAGAATTGACATTTTATATGTCTCATGCACCGTAAATGCATGATTTTTTCCAGATGCTTGAGAGTGCTGTTATGTGTACGCTATTTTTTTGAGAAATATTTCTATTATCTAAAAAGATTTTTGAGAGTTCAGTTTTTATGGAAATGAATCTAATAAGCTGTAATGTAAGACTTTTTGATTTAGTGCAGGAGCGGATTTTTACTCAAAAAAGTCTTGAAAGAGAGAGTTGACGAAAGTTCTTATGAGGTGTATCGCGTTCGTTAAGAATGATTTGTAAAAAGTCCCTGCATTTTGTGATGTATCGCGGCAGGAATACGCAGTGTAAGGAGAAGAACCATGCGCATGTACACGGCTCATACGGAAGAGGTTGACGATCCTCAAGCAGCTCTCAATGAAATTCTTGCTCAATTACCTTACAATATAGAAGAACTCGCACAGGAAAAAAGGCTTGTGGGTATTTTGTCTACCCATGTGGATGCCATACATGAGGGTGTGGTGGAAATGCTGTGCAAAGCCTTACCCTTTGAAATTGTGGGCATGACAAGTTTTGCCTCGGCAACGCAAAAAGGATTTGGCTGGGAGATGCTCAACCTTGTGATCCTGGAAAGCGACAATGTACGCTTTGCCGCGGTTATCAGCGAACCCCTTGAGGGAGAGGATTACAAGGAGTGCATTGCCCGTGCCTATGACAAAGCGAAGGAAGCGCTTGAAGAGGAGGCCTCGCTCATTGTTGCCTATGCGCCCTTTATCAAAAGCCTTGGGGGGCAAGACATGATTTCTGGCTTGACCCAGGCTTCCGGGGATGCACCCATTATAGGTGCTCTTGCCAGCGACCACACCCGCGATGCCACAGAGTCCTTTGTGGTGTATAATGGCGAAGCGCATCCTTCGAGTATGGCATTGCTCTGTATGGCGGGACCTGTCAATGCACGCTTTTATTTTGCCTCCTTGCAGGATGCAGGTATTAAGAACAAGAGAGCCACCATCACCGCATCGGATTTTTGCACTGTCTCTCAAGTCAACGACGTGCCTGTCATGCAATATTTGTCTACCCTAGGTTTTTCTGCCAAGGATTGGGAGGGGGCAAGCCTTGCCATTCCTTTCTTAGTGGATTATAAGGACGGCGCACCTAATGTTGCCAGGGAATTGTTGCGCGTAACGCCGGAAGGGCACATGGTGTTTGGCGGTGAAATGCCGGAGGGCGCCTATATGAACCTTGCCTTGCAAACAAGTGAGGAAATCATACGCTCAACGAAGGCTGTTTTGCAAACAATCGCCGAAGAACGCCCTGCCAATGCCGCCATCCTCATGGTGGGCTGTGTGGGGCGAGCCATGATACTTGGGACCAAACCCTTAGGAGAAGCGCAATTGCTCACAGAAATACTGGGGGGTGAACAACCTATGTTTTTGCTGTATGCGCGGGGCGAGATGTGCCCCACCTATGCGATGCCGAAAGTTGGCGTTGAAAAACGCGTGAATCGCTTTCATAATTTCTCCTTCACTGCCTGTGTTCTTTCGGAATAAAGTACACGACTTATATTGCTGCTTGTCAAGTACGCACGTCTCGAATATATGATACTTGACGAACTTCACGTTCAGAGACGCGATTGTGGGGAAGTATGTCCATAGAAAAAGAACTGGAATTATTGCGCAAAGCCAATAAAAAGCTTGTTCGTCACATTAAAAACCTCAGCGCCACCATAGAGCGCGCCGAGATCACCAATGTGGCTAACAGCGGTGTGACAGCTGCCTTGTTGGCAGAAAAGAATAAGCAGGACAAGTATATGACATTGCTGCTCAAGCATTGTCCGGACATGATTTTGCTTTTCAACAGACTGGGGCGCCTTGTGTATGCCTCAGAAGCTTTTGTGCACTATATTGGCATGAGTCATGCGGAACCCTTACAAAGCTCTTTTTACGGGGACATATTTTCCCTGCTTTTTGATGCTGAAGATGAGCAGCACATGCGCATGTTGTACGTACGATGTATGGACGAAAGGCGTGAATTTACCATCCAAAAGCATCTTACCAATCATAAGGGGGTTAAGGAGTACTTTGTCGTCTCTCTGCAATCCATGTACGATGCCGATGATGAAGGCATGCGAGGTATGGTCTTGCTGCACAATGTCAGTGATGTGGAACGTGCGCGCCTTGAGGCAGAAAAGGCCAGTCAGGCCAAATCCCTCTTTTTGGCAAATATGTCCCACGAAATCCGGACCCCCATGAATGCCATTATCGGCATGACGCACATAGGGCACGATGCACAAAGCCTTGAAAGAAAAGATTATTGTTTGACGCGCATAGGTGAGGCATCCACCCATCTTTTGGGCGTTATCAATGACATTTTAGATATGTCCAAGATTGAAGCCAACAAGCTTGAACTGAGCCCCATAGAATTCGACTTGGAGCAAATGCTCATTCGTGTTGTTAATGTGATCAATTTCACTGTAGAAGCCAAGAAAATCAACTTTACCGTTATTCTCGACAATGCCATTGATTGGAGTATCATAGCCGACGAGCAACGTTTGGCGCAAGTTCTCACAAATTTATTATCCAATGCCATCAAATTTACCGAGGAACGCGGGAACATCACCTTAAAAGTGGCTTATACGGATGTGTCTGATAGCCAGTGCGCTCTTGATATCAGCGTGACGGATACGGGCATTGGCATGGACGAAAACCAAGTTTCACGACTTTTTCAAGCTTTTTCACAAGCCGATGGAAGCATCTCGCGCAAATATGGCGGCACGGGGCTTGGTCTAGTCATATCAAAGCGCATTGTGGAGCTCATGGACGGTAACATTCAGGTGCACTCCCAAGAAGGAAAGGGCACCACGTTCGCCTTTCATATTTTAGCGCACAAAGGAACCGCCTTGCCGGAAAAAATCCCTGTGCAGGTGCCACAAAATGCGCGTCGACATCTGCGCATTCTTCTTGTGGATGCCGAAGCCCAGTCGCGCGAGGCCTTTGTGCATATGCTTGATGCGCTGCATATGTCTTGCGATACGGTGCCAACGGCGCATGAAGCGTGCGTAGCCATAGAAAGTCATCCTCCTTATGATATCATTTTTATTGACGCACAATTGCCGGACATGCGCAGTTGTGATCTTGTGTTGCGCATTCAAGATATTATGGAAGATCCTGCCATTGTAGGAATTATGCCGCGCAACGATCAGGCTGCCCGAGCGAGGGCACGGGAGCTTGGGGTGGAAAAAATTCTTGCAAAGCCCATATTTCCTTCGCGCCTTGTAGATTGTATCAATACATTTGTGGGACTTGAAAAAAGTACGGCGCCACAAATGACAGCAGAAGTCAATGGCGATGTCAATTGCTTTGCGGGCTTTCACGTGCTTCTCGCTGAAGATGTTGAAATAAATCGTGAAATTGCTATGACACTTCTTGAGCATACGGGTCTGAAAATCACCTGTGCCGAAGACGGTATTGTGGCTTACGAAATTATTGAAAAAGATGTGATGGCCTTTGATCTTGTCCTTATGGACATACATATGCCACGACAAGATGGCTATGAAACAGCCCGCCGCATACGACAGTTAGAGAATTCACGCGCAAAAACCTTGCCTATCATCGCCTTAACGGCTAATGTGTTCAAGGAAGATGTGGATCGCTGTCTCGACGCTGGCATGAACGGTCACTTGGGAAAACCGCTTGATATTACGGAAGTAATAGAAACATTGGGGCAGTTTTTGTATCATGATTAAGGTAACGCTTATTTATTGAATTTTTGTTTTTGATAAGAAAGGCGAATTTTGAGAAGTACACGATATGTTTATATATATGAGGATTTCGCGAAATGAGTCTGACGCTGTTATAGAGCAAAAAGGCATTCAATCACTGTTTCCTTAAGTTATATCGACGCTTTTCTTGGGGAGCTCAGTGTGAAATTATCCCTCAAAAATATAGGTGTTATAGAGGATGCCACCATTCAGCTTGATGGCCTCACAATTGTCGCTGGTGTTAATAGTTCAGGTAAGAGTACCGTTGGCAAAATCTTATACTGCCTTGGCAATGCCTTCCAAGATGTGCAAAAAAGCACACAACATGATAAAATTTGCTATTTGAAGCCCTTTGCAGCAGACATTGTAAGGGTATTTAACGGTGTGCTTGAATGCTGCAAGGACAATGACGCGGTCTTATTGCGGCATATGTTGCCTCAACATACGAAGGATTGGAAGCTCTATGTTGATGACAGTGTGCTCTTTCTTCACGAAGCACAACAAGACATGAACGTCGCATTGGCGGATGAATCACGATTTTTTGAAAGAATTTCTGAAAACATTCAAAGACTGCATGTCTTTATGACACAGTGCCCAAGGGTGCGTGACGAGATGCTGGCGCGTCATGTCTGTCATAGTCTTGACCTTTTGTTGCGCCGCGTACAAGAAGTGCGAAACAATTTTCTACAGCTGTCGCCAACATTCCAAGATACACCCAATTGTGCGCGCATACATTTGAATACATTGTTTCAAAAGGAGTTCGAAGGTCGTGTGCAAAGAAGTACGACGCAACGTGTCTTTTCACGGATGTGCTTCCAAACAGCTGAACAGACATTCCACATAGCCCTTAAGAACAATGCGCCCCTTCCGCCGTGGGACGTTGTGCCAGCTTTCCCTTATTCGCGCTGTTTTCTTATAGATAATCCCTTTCTTCTTGATGATTTGAATGCAACAATAGCGTCGCAACATCAGTCGAAAAATCCCCGAATAATGCTGCATGAGAGCCGGTATGTGCATCTGGGCTTGTGCCATCACCACGACCACTTGCGCCTTGCCCTTGCCAAACCGCCCATAAGGGCTCCCTTTGTTGACATTGATTCAAAAATTCATACATGCCTCAACTCGCTTGTGCCCGGACACTTTGCAGTGAATGCAATGAATCATCTTATATATCAATGTGAAGGCAGGAATGAACCTCTTATGAACCTTGCCGCAGGTACCAAAATGGCGGCAATGATAAAGATTCTATTGCAAAAATCTTTGCTTGATAAGAGCAGCATACTCATTATTGACGGACCCGAAGCGTATTTACACCCTGCACGCCAAAAAAGTTTTGCCGAAGTCATCGTCCTTTTGGTAAAGCAACTTCGCGTCAATGTGCTTTTAATTTCTCACAGCCATAACTTTCTGTTGGCTGTGGATGCCTTTGTGCACAAATATGAAATGCACAGGTCAACGCACTTTTATAAAACTCGCTTTGTTAAGGGGGGTGGAGCTGTGTGTGACGATTGTACGGATAATATGAGCGTACTGTATCAGGATTTTACGCGAAATTTCGCTGAAGTAAAAATGCGCCGAGACAGCTATCGTGGCAAGATGTTTTAGATTGTATCTACACAAGATGCTTTATCGTTTCCGCTAGGAATATATTTTTTTGATATGTTCCCGAAAAGGCACTTGAGTAGACACAATCTGGGGACTCTCGTCGAAAAATCACTTTTCGTAGTATATCAGAGAAGACGTACTGACTTTGAGGGAAGACACTTTTTTGGTATATAACCAAGCAAGAATTTCAAGTCTGACGTAGAGATAACCGAAAAAGCGTATCGCCGGTAGTCCCTAGCACGTCGTTGAATAAAGGTAATTTCAACTGCGCCCCTTTGACGCAAAGGCAAAAAACAAACAACTGATGTCTGTCCACGTCCACGTGTTGCACGTTTTTTTCCTTCTTTACCTTTATTGAACGACCTGCAAATTTTGATTTTTTAAAAAATACTTATGCCAGTTCCCACGCAGATAAGCGCCTCACCATGCAATCAATGGATGTCTGTTTCACCAAGGGATGTGTATCGTCCACAGTATCTGTAAAAAGAGCCTGCTTCTCAAAATAGATAAGCGCGTGTGCCGGATCAACTACGCTATCATGCGCGGCTACAATAAGCCCCATTCTTTTTTCCATAGCTGGTAAGCGTGGATCAGGTGCATGAAGGTAGGAATTGAGTGTATCCTTTGTCAATTCGATGTCTCGTCCGCCAGCTTCCATCTTACCAACAAAACCTTGTAATTGTAGGGCAGGGGAGATGACAGGATTTGCCAAATAGCAATAGGCACCAAGGTGTGCGGCCAGATGTGCGGCAAAAAAACCGCCCATGCTTATGCCGATGAACAGGCTTGAGGCGTCTGCTTCTTGGGTTTGCTCAAGAAGATATTGCCAATTATGTTCCCACGAGTTTTCTGCATAATATGCAAGGCATGTGGCTTTTATATTTGCGCTTGTTTGTAAAGGAGCTATAATACCCACTTCGGGTGCTGCTTTGAGGCCATGAATATAATAAATTTTCTGTGACATAAGTTATACCTTTTTCCTTTTGCGCTACTTTTCGTCTATGAGAAGAGGCAAAATAAAATCCACTGAAAGAATGCGGGGGGTATGTGTTTTTTCATCGGCAAGCACAACAACTTCTACTTGACGCAATGTTTCGGGGCTACCCATAAGAAGCTCGCGAAGACCCCGCGCATTTTGTACCATACCTTCCGGCATAACAGACATATCAAACCACGCATACGAAGCGCTTTGTTTTGTTTGTCTCATAACCTCTTGCATTCTTTGGCGCACAGTCTCCGTATCACCGGAGCGAGAAGCGCCATAAATATCAAACTCGCGCGAGTCTGACCTTATGGCCAAGACCACAAGCTTTTGAGCCATAAGTTCTTGAGTGACGCTATCCATGCGCTCGCGCGTGTAAGCCTCCATGAGGCTCACACGAACAAGCTTGTCATTATACATATGGAGACGAACTGTCCAAGGAAGACCGGCAAATGTCTGCTCGGGCAAAAAAATATCTTGCGCAAGGCTGTCTTCACCTTTTTCGGCTCCGGGTAATGCTTCTACTTCGCTGCGCGGCATGCCATATGTAAAGGGGCCATAGCTGTAGGAACCATACATATTCGGATCAAATAAAACAACGGCTTTTTCTTGTGCATACGTAGGACACACATGCAAAGGCAATAAGCACAGCAGAAATAAAAGTACACGCATAATTACCCTCGAAGGACGCTCGGCAACCACGTAACGATGGCCGGGAAGTAAATAATGAGGATTAAGCCGACAATTTGGCAACCAATATATTGGAACATGCCTTTATATATGTCTTTCAGTTGCCACTGTGGCAGGCTTCCTTTAATAAAGTAGGCCGAGAGCGCCACCGGCGGCGAGAGCCACGAGGTTTGTAATGTCACCGCCACCACAAGGCAGAACCACAACTTATCATATCCCATAGCATCGACAATGGGAAGGAGCAAGGGGACAAGGATAAGTACAATGGGAATCCACTCCATGGCCCATCCCATAAAGAAGATGATGGCCATAATGAGGAAGAGCATGATCATTGGCGACAATTCCATGCTCAGCAACCAGTTTGAAAGGTAGCTTGCGCCGCCAAGGCGTGAAAACACGGATCCAAAAAAGTTGCACGAAGCAATCATGATAAGGATCATGGAGGACAAGAGTAAGGTATTGTATGTGGCTTTTTTCAGCTCTTTAAAGCTGAACTTCTTATAGACAATAACAAGCAAGAGTGCGCCAAAGGCACCGCAGGCAGAGGCTTCCGTTGGTGTGGCAACACCGGCAAGAATACTGCCAAGGGTAGCAAAAATGAGCACGAAAAGAGGCACAACACCCACCAGCATCTCATATAAAATAACCTTCGTGGAGCCAATACGCAATTCTTTGGCAAGGGGAGGACCGTATTGCGGTTGAATCCAACAGCGTATCAGAGAATAGGCAATATAAATGCTTGCAAGCAAAAGACCGGGGAAGATGGCTGCAGAAAACAAATCTGTTACGGGAATGCCCATTATGGGCCCAAGCACCACAAGCATAATACTTGGCGGAATCAAAATACCCAAGGTACCTGCTGCGGCAATACAGCCTGCGCCCATGCGGATGTCATAACCGCTCTTACGCATAGATGGCTCTGACATGATGCACAAAAGGTTTACTGAAGAGCCAACAATGCCAGTGGCTGCCGCAAAGATGGTGCCCGTCAGCGTAATAGCCGCATAGAGAGAACCAGGGAGCCGCGCAAAAAGTTGTTGGAACGATCGGAAAAGCCTGTCCATAAGACCTGCCCCTTCAAGAATGTATCCCATAAAGAGGAAGAAGGGAATGGCGCCCATGACAGAGTCACTCATGACTTGATAAAATTGAACAGTAAGCAAATAAAATACAGTTTTGCCGATACCCAAATAACCAAATACCAAACCACTAAAAATCATGGTATAGGATATGGGAAAGCCTGTACAAAAAGCAATAAACATTCCCACAATGGAAAGCATGGCCAGAATTTCGTTATATGACATTTCCATGGTTGACCTCCTTTAGTCGCCTACTCGCTCTCTGCGCCATGGGCGGCAGAAGGCCATAAATCTTCGCCGGATTTCCAACGATAGTAACTTTTCATAAACTCAGCGACGCCTTGCAATAAGGTGAGCGCAATACACAGAGGAATGGCAAACTTCGCCGGCCATATAATAGGCATCCAAGGACTTGCTATGGACGTTTCATTTTGTAAAAACGACTTCCAAAAATAATCCCAGCCAATCTTGAGAAAGACAAGATGCACTGGGAAAAAGAATACTATATAGTTGAACATATCAACTTTTGCACGTGTTTTAACGGACCAAGTGTGGTATAAAAAATCTGTGCGGATATGCTGTCCTGCTTGGAGACAATAGGCAGAGCCTACCATATAATGGATACCATACAGGATGATAGCTATATCCATGGCCCATATTGTCGGTAAATCAAAGAAATACCGCATTGTAACTTCATATATCAAGCTGAACATCATTGGCAAGATGAGCCACGCGACGCTCTTTCCAAAAAAAATACTTGTCTTTTCAAGCCATTCTATTGTTTTTGCTCCACGCTGTGGCACTTCGTATGTTTCTTGGTTCATGTAATTCCCCTATGTCAAAAAAGGCTTCTTTCACAATAAAGCGAACATCGTTACGCGAGGCTTATATCTATGAAAGAGTAAAAGAGGGGCGTTACACACGCCCCTCACAAACGTCACATTAGTTCTTGTAATCGGTTATGATACCTTCGTCCATAGCAGTTTTGCCCATACGGAAGTACAGCTCGTTCACGCGCACTTGGAATGGCACGGTGAGCTTTGCCCATGCGTACATGGAATCGTATACTTTCTTGAAGAAAGGATCGGATGTGTACTTGTCGATGGTCTTGCGAGAAGCAGCCATAAATTCAATATAGTAGTCTGCAGGCGTAGCTTCAATGGTCACACCCTTGTCGCGTACAAGCACTTCCAAAGCTTTGGAGTTCAAGCTCACGTTCATGAGCAACTGGTCAGCAATGGATGTATACATGGCGGTGTCAAGGATAGCTTGCAAGTTTTTGGGCAAGCTGTTGTACCATTCGAGGTTGATATAGATATCGCCAACAGAAATGGCTTGGTGCAAACCTTGGAGGTAGAAGTGCTTCCAGATTTCATGGAAACCAAGGGCAATATCTTCACCTGGGCTGATCCATTCGGCAGCGTCAATAACGCCACGCTGTGCTGAGGGGATAATGTCTACACCGGACATGGAAACAACAGGCATACCAAATTCTTTAAAGGCTTCGGAAGGGACTCCCGGAGGGGCACGGAACTTAATTTTTTTGAATTCTGCGGCGCTTGTGTATTTTTTGTTGAACCAGCCAAAGCTTTCAGGACCCATGGGCAACACAGGATACGCTTTTAAGTTAAGGCCGATGACTTTTTGATAGTATTCATTGAGAAGCTCAAGACCTTCGCCTTCCCACAACCAGGAAACGTGACCCATTTGGTCAAAACCAAGGCCAAGCCCGCCCACTGGAGCCGAGAAAAGAATACCGGCAGGGTGCTTGCCGGAAGCCCAGTGCGTCCAGCACTGTCCACCGTTAATGATGTTTTCGCTTACAGAGTCAAAGACTTCAAAGCTTTTGACAACAGCGCCGTCTGCAAAAAGTTCTACCTTAATTTGCCCTTGAGAAAGCAATTCAATGCGATCTTTAAGTCGCTCAAGTGTTTTGTAAAACATACTTGAGTTGGCAAACGATGATTGAATTTTCAATTCATACGTTTTTGCATGGGCAAAGGACGCAAGGCAGATGACTGCGCTTAACGTGAGACATAACAAAATACTCTTTTTCATAAAAACTCCTCAAAAAAGACTTTTGCCAGAACAATTCTGAACCCTTCATGAACACTTCAAAGCGAAGGGTATATGCAGAGACTCTTAGAAATACTTTTCCAAAAGTGTTTGCAACTCTTTGGCCGTGCCGCGGCGCGGATTGTTAGCCATCAGGCGTTCGGTGCCGGCGGCTCTTTGAGCGATACCGGGCAGGTCGTCAAATTGGACACCATAATCTTTCAGACTCAACTTAATATTTAAGTCTTCCAAAAGTCGTGTAAAACCTTCTACGGCGCTGCGTGCTTTCACAAGCGTAGAACCGTGGGCAGGCGCATAGCCTAAAATTTCAGCCACCATGGCATACTTTTCCACAGAACCGATAACGTTAAAATCTATGCCAGCAGGGGCAAGCACGCCCATAAGCAAACCATGAGGTAAATGATATTGCGAGGGAACTGCCATACCCATGGCATGAATAATACCATTTTGCGTATTTGAGAAACCCATGCCGGCAATGGCCGCTGCGTACAATAAGTCACCGCGTGCTTTCAAATTTTTGCCACTGGCATAAGCCGTGCGCAAACTTTGGGAGACCAAGCGCATGGCTTGAAGATTCACACCGTCCGTAAAGGGCGTTGCGCTCAAATTCACAAAGGATTCCATGGCATGCACAAAGGCATCAAGACCGGTGATGGCGGTATAATATGGTGGGAGATTGATGGTAAGTTCAGGATCAAGGATAACGGATTTGGCATAAAGATAGTCGCTGACAATGCCTTTTTTAGAATTTGTCGCTGCATCGCCAAGTACCGTAATAGAGGTTACTTCACTGCCTGTACCTGCAGTTGTTGGTACTAAAATTGTGGGTAAGCATGGGCTGGGAACAAGATGCATGCCAAAATATTTTTCCAAAGGCCCTTCGTGAACGGCCAAGAGCGCCGCAGCCTTTGCGCTGTCAAGGGCGCTGCCGCCGCCAAGGCCAACAATAATGTCTGCGCCGCATGATTTCATGAAGGCCACGCACTTTTCGATGGAGGCCGGGCTTGGGTCAAGCTCCACGTCTGAAAAAATACTGACAGCAATGCCCGCTTTTTCTAAAGGCGTCACAAGCGCCGTGTGCACACCGCAATCCACAAGCCCTTTGTCAGTTATGATAACGGCATGTGTTCCGTTGAGCTTTTTCACTTCATCGCCAAGCTGTGCAATGCAGCCTTCGCCATAAACAATTCTACTTACGGTTTGAAATAAATAGTGCATACTTTTTCCTACCTCATTCTTAAAAACCCACACTCAAATGTGTTCAAAAATCCGTACATATCGAAAAGTATCTTCTTCAATATGTATGAAGCCTCTCATAATATTTCACAAAGTTATGTAGCAAATGCAACATAAGTGAACATTTTTGCTGTACAAGTAATTTTTTTCTCAAGGTCAACTGGAATGTTCTTGCGTGTTAGCAAAAAAAAGAAGTTATTTTGAAGTGTTTCACACAGTTCAAAATAACTTCTTTTTTCATAACCACCTCTTGACACGTCCAAGCTGAGCTATTTTTGAGAAAATGTCAAGCAGCTTTTTTGTTGCGTTATTTTAGGAAGCAACGCACGAGCGTACCGAGGTATTCTTAGGAGCTTGTGCATTTTCACCTCTGGGATCCTTTGTGCGAATAGTTGTGACTTTGTCTTGGACAAAGAAGTCTATGCCGCACTTGCCTTGTACTTTGTTTGTACCGAGCAAGGATCCCTTAATGCCACCGAAGGGAGCAAATGGGTGAGGCGCGCATATGCCCACGTTCACGCCCACCATGCCCACGTCTGCTTCGCGGCTGAACGTTTCTGCATAATGTTGGTTTTGCGTAAAGATGCACGCACCGTTACCAAACTCAGACGAACGAATAAGATTGAGGGCATCTTCCATATCTGCCACTTGAATGGCGGCCACAACGGGGCCGAACACTTCTGTGGTGAATAAAGGATTGCATGGCGTCACATCGCGAATGATGGTTGGGCCAATGAAATAGCCTTTCTGATTTTTTTCCGGCAAAGACGGATTTCTGCCGTCAAGCAAGAGCTTGCAATTGCCATGAGCCAAAGCCTTGTCTACAAAGCCGCTGACCGTGGCAAGCGCTTTGTCTGAAATAAGCGGCCCCATGTATACATTGTCGTCAAAGGCATCGCCCACAACAACTTTTTTCGATGCTTCAAGCATGCGTTCAAGAACCGTTTCATACAATTCGGGAACAATGGCCACAATGGAGCCTGCAAGGCAACGTTGACCCGCAGAACCATAGCAAGAATTGAGGAAGTTATCAATAAACACGTCAACGTCGGCATCTTCCATGACGAGGAGCATGTTTTTGGCACCGCCCAAGAGCATGGTACGCTTGCAACCCTTGGCGCAACCCTCGGCAATGCTGATGGCCGTTGGTGTAGAACCAACAAGGCACACACCGGACATGCGGGGGTCTTCATACCAAGACTCCGGCACGGCTCTGCTACCGTGAATGACATTGACCACGCCAGGAGGCAAGCCAATTTCATCAAAAATTTCGCAAATAAGCTGCATGAAATAAGGCGAGGCTGTGGAAGGCTTGTAAATAAAGGTATTGCCGGCACCTATGGCAAACGGAATGAACCAGCCAAAGACGAGGGCGGGGAAGTTAAATGGAGCAACGCCGCCAAAAACGCCCAAGGACTGTTTTGTAATTTTCACAGAAATATTGCGAGCGATATGGTCTACCGTGTCGCCTTGAATCATGGCAGGAATGGAGCCGGCCATTTGCATAATTTCAATAACACGCTGCACTTCGCCGCGTGCTTCAGAAATATGCTTTGCTTGGTCGTAAGCAATGCTTTGCGCAAGTTTTTCGTGGTCGCGTTCCATGCAGTGCTGAATTTTATTGATGTAGGTTATGCGCTTTGCAATGGGTAGATTCTTCCATGTGCTGTATGCAGCATAGCTTGAGGCAATAGCCTTTTCGGAGGTTTCAGCACTTGACAGTGGTACCTCACCTATTTGCTCTCCTGTGGATGGATTGTATAATGGTGTCGTTTTGCCACCATCTTCTTCAATCCACTGTCCATCTATGTAGTTTTTGATTTTTATATAGGGGAAAGTCGCCATGTCGCCTCCAAATAATGTGTTAACGGAAAAAATACAATCACCATGGAAAGCACTCTAAGCGAGAGTGTCATTTTTTGCTGTCGCATATGCGACAAGTGGGAAAAGATTATCATTATTACTGGTGATTATTTGCTAAGACCCTTAAGTTACACACTATGTATTTTTAATTTTTTTTCACCGAAAAGAGACAAGTAGCGTGTTTTCTCTATATGTTTTTTTAAAGGCATGTGGGAGGAACTTTTTTAGGGAATAGCTGATTTGATCGTAACTA
>CAYJPE010000012.1:0-27634 GCA_964371965.1 uncultured Desulfovibrionaceae bacterium
AGCTTTTTTTTCCTAAAAAAAGTTTCCCCCCACATGCTTTCAAAAAATACACTTTTAGACAAAACACGGTACTAGTTTGCGTGCGTCAAAAGCTCTTCTGTCGTTAAACGGATTTTATAATCAGCGTTTGTATAAACAAACTTTACCGTGGCCGCTTTATCAAGGACATATACTGCGGGCACAGGCAGGTTATGGTGGCTCTGCCCACTGGCCTTTTCTATGTCGATGTTATACTGGCTTCGGAACATCCCAAATGTGGCATCGTCCACATGAAAGACGAGGCCAAGGTGGGAACACAGCGCCACGGAACTGTCTGAATAGAGGGGGAAGTGGAGTTTTTTGTCGCCATGTACCTGTTGCAGGCCTTCAGGTAAGTCTGGACACAGGCCAAGTACGGTGTATCCACGTTCTTGCAATACAGAGAAAACAGTGTTGACTCCCGCTAACTGCGAGAGGCAAAAGCGTCACCATGATCCTCTATATACGATAAGGATAGCAGGTTTCTCCTTTATAATATCTTGAAATGCAAGACTTTTTCCGTTCATATCAAGCAGGGGTACCGTTAACGCCGCATCAGGGAGAGCATTTCCGACACCTAGGGGGGTGACCAATTCAGCCGATGTAGCAACATTCATAAAAACCTCCATCTTTGAAAGAGTATTATTGCCTCACGCACACTTATGTGAGTGTTTCTTTCTCTGTACATGATGTGTCATGCAATTTGCAAGAGGAAATCTCAGAGAAAATTAAATAAATTCTAGAGTTTTTTCGGGGACTTGGCATTGTCCGTGCAGTCTATAGGCAGAACGAAAAGACGGGGGAAATTTTTTCCCCATGAGTTTTTATTATAAAGTATCGTTGAGCGAAGAGGCTGTACCCATGCAGTAGACACGATGTCCGTGGGAGAAATATGCCATGTCTTTAAGTATGACAAGGAATTTTTTGCCGTATGGATCTTGTGAGCCTGTTTTGCATTCTTCCTTTTATCACGATATTTTTGCACACATAGTAAAGCTCTTGCGTACGATGGGGATCGTCGTGTTTTCGGTTGTATGCGGGCAAGAATTATGCCCTTTGTTTGGCAAAAAAGCTCAACAAAATGGCGCCTGCTTGTGCCACATTTAAGGAGTCAAAATGTCGTAAAAAGGGAATATGCACCAATGATGTACAGCGTTTTGTTATGCTTGGGCGCAAGCCTTTGTCTTCACTGCCAAGGACGAGAACGGCAGGCAAAGGTAAAGGATCTTTGAAGACGTTCAGCGTGTTTGTATGCGTGTTTTGTGGGAGAGTACCGGTGCCCAAAAGGGCGAAGTCAGCCTCTTCTGCCGTGTCCAAAGCGTGTCCCAAGTTCGTTACTGTACATATGGGAATATTATCAAGCGTACCAGCGGCTGCTTTGCGCGCAGCGTCTCCTAAGTAGGCGCTATTGTGCTTTGGTACAAGAAGCCCTGCCCCGCCAAGGGCATAGAGCGTACGCACAAGTGTTCCCACATTGCCCGGATCCTTTACATGGTCAAGGGCAAGGATAATCGGAAGAGGTGCTTCAAGGGCTTGTGCCAAAAGGTTTTCAAGGCTTATATGTGCTGTTGCGCTTAAGCGTGCCACAATGCCTTGATGTTTTGCCTTGCACATCTTGTGAAGTACGTGCTCATCTACCACAGAAAAACGGATATTGGCTGTTCGGCAGATGTCACGCATCTGCGCCACCTCGCTTGTACGTAATCCTTTTTTCATAAAAAGGCTTTGGACACGCTCAGGCTGGCTTTGTAAAAGCTCAAGGACGGGTTTTATACCGGGCAACAACGTGTCAGTATCGGATTTCATATCGAGCCGTGTTTGAAGGCTTGTATCAGATGAGTTGAGCATGGCATATTCCAAAATGACCCTAAGGGCGCAGTGGTTATGGGAACTTCCTCACGGAAGTGTGCGTTAATTGCATGGACTGCAATACGTACAATGTGAAAAACATCTAAACATTTCTTGATTGACCTTTCCACAAGGGGTACGCAGGGGAATACTCTGTGTTACACGTGTAGAGGACATGTTTTATTCCAGAAGGCATGTTGTATCTTTCACCATTCCACCTTTGAGGAGGAAAAGTGATACAACACAAAGTCCAGATTGGCTCACACAAGCTCACACAGACTTTGACGAACCGTACAAGAGGCTATGTCGCACAAAGCGGCGGCTTACGGGTCAACAAAGCAATCCGAGCGCCAGTTTTGTTGTGGCATCAAGTGCACACAAAGCAACATAAGAGGAGTGACTATGTCAAGTACTCTTTTGATGGTCGTAAAGCGCAATCGCTTTTATGTGAGTTCAATTTTCTTTTTACTGACCTTTCTTATCATTTTGACTGGATGCGGCAGTAAAAATACAGGGGCACCCGTGAGCGACGTCAGTGATTATACAGGCGAAGCTGATGGTATTGTTTTGACAAAAACACAACAAGCAATCTTTAACACATCTGGAGAGTTGGACAAAAATATACCGCAAAAAGGCCTAGAAAGCGTGGCTCGACAATATTCTCACTACCTGAATAAGGGCCGGAGAACTATGTCGGTTTTTTCTCAAAGATCAGAGGATTATTTGGGACATGCTCGTCTTGTATTTCGTAAGCGAGGTATGCCCGAAGAATTAGCTTTTCTTGCCATCGTGGAAAGTGGGTATAATCACGGTATATCGTCTCATGCAGGAGCCACAGGTGCCTGGCAATTTATGCCCTATACAGGCATGAAATACGGGCTTAGACAAGACTGGTGGCTTGATGAAAGACGTGATCCATATAAATCAGTAGAGGCCGCCGCTGCCTATCTTGAAAAATTACATGGTGATTTTGGAGATTGGCTGCTGGCTCTTGCCGCCTACAATGCCGGAGAAGGAAAAATTGGCCGCGCTCTTGAAGGAACGGGGGCAAAAGACTTTTTCACACTTGTAGAACGCAATCATATGCTCAGTGAAAAGGCGCAACTGCGCCAAGAAACAAAGGACTATGTGCCGCGTTTTCTTGCTGTGTGCAAAATTATGCGGAATTTGGCGCCACTGGGTTTTACGCCCATTCGTCACAATAAACCGCCCTTGCACGCACGTATTCCCGTTTCACCGGGTACTGATCTGATAGCTTTGGCTAAGATAACGGAAACGCCGTGGGAAGAGTTCAAAAAAATGAACCTTTCACACAAGCACTATGTCACCCATGCGGAGTATGATACCTATGTGTACGTGCCGCAACGTTCTTACGATGTAGCACGGATATTTGTCAAAAGAGGTAAGGGGCTTTACGCATGGAAAACTGTCTCAGTGCCACAAGGCGAAACATGGTCGTCTTTGAGCAAAAAAACAGGCATTCCTGTTATGGCTTTGAAAGCAAGCAATCGTGATGTGTCACTGACGGCAAATACGCGGGTACGCTTGCCCAACAGCCCACTGTTGCGTATGCCTACATTTTCAGCAAGCAACCAACCTGTACGCGAAAACACAGGAACATATACTGTGAAGGCAGGTGATACTTTACTTGGCATCGCGCTCAAGTTTAATACATCACTCTCAAAGATGATGCAGGCAAACAATGTGAGCGATGCGAGTAAAATCAGGGTAGGCCAGGTGCTCAAAATTCCGGGCGACACGCGCAGCGTAGCTCACATTGAGCGACCGCAAAAACAGACCTATGTGGTACAAACAGGTGATACGTATTGGGATATTGCCCGTAAATACAATCTCACCACAAAGGAGCTCATGGAGCTCAATAATGGTAAGGATGCAAACAGGCTTCGCCCCGGCGATACCCTGCTTGTTTCGTCTCAATAATGCTTGTAAAAGCACTCATGTCCATTGTAAGAAATGTCTTGTTGTTCAAGGCTTCTTGCAATGGGCATATTTTTTTGAGAGCATGTTCAGAGCGAGTGCATAAAGAAACACAGCAAGTATATAGCAAGAAGAATATACTCACACAGGCTTCCTGTGGCGCAAATATGTAGGGAAAAACGCTTTTGTAGAAAAAATGGCGCGTAAGGAACACCCATGGGCGTGAGCATGTCGAGTAGAATATGGCTCAAACCGCCAAAGCCAATACCTAAAAACACATAAAGCAAGATGTATTGCATCTTCTCATTGTCAAAAAAAGTCGCCAAATCCTCAGGGCTTCCCCATATACCAATAAGGAACAGTATGAGGTACCACCCAAACCAATGACTTGCTCCCCTATGAATTCGTCGAAATGTGCGTTGCGGACGCGTAGTTGCTGCAGCTATTTTTTGGTCTATCACATCAGGCAGTATCGCGCCAAAGACGACACAACATACGACCGTAGTGGGCATATGTATGGACATAGCAGCGGTGACGCCAACGAGTTGATGGGTAAACCATTTCATGATCGTACAAACTCTCAAGTATGCTGAAGCACCAGTCGTGCCTCATGCTACACTTCGTGGCACCACCATAAAACCTTTCCGATAATGCGCACAGAATCTGCCAGATCGCCTCGCATATCAATTTCTATGGGCGCGTAATTGTCATTGTAGCTACGCAAAACAAGTTTTTGCCCCGGTAATGTTTCTAATGCTTTGACATATATACCATCATCAACGCCCACAGCGAATACAGTGTAAGGAATGATGTTCTTTTTTGACGTGTCTACAAGCATCACATCACCATGTTGAATATAAGGTTCCATGCTGTCCCCGTGGGCGCGCATGAGCACCATATGATGAGGATTGCCTTTGCGCATAAGCCACGAACGGCGAAAAGCCATACGGTGAATGACGGCGCTTTCCGTTTCAAGGCTCCCCCCACCGGCAGAAAGTTGCGCTGCCACCAAGGGGATAGTAACGAACTCTGCGGCAAATGCCATGGACTCGTCGTCATTTGTTATTGTATTAATATTATGTGCGTGTGGAACAATGTGTGAGTTTGTCAATGAATCATTGATTTTTGTTTCTGATGTGTTGTCGTAAACGTGGGTTTCGCCACGCAAGAGGGCTGACACTGAAATGTGGCTGACCCGTGCAGCATGTATAAGCCATGCATCCGGCACTTTCCCTTTTTTTCGGGCTTGATAGATTGCCTGTGCCGAAACTCCAAGATATTCAGCAAGTTGAATGTCCTTCGTGAAACGTAATGCACGGAGCAATGTATCTAAAAGCTGTGAAGCGTGTGCTTGCGTTATCATAAAATCCCTTTCTGTGAAATCCCTGAGGCTGTAGCGTGTCATACCTACGTGCCTTGTCATTGTGTTAAGCGCCGTCGTCTAATGCGCCTTTTCGCCCTTTTCCAAGTGGGCTCTGCGTCAGATTTCGCTTGTTTTTTCAGTTAACAGGCTGTTGAAAAGCGGCAATCTGCGCCCTCCCCTTCGGAGCGGGTAAAAAAGTCAAACTGCTTATGTATGTCCAATATGCGTTGTTCTCGATTTCCGTATAGCAGTTCCGCTTAACATTTGTCATGTCAAGCTCTTAAATACACGCCTTCTTCAGGCGTTAAACATTTAAATAAATTGTATTTACGACTCAGCGGCGGTCGCCGCTTTCGCAGTCAACATAGCAATTCTCAGCGGAATTGTTATATATGGACTGTGTTCTTTCATGGAATATTTATACATAAACTCTTTAATAAAATCAATCGAAAAAATATTATATTTAAAAATAAATTTTTAATTGACAAAAAAATAATTTTTGCTTACTTTTTTCTCAAGAACAACTTATAACAGTGAGAAGGATTGCTATGCTTAGTCATGATTTAGATAATTTGGCACGTGCTTTGGAACAAGTAGTTGGCGAGTTGACGGCAGAGAAGGTATGCTCAAATAATGTACCCTCAGAAAATGTGTTTACAAATGATGTGACATTGGAAAGAGCGTCTTTTTTAACCTTAGTTTGCAATAATTTGTATTCTCTGGCTTTGCAAGCTGAAATGTTGGAGCGTGTCCCCACCATTGATAGTGTGCATGTCTCCCAGCATGCGCAGTTTTTGCAATAGCGTCTTCAGCTCAAGAGCATGCTTCATAAATAGTTAAATTTTATTGATTTTAGTATATTGCAAGAGATTAAAATCAATATACGAAGCAAATATTTATGAAGATATTTTTCGCAATATTTTGTATGGTCGTGCTTTGGCTTCATTGTCGATTATGTGAAGTCAAAGCAGGCATTTTGTGGTGTTTTGCTTTGTGAGAAAGATTTATTTGTTGAATAACTCATTGAAATAACAGAAATGAAAAGAGTTTTTTTGAAATCTTCTTCAGTACAGTTTGCCAAAATGGAATATAAGTATTATAATATTTCTTTGAGCGGGTGGGCCATGTGAGGTTGTCCCCGCTTTTTTTCGGAAGTACTATAAAATGGGGAGATTCCATGTTTGCATATATGTTCAGAAAGATTTTTGGGAGTAAGAATGAGCGTTATTTAAAACGCAAAACTGCTTTGGTTCAAGCTATCAATGCCCTTGAACCAGAAATGGAGATTCTTGACGATGCGTCCTTGCCTGAGCGTCTTCAAATGTATAGGCAAGAAGTGTTGGAAGGGAAGAGCTTGGACGATGTTCTTGTGCCAGTGTTTGCCCTTGTGCGTGAGGCTTCAAGGCGGGTTTTGGGAATGCGCCATTATGATGTGCAACTCTTGGGGGGCATTGTGTTGCACAGAGGTAAAATTGCCGAAATGAAAACAGGGGAAGGAAAAACCCTTGTGGCGACACTTGCCGTCGTACTTAATGCCTTGTCAGGAAAAGGTGTCCATGTGGTCACTGTCAACGATTACTTGGCAAAGCGTGATGCGGCATGGATGGGGCAACTTTATGCTGCCTTGGGTCTCACCACTGGTGTGATTGTTCACGGTCTGTCTGACGAAGAGAGAAAAATCGCCTATGCCGCAGATATCACTTATGGTACAAATAACGAATTTGGCTTTGATTATCTGCGTGATAATATGAAATTTTATGCAGAACAACTTGTGCAACGCCCCCATAACTTTGCCATAGTAGACGAAGTTGACTCCATTCTTATCGACGAGGCACGTACACCGCTCATTATTTCCGGCGCTTCAGAGCAAGCCGTTGGGCAATATAGCGTTATGGACGAGTTGGTGCGTAAACTCGTTGTAGAAAAAGACTTTACTCTTGATGAAAAAGCGCGCACGGCATCGTTGACAGAAGAAGGTGTCATGCATTGCGAGAGTTTGCTCAAAATAGATAATCTTTTTGATCCCGCACACATGACAGCGCAGCATCATATTTTACAAGCGCTCAAAGCGCATATGATTTTTAAAAGAGACACAGATTATATTGTACAGGATAACCAAGTTGTTATAGTAGACGAATTTACAGGGCGTCTTATGCCCGGACGACGTTTTTCAGATGGCTTGCACCAAGCTTTGGAGGCCAAGGAGAATGTTACCATTGCTGCAGAAAATCAAACCCTCGCTTCTATTACATTTCAAAACTACTTTCGTCTTTATGAAAAACTGAGCGGAATGACAGGCACGGCCGACACGGAGGCAGTGGAATTTCAAGAGATATATGGCCTTGAAGTCATTGGTATTCCACCGAATATGGCCATGGTGCGAAAGGATTTTTCTGACCTCATTTATCGCACTCGGGCAGAAAAATTTACAGCCATCGTGGATTCCATTGCAGAATTATATACCAGTGGTCAACCAGTTCTTGTAGGTACTATTTCCATTGAAAACTCTGAACTTATTTCGCGCATGCTCAAAAAACGTGGTATTCAGCACAACGTTCTGAACGCGAAACATCATGAAAAAGAAGCGGAAATTGTGGCGCAAGCTGGTCAGCGTGGTAGGGTAACCATTGCCACAAATATGGCAGGGCGTGGTACGGATATTGTGCTTGGTGAAGGGGTTACAGAGCTCGGTGGATTACATATTTTAGGAACGGAACGCCATGAAAGCCGTCGGATTGATAATCAGTTGCGTGGACGTGCTGGTCGTCAAGGTGATCCCGGTTCTTCGCGTTTTTATCTTTCCTTGGAAGACGACCTCATGCGCCTTTTTGGTTCTGAACGCATATCGGGACTCATGCAAAAGTTGGGGCTTGAAGAAGGGGAGTCCATTGAAAATGCCATGGTAACACGTGCCGTGGAAGGAGCACAAAAACGTGTTGAAGCCCATCATTTTGAAATACGCAAAACATTGTTGGACTATGACAATGTCATGAATCAGCAGCGGGAAGTTATTTATGCATTGCGTCGTGATTTGATAGTTGCACAGGACTTGACAAGTATGATTGACGAATTTCGTGAAGATGTTCTTGAGCAAATATACACACCCATAGTCTTGAGTACCGAAAAGTCACCACCAACGGATGAAGAGTTGCAAGAAGTACGTGGACGTTTGCGTGAAGTCTTTACCATTGATCGCGTTCTTGAGGCGGATGATCCTTTGCCGAGCCGTGATGAAGCGGACGTGCTTGTGTGTCAAATATTGGATCAATTGCGTAGCGATGCCCCTGAGTTGTATAAAGATATTGTACGCTATTTTCTTCTTGAAGAGCTCGATCGTTGTTGGAAAGAACACTTGCGTAATATGGATGCCTTGCGCGATGGCATAGGTTTGCGTGGTTATGGGCAGAAGGATCCAAAGCTTGAATATAAGCGCGAAGGTTTTGAGCTTTTTCAAGATATGATCTTCCGTATACGCGAAGGCGTTTTTAAGGCATTGACGCGCATTCGCATTCAACGTGAACATCTTGTAGAAGAGTCTGAAGAAATGCAGCAAGAGATACAAGCGACATTCCAGCATAAGGAGGAAAAAGTTGCCTACTCGGGCACAGAAAAGCCATCTCAACAAAGCGCTGTGCGTGCGGAAAAACGTGTGGGAAGGAATGAACCATGCCCGTGCGGCAGCGGTCGAAAATATAAGAAATGCTGCGGTTTGAACGCCGCATAATGTGGGCAAGTTTTACTGTGTGGTGCGTAAAATTTTGATTGGTATGCATATTGCTCCCTTATCTATGGAAGAAAAAATTTCCTTGAGGAGAGGGTTATGGATATACAAGACTATGCATACGGTATGGGTATACAGGGTGTTGGGATGGTTTCCCCAACAACTAGCGGGAGCGTATTGCCTCAAGAATCAAGTGCGACAGGGGATACTGTGTCGATTTCGGAGGAAGCGCGGCAATTATATTTGGAGATGCTGGAACAAGAAAAAGTGCTTCAAGCACTACATTCTCAGGAGTTTGGAGCTGTCATGCAGGAGGAACAGGGCGACAATGTGTCATCGGACAGCGGTGATACTTCTGCTCATGGTGGTGATGACAAGGGCGCTTCTTCGCAAGGCCACAGCAATGCAAGTGATGGGCAAGATACAAGCGGACAGGGGGGTCAAGGAGGCGGAGGAGGTAGTGGTGGCGCTGCTTCAAGTAGTGATACAAGCACCACAGAGGCTAGTCTTGAAGCAGAAATAACGGCCTTAGAGATGCAGATTGCGCAGGCGGAAAAAGTCGCCCAAACAACAGGTGATACAAGTCAAGTGACTGCCTTAAAGGGTGCGCTTGCCAGTCTGGAAAGTGAGCTTGCTCAGCTCAGCGAGGCTTAGCGAATCTTGTGCTACACTCGAAAAGCCACAGTAAAGATATAAGAAGTCTTTGCTGTGGCTTTTTGTGTGTATTTTGCGCATTAGCGCTACTCGTTGCTTTCAAAGATTTTCTTTTGGGGATTCCAAACAAATGTTTCAACCAATTCAAAGTCTTCAAAGTAAGAAAAGCCGCTTTCTGTTTTTCCATATTTTGTAATGCTCATATATAGTATGTTATTTGTATATGAGCCATTATGTTTTTCGTTGTTAAATGCTTCATTGTTGACCTGTTTGATAGCTTCGCTTTCCACAAATGTATTATTGATGATTTCTAAAAGAGAACACGTATAAAAAGGGAACCCTTGAAACATGCTGTGCATTTCAGCAAAAACAAGCTTTTTACCTTCGGCCGTGGGCATGATGTGGATGAAGACGCCATCGCCTATGACAGCGTGTTGGGCTATGATTTTCATGCTTTTTTTATCATAAAGAGTGAGCATTTTCCTGTCATTCCCTTGATAATGGGCCGTACCGGAAACGGAAAAAGCAACAAGACACTCATTTGATCCGGCCTTGGAAAAGGCACCGTCGTGCTTTTCTGTGACTGTCAGCACGTCCGCAGGTTTTATTTCTTTTTCAAGTGTACTCAGATGCTCGTCATGAGTGGGATTAATTTGCATGATGAGCTCCATGTCTTTCTTCGAATGCTTTGCAGCCATGCCTATGTCTGAATACATCATGCATAAAAAAAAGAGAAAAAGCATTTTTTTTGCATTACTCACTCCTATGTTTTGTTTCCAATATGCTTGAAATATAGCGCACAGGTCCACGACTTGCATGAATGCTCTTTTTAAAATGCGTACGCCAGTTTGCTCCCTGAAGGTGCTTGGCAAGCCACTGACTTAGGTGCAGGACGGGTCTTTTGTCGTGTTGAGTTGCGGGGTTTGACGCAAGAATGCGCCCAATGCCAACCTTACATGAAGGACAACTCACAAGAATGGGGCCGGCATAGTTTGCGAGTGCCTCTTCAAGGTGTTTTTCCTTACGCTCACGTAAAAGGTTGTATATATGAGGTGATGTCATGGCGCCCATGCCGGATTCGCCGCAGCAGCCAGGAGACACAATAAAATGTGCGCCTGTTGCTTGAGTTAAAGCGCGCAACAGAGTGTCACGTCCTTTAACTTTATGCACACCGACCCACTCTGCATGGCAGGCACCGTGGTAGAGTCGTGGAGCGCCGTCGAGGTTTGCTTCGAGGGGCAGGTGCGGGAGTGTAAGTTGTACCACATCTTTTTGTTCAATTCCTTGTATATGGGCGGGCAAGTCCATGTGTGCGAGCCCTTCTATGCATGACCCGCAACTGGTTACAAGATATTGTACATTGAGGCCGGCATTGACAGCGTCTTCCAGCATACTTTGTAGTTGCTTACGCACAAAGTCACGATTTCGTCGGAATGTTTTTTCCATACCTGCAGAGAGAAGTGGATAGCCACAGCACATATGTTTTGGAGGCATGACGACGCTGAAGCCTGAGGTTAAGAGTAAAAAAAGTGAGGCCATGGCAATGCGATCATAAAAGAGTGCCCCCCCACAACCGGGAAAGTAGAGGACTGCAGGTTTGTCGCTGTGGGTATGTGCTTCTGCAGCCTTGACGTTTTCGCCTGTGCTTGGCGAGAAGATATGTCCACGGTGGATTTTGAGGGATTCGTATATGTTGGTATAACCCATCTTTGGGCCTTTTGTGCTAAAAAGTGGGTTTTGGAAGTGTTTTTTCCATGCTTCAGGCACAAAACCCAAGATTTTATTTTGTGTTTTTTGTCCCACCGATGCAAGTTTTGCTGCTTTTGGCACCCTTTGCTGTGGTTGTGATGCAAGCCAGGTTAAGACCCGTGATTTAATGGGATGACCACCGTGCCCTTGGGCTTCGAGCATTTTGCGTAAAGTGAGTGCCACTTCACCGGAGGGAATTTTTACAGGGCATATGGATGTACAGCGACCGCACGCTGTGCAATGGTCAAACATGGTTCGTATGTGTGTGAACAAATGTTCATCAATACGACCTTTATTGGCCTGAGAATAGTAGACCGCCTCTAAAAGCATACCCAAGACCATATTTTTATTGCGTGGGTGCCATTGCATGGAGCGTTCAGGGTAGGCCATGGAGCAGACATGCTTGCATTTGCCACATCGGGTGCAGTTTTGGACGAGCTCTAAAAGATGGATGAGCTGGTCTTTGTTTGGGAGGCCACTTTCGCGAATGTCGGCAATAAGACCGTTAAAAGAAAATGTGAATGGGCGTACGGGTAAATCTTTATAGACAAGCTTTGCGGGGTTAAGAATGTCACGCGGGTCGACACGCTCCTTAAATTCTCTGAGAGCGGCTATTTTTTCATCCGATAAAAAGGCTATTTTTGTGATACCTATGCCATGTTCACCAGAAACAGCGCCACCCATTTCTTGTGCCATTGACATCACTTTCGTGGCCACGCTCTCTGCTTCTGCCAACATGTGGTGGTCGCTGGAGTTGACGGGAATGTTGACGTGGCAGTTTCCGTCGCCGGCATGCATATGGCTTGCCACAATGATGTGGCTTGACAACATATACGCGTGAATAGCCTTGATTTTCCTTTCTAAGTGTTCATATTTACTTTGCAAATCCTTGAGAAAGAGAGTGGCGCGCATGAGCATCTCCTCATCGCTCATGTCACTCGCATTCACATCTCCACGGGCTGCCTTAGAGACATAGGAAAATTCTTTGTTAAAGTCCTTATCTTCCAATGGAAAACCTTGCAGGCGCCCAACAGCTTGCAAAGCATAGCGAAAGGCACGTGCGGCGCATTCCAAGTTGAGCTGCTCAAGGTAGAGGGCAAAGTCAGGAATACGCTCCATAGGAATGACAACATCTTCGTTCATCTTGAAGCCTGATGTTCTTTTGGCGATGGCTGACAATTTGTGTCTGTCTTCCCAAAAAAGATCTGCTTGCTTTGCATCCTGTGCAACAATAATATCGACGTGTTCTTGCTGTTCTACAACGGTGACAATATCGTGTACAAAAGTATCAAGCAGTATTGGCTCGTCGCCGTCTACTTGTAAAATGATGACAGAGATGGGATCTGTTTCAAATTTTTGAGATTTTCTTTTGTACTCAATGGCTTGAACGTATTTTGCATTAAACTCTTCCAACGCTGAGAGGCGTGCATAATCGCCGCTATGGCGCACCCTGTCGCGCAGTGCCACAAGCTCGCGGATAACAATGGCAGCTGCATGCATGGAGCGTCCAAAAAACTCCAAAACCATAACGCGGGAATGTTTCGGTTTTTTATGCAAGACAAAACAGGCCTCTGTGATAAGACCGTCAACGCCTTCCTTCTGCATGCCGGGGAGTCCGCCAAGTGCCTTGTTTGTCACATCTTTACCAAGACCTACACCCCGTATTTCTTGCCCTGAGAGGCGTACCACTGAGCGTACGCCGCCGGAAATATCTTTGACTTCAAAGACGGCGCTTTCTTCGGGCAAGATTTTATGGCGAGGGTGATTTTTGCGTTCTACCGTAATGATTTCGCCTGTGGGTGTCACCATGCGCCACCACAATAAATTGTCAAGTGTGGTGCCATATTCAAAGGCACATGGGCCGCCGGCATTTTCCGCAATATTGCCGCCAATGGTGGAGGCTAATTTTGATGCAGGATCCACAGAAAAAAACAGCTTTTCCTTGGCAACTGCCTTGATAGCTTCATGAGTCAGCAGTCCCGCTTCGCATGTGAGGGTGAGATTTTGAGTGTCAACATCAATGATGCGCGTGAGGCGGGTTAAGTTGACAACAACAGTACGTTTGCGTGCGGGTACAGCGCCGCCTGTCATACCGGATCCACCGCCGCGAGGAATAAGGGCAAATTTTTTGTCGTTGGCAAGGCGCACAAGGTCGGCCACATGTTCTGTGCAATTTGGCTCTACAACGCAAAGGGGCAGTTCCATGCGTAGATCTGTGGCATCGGTGGCATTTTCCACAAGGGCACCGGGGCGTATGATGATGCATTCAGCCGGCATGATCTTTCGCAGACTCTCGACGAGTTCTTGGCGAAAGATCTTTTCTGCTTCGTGCGCAGACCAAAACATGGTTATCCCTTCCCCTATGCTTGTGGCATAGTGGTGAGCAAGGGCAAGGGACTCGGCATCATAGCGTGTTTGTACGCTTTGACGCACGGTTTCTGCGTCTATAAAGGGATTGTATGCAACGAGAAAGAGTTCTTCCGCAATGGCGATGGCAAGGCGACGGACAGATTCTGGCCATTCCTCAAAGTCGGCGCTGTGAATGCGCAGTATGCGATCAACAACATAATTTGGTAAAATAGATATATGCGGGCCTTTATGTGCCATAGTTGCGCCTCTTGTGCTTTTCGGATATGTGGAAGAAATAATGAAGACGGCAGTGCTGGTGTGCGTGCGTCTGTTCTACGGAAGCACTGATTTCATGTTTTTTTGCCCTTTCAGTGCGTCAGGCGCGTTTCGCGAAATGCTCGTGTATGGCGTTATATACCGTAAGCTTTGCGAAGGTTGCCTCTTTGGTAAAAGAACAAAAATTGGATGAAGTCAGTGTTTGGCTAAATGCGCATGGTGCCCCATTTTTCCCATTCTTCCCATGCCGAGAATGGGTGTAAGCACAGCTGTATGTTTTTATAGCGCACTTCATGTGTGACTTCATCACCCAGCCATTCTGGGTGTTCAAAATGTTCTGCTTCAGAATGAAGTTCTATCTCTGCCATGACGAGACCGGCATTCTCAGCGAGAAAGACATCCACATCCCATGTATGTTGTGCAAAGGGTATTTTGTGGCGTATTTTTTTTATAAGATTTGTGTGGGCAACATGTTCCAACAACATATTTCCTTCTTCCCAAGGAATAGGGTACTCATATTCGCGGCAGGAAAAGCCCACACTCTGTCCTTTGATGGTGATCCACGCTTGTTGTGTTTTGTCGTGCGCACTCTCATTGTGCTCGTCTGGATTTTTTGTGAGCGTTTTCGCACAACGCACGCGAATGAGTCTGTCACGATCCAACGACAAATATCCTTGTATATATTTTTGTGCCTCATACGGAGCATGGATCCAAGGTTTTCCATTGACGAGAAATTTGCGTTCTATTTCTATGGCCATAATGTTCGGTATCTTTTCATAAAGGAGGAGTGCGCAGAAAAATTTTATATGTGCAACACCCCTCCTTGGAGGATGCAAGATTAGAGAAGGTGACAGGCTGTCAATGCCTCTTAGTCCCATTCACGTTTGTCCTCAATGGGACGTATTTGTGGTGGCAGACTGCCCGGCGAGAGAATTTTGAGCGTGGGGCGTAATTTAATTTTTTCACGAAATTGATGTAACAATTCTTCTTCGCGCTTAAAGTCGCTCGTTTCGGCATAAAGCACCATTTCGTCGAGCCCACCCGGATTGGTGACTTCAATTTGCCAGCGTTTGACTTCTTCAAAGTGGCTCAGCACTTGCTCAACCTGATGAGGATAGACGAACATGCCCTTAATGCGTGCCGTCGTGTCGACTCTGCCAACGATGGTACCAAGGCGCGGGCTTGTACGACCACAGTTGCATGTGCCCCTGTCAATATAAGAAAGGTCGCCTGTAGCTAAGCGTATAAGAGGATAGGCCTTATTGAATGCGGTAACGACAATTTCACCCACTTCACCATCTTTGAGGGGAATGCCTGTGTCAGGATGGCAAATTTCCACATAGCAGCGATTAGCCATATGCAAACCATTTTTGTGAAAGCATTCATAGCCAATACAACCCACATCTGCCGTGCCATAGCCTTGCCGCAAAAGAAGATCGTACTTTTTTTCAAGTTTTGAGCGCATTTTTTCAGAAAGGCGCTCACCTGTGACAAAACCTACTTCCAAAAAGAGATCTTTGCGGAGATTTAAGCCTTTTTCTTCCGCTTTTTGTGCCAAGTGCATGAGGTAGCTTGGCGTACCAACATAGCCGGAAACACGCAGCTTTTGCATAATATCAAGTTGCGTCATAGCTTCTGACGGCCCTGCGGGGATGACAGCACAGCCAAGGTTACGCAAGGGCTCTTCAAACATAAGCCCTGCCGGCGAAAGGTGGTAGTTAAATGTAACTTGTACAGTATCACCGGGGCGATAGCCAGTGGCATAAAATGCTTCTGTATATCCCCAATAATCTTCGCCGCGATCTTCTGGGTCAAAAATAGGTCCCGGCGAGAGGAAGATGCGTTTTAAATCGCCAATGTCCTTTGTAAGAAGCCCCCCAAGACGTGGTCCCATGGATTGAAGAAATATGAGCTCTTTCTTTTTGAGGATCGGGATATGCTTAATGTCTGAAAGAGATTTAAATTTTTCAACATTAAATTGTGCCCTGTCAAAGCGCTTTTTCACATCTTCTGAATAGCGATATGCATAGGAAAGCAAATCTTTTAATTGGATGAGACAATATTGTCGACGTTCACTTTCATCGAGCACTTCTTTCCGACTATAGATACCTTCGGTGCGGTCTTTACGGGTCATTGCCATACTCCCAGGCCTACTTTCTTTACAGGTAAGTTTATGGAGTTGCTGATGTTATGCTTTTGGCTATCCTAGGCATGTTTCGCAAAAGATCTACATATCTTTATACATAGATTTTTCTTGAACTTCGCCTTCTCAATTAAAGAAGAAAGATGCAATAACATGAGCGTTCCCTTCTGTGTCACAGCGCAAAGGGAAAATCCCTACAAATTGAATTCTCCACTCTATAACATAACTGACAAAGATGACAAGTGTTATTTTTAAAATTAATTAATTTAATGAGATAGAAACAAGAAGTGATGCTTGCGCTTTGTTGTGCGTATTATCCCTGAGATATTTATAGCCAAAGCACACAGGCCTGTGTTATGATGGAGCGCATGAACAAGAATAAAATAGCACTCATCACAGGTATTACAGGGCAGGACGGGGCTTATTTGGCACGTTTTCTTTTAGAAAAGGGCTATGAGGTGCATGGTATAAAGCGCCGTTCGTCACTTTTCAATACACAACGAATCGACGCCATTTATCAAAGCGTACACAGTGAGAATAAAAAATTTTTTCTCCATTATGGCGATGCTGGCGATAGCAGTAATATTATTCGTTTAATGCAAAAAATCCAACCGGACGAAGTGTATAACCTTGCAGCGCAAAGCCACGTGCAAGTTTCTTTTGATGCGCCTGAATATACGGCAGATGTGGTGGCACTCGGCACATTGCGCATTTTAGAGGCTGTGCGCTTGCTGGGTCTTGAAAAGAAAACACGCATGTATCAAGCCTCCACATCAGAGCTTTTTGGACTTGTGCAAGAAACACCCCAACGCGAAACAACGCCTTTTTACCCGCGCTCACCCTATGCCGTGGCCAAGCTATATGCATACTGGATTGTGGTGAATTATCGCGAAGCTTATGGAATCTATGCTTGCAATGGGATTTTATTTAACCATGAATCCCCCTTGCGCGGTGAAACATTTGTCACACGCAAGATTACCCGTGCGCTGCCACGCCTTGTGCTGCTTCCTGCCTTGCAGGCCGGACAGAACGTGGAACAGTGTTTACATATGGGCAATATCAATGCCTTGCGTGATTGGGGGCATGCCCACGACTATGTGCGCATGATGTGGCTTATGTTGCAACAAGAGGTACCGGACGACTTTGTTATTGCTTCTGGAGAGCAACATTCCGTGCGTGAATTTATTGAAATTGCCGCAGATATGCTCGGCATCACCCTCACATGGCATGGAACAGGCGTTGAGGAAGTGGGTGTTGTTGCGCACTTTGATGCAACAAAGGTGGAAGCTCTCATGGAAAAGCATGTGCGTGGTACGTCTGCCTCGTCTTCGGAAACACAAGATGCCTTCATGAAAAGTCTTTTGCATGCTATTTCACATAATCCGCTTTTACAAAAGGGCAGCGTGCTTGTGCGGATTGATCCGCGGTATTTTCGCCCTACAGAAGTGGAAAGTTTATGGGGGCATGCTGCAAAAGCCAAGGCAGTGCTTGGCTGGGAGCCAAACATATCTTTTCGGGAAATGGTGCGTGAGATGGTGGAAGATGATTTTTCCAGTGCCTGTCAAGACAGCTTGTGCGTAGAGGCTGGTTTTAGCGTGCCTGCAACGCAAGAGTAACAGCCTTTTTTCATTGCGCTCATACATTATTGTCACATATCATCCACATGGAGAATAGACGAAAAAGGCCAAAAAGTGACTCTGACAGCACCATGTGTGGCAGTGGTCAAGAGTGGTATGTGTCTTTGACGCAGGGCATCTTGTACGCTTTGATGGGGGAAGCCAAAGGCGTTATGGCGACCCATACTGGCAAGAGCAAGGCGTGGTTTCACGGCATCATAAAGAGCGGGTACGAGGCTTGATTGCGAAGCATGGTGTGGTAAAATAAGAACATCTGCTGAAATATCTTGTTGCGAATTCAAGAGCGTATGTATGGCCTTTTTTTGTATATCACCACACAGAAGCACAAGTCCTCTTTTATGCGCTCCCCTGTGTTCCACAACCCGCAGCACGAGGGATGCATTATTTGTGTTGAGAACCGTCTTTTCCCTTGCATGTGGTGCTGGTGGGTGGAGTACTTCAATGCTCAATTTGGGTATAAAAGGAAATATGGTGTTCAAAGAAAATAGAGGAAGATGCATGCCTGCGTGGAGTGTCTGCATGGGAGGTTTGTCTGCGATTTTTTTATATCGTTGGAAATCTTGCTTATTCCATGCTTGTCCGTTGGTATAGAGCGTGTTGACGTCCATGGATTCCATGACACCCAAAAGCCCCCGTGTGTGGTCGGTATCCGGATGCGTATTAATAATTGTAGTGAGTTGCGGGTTTGCATTGGCCACAAGTCGTGGTACCACAAGAGCCTTGCCCACATCAAAGCGTGGTGAGAACCCACCCCCTCCGTCCACAAGCAATCGATAGCCTCCGGGGAGTTGGATAAAAACAGCTTGTCCCTGCCCCACATCAAGCATTTCTACAGAGACATGCCACTTGTCTGCAAAACGCATGACCGAACCCACACAAAAAAATACTGCGGAAACATATATAAGCCGTATAAAACAGTGCGGTAACATATGCTTGGTACGCCCCACAAGCATGCCAAGAGCCACGCATATGCTGGTCAAGGCAAGCAGTGCACTCCAATGGGGCCTGAGCACTGCGCTTTGTGAAAAATATGGTTCAAGCCAGTGCAAGAGGGACAAAAGCCATTCGCACGGGAGGGCTGCACATGTTATAAGAAAGGAGAGGAAAGGGGCAGTGGGAAAGAAAAAACTGACAAAGCAACTGAGTGCTGCCAGTGGTAATACCCAGATACTGAGTATGGGGAGCCAAAGAACATTCACAATAAACCACTCACCGCTAGGAGGGAAATAATGGAGAAAGATGGGCATCATAATGCATTGTATGGTGAGTGAAATGAGAAAAATTTGTACTGCAGCACGAAAAACTCTATAAAGCGTGTAGCGAATGGGTGCCTTGACCTTAAAACGCTGCGAGGGCTGAGGAATGCGCCGCAACACCGGCATGATGAGGGCAATGCTGCCGACACAAAGTACTGAGAGTTGCAAGCTTATATCAAAAATGGACAAGGGCGCATAAAAGCTTATAAAAAGCACGGTCATAAGAACTATGTCGCCAAGAGTACGTGCTTTATGGTACCAAAAAAACACTACACCAAGGCTGAGCATGATACTTGCTCGCAGCAGGGAAGGAGGCGCATTGCCAAGCCAGAGATACATGGAGGCAAACACAAGACTTGTACAGGCTATCAAGTGTTTTCGTGTTATCCGCAGATAAATAGAGGAAAAGATAAACTCTAGGATGCCTACCAGCACGCAAGCCAGCAATCCCGCAAGGGCAAGGTGTTGTCCCGAAAGGGCCAAAGAATGGACAAGGGATGCCTCTGTCATGAGCGTTATGGTGTGCTTGTGCAAAAAGAATTTGTCGCCAAAAAGTAAGGCAGGCAAAAAAGCACGGGCTTGCTGGTGTATGGAAGGAGTTGTTGGTGATACCGGCGATGCATTGTGCTCATCAAGAGATGCAGAGAAAATAGCACGTTCAAAGTGTTGTCGCACACGTTCTCGCATTTTTGCCGAAGGGTATGCTATGCCCGTAATTGAGACAGCATGTGGATCAGGCTCTGCATGTGCGCGACTCCAAAAACGCCAGAATATGCTTTGTGTGCGCCAGTAAAATCCATAAGAGGGGGCGTAAAAATTTCGAAAGCTTTCACTGCTATAGAGCTTTGAGTTGACGTACACCCTTTGACCTGCCACCGGTCTTTTGGGGGGAACGCGAAAATATTGTGGATGTTCTTGTGAATGTGTTGTGCCTGCTCGTGAAAAATCCCATGTCCAGATACCGCCACCTTCCAAAGAGCGTACAGTAGCGTTTTGATCTGTCGTTTTAATGTCTTGCAAGAAAATACGTAAACGCCCGTCTGTCAGACCCTCCACTTTTGTGACTGTTCCTTCCCACAGAAAAGTATGAGGAATATTATGGGCTGTCAGTGCCCATGGTGGGTACGGTGGACGTGGTGCAAGTTGCATGTGCGCTGAGCCATAGCCCATGCCAAAGAGGAGTGTTGCCAGTAGTAAGGGAGCTGTTGCCCACAATCGCCTATCAATATATACGATGATAAGAAGGGCACACAAGGTGGGCAACGGCCAGCGTAGGCTAAATATGCCCATAAACCAAAACAGACTCACGCTTTGCCATAGGAGTAGGGGCTGCAGTGGAGGTGGTTTTTTCTGCCATGGAACAAGGCTTTGAGCAGCCATCTCTATGTCTTGGCCTGATCCCATGTTTTTCACCTATCTCACTTCATCTTGTGCACGAAAAGAAAATAAATCTTTCACATCCACACGCAAGGCATGGGCTATTTTTTCAAGTGTTTCAAGTTTGCAGGTGGCTATTCTTTTGTCACAGCAACGCGCAATGGTATCCGGTGCAATTTTTGCCTGATACTGCAAGTCTTCATAAGTAACTTTTTTTGCTTTCATGATATCCGACAGATGACTTGTAAAACTCACAAAATTTCCTCTCTCAGCTTTCTGAAACGACTGATGTCATAGATTTCCACCCTTAATGATGTCAGACGCGTTTCGCAAAATTTTTATGAATGCCCATATCAGGCTGTTGAAAAAACTCCATTTTTGACAGTCCGTTCAAAAAATGTGATCTGCACATAGCTCTCTATATTCGTAAGGCTCGACCTTCACCCGAAGGCGTAGGCCTTACACGAGGAACGAGTGTTACGAATATCGAGAGCAACGCTGTTTGACTTTTTCTTCCTGCTTCGAAAGGAACGCCTCAGAGGATATTTTTCACCGGGCTGATATGTTGCGTATGTGTCACCATTCAGCCTTTTTAACAAAGACATATTGTCGATATCGTAGGTGCCTTATTCACATTCTCAAAGTATATGTACTTAAGGAAACACTGATTAAGTATTTTCTTGATGGAGGAAGGGGATCTTTTGCCAAAAACCAAAAGCTTCCCCTTTCCCCCTCAAACTCCCCCCATTCTCTCAAAGCACTTTAATTATTCCTCTTTTCAATACATTGAAAAGAGGAATTCTCAATAACTGAGATAGGAGAATTTCTTTTCCGGAATTATTTTATAGTAAATTATATATATTTTTATTTAATCAGTGTTTCCTTGAGTATATCCTAGCAGGAGAGACGAAACACTTGGCTGAAGAGAAGTTTTTTTGTCAAGAAGTGGCGTTATTTGTAGGCGAGAAAGAGATGCTTTGATGTGCATATTTGGACAAGCTCTTGCAAACGTGTGGACGGCAAGTGAGTTTATGGTGCGAAAAATGACACTTGAGGCAAAGAAAGTGCGGGGAAAACAAGCGTTCTCCCCGCACAGTATATTATGGTCTGTTATGTGCTAATGCTTATTTAGGCATGGCTGCCAAAACCTTTTCTGGGTAGGCAGGCAAGTGACGTACACGCGCGCCGCAAGCATTGGTAATAGCGTTGATGATAGCTGGGTGTGGGCCGCACACAGGAATTTCGCCCACACCGGATGCGCCGTTGGGGCCGCCGGGGCGTGGGGTTTCCACATAGATAACTTCCATGTTGTCGGGGCAGTCCATAATAGAAGGAATGCCGCCACCGGCCATAGTGCTGTGCTTTTTGATGTCTTCGTAATCTTCCTTAAGGGCAAGACCCAAGCCTTGGATGAGGCCACCATACATTTGACCGTCAGTGACAGCACGGTTGTTGACGGAACCGATGTCGGCTGCGATAACAAGGTTTTCCACAGTGGTTTTGCCTGTTTTTACTTCCACAGCCACTTCGGCGAGGAAAAGGCCATACATGTAGAATTGGAAGGGGGCACCCTTACCTGTTTTGGGATCGCAATGCTCGGCTTGTGCAGTAAAGACACCCTTGTAGAGAGTTTCTGCGCCGGATGCTTTTAAGCTTGCGCAGTCATGGAGGCCACCATCGGGCTTACGCATGGCTTCCAGAAGCGCTTCGCTTGCCAATCTTAAAGCATTACCCACCATGACCTGAGAGCGGGAACCGCCGGCAGGGCCGGAGTTGGGGGCTTTGTCTGTGTCGTTGAGGACGAGACGGATTTTTTCCATGGGCATGTTGATGGGACGCAAGGCTTCATGCACGCAACCAAGGGCACCGGCATCGGCACCTTGACCGTGGTCATGCCAGCAGCAGTACGCGGTAACGCCGCCGTCTTCGTTGAGCTCAACCCAAGCCTCTGAAGTATCAGGGCCGTCAAGGCCGGCACCGTAAGAACCAAGTGCCACACCAACGCCGCGTTTTACTTCGGCAGTGGAGTTGGCAGCAGCTCTTTTTTTGGCTTCCTCGTACTTAGGACGCAAAGCAGCAAAGAGTTCAGGGAAGGACATGACTTCAGGTGTTTGCTGCGAGGGATTGGTATCGCCATCTCTGTAGTGGTTGAGAGCGCGGAATTCAAATGGATCGACACCAAGCTTTTCAGCCAATTCGTCCACAAGAGATTCGGAAGCAAATTCAATTTCTGGACCGCCGTAACCACGGAATGCTGCGCCCCATGCGTGGTTTGTGCAGACAGTACGTCCAAGGCCGCGCATATTGGGAATACCATAACCGCCGCCGCAGAACTGGGCACCGCGCAAGGTCAAGAGGTCGCCGAACTCGGAATAAGGACCGTGGTCAACAATCCAGTCAGCTTCCATGGCCATAATTTTATTTGTTTTCTTGTCAGCAGCCATGCGAACAGTTGTCCAGAACGGGGAGCGCTTACCTGTGTATTGCTGTTGTTGCTCATAGTTATAGCGCAAGTGGCAAGGACGACCGGTGGCAAGGACAGCAACGCCCACGAGGGCTTCCAATGTGGGGCTGAACTTATAGCCAAAGGTGCCGCCGGCAGTATTTTGGACGAGAGCCAAATCTTTACCAAATTCAATGCCAAGACCCGGAGCAATCATGAGGCCGTGCAAGTGCAAGCCAATGGACTTGGAGTGG
Organism: uncultured Desulfovibrionaceae bacterium; assembly: GCA_964371965.1. GTDB lineage: Bacteria > Desulfobacterota > Desulfovibrionia > Desulfovibrionales > Desulfovibrionaceae > CAYJAD01. The sequence continues at coordinate 23,027 of CAYJPE010000012.1, forward strand.
ATGATAAGTTTGCCATTGTCGTCCAAATAGCCGTAACCTACGTCCGGTTCGATGGGCAAGTGTGGCTGGCGCTGGGTGTAGTAAGAACCTTCTGCCACGACCATGTTGGGATCGTCGAAGAACTTCTTAACATCTTCGCCTTTTTCAAGGCCTTGCTCATAGTAGACATTGGGGGTGCCGGGGTGAATTTCAATGGCATTGGCGTCCATGGCATCGTGTACGTTCATGTATTCAGGCAACAATTCGAGGTCGAATTTCACTTTTTCAGCAGCAGCGCGGGCATTGCATTCGGTGTCGGCACACACAATGGCAAGGGCATCGCCATACTGGAAGATTTTGGTATCATTCAATATGGGGCGATCCCAGCCGTCACCTTTGTTGGTGGGGAAGGTGATAAGGCCGGTGATACGGTTTTTACCCTTCACATCTTTGTGGGTGAGAACTTTGTATACGCCGGGCATTTTTTCTGCCTCGGAAGTGTCGATGCCCTTGATGTTGGCATGGGAAACTTTTGCTTGAGCCAAGGCGAGGTGTAAGCTTCCTTCAGGCATGCGATGAGCGGCATCTGCACCGTATTCGGCAACACCGGTAACTTTGGCAAGGGCGCTTGGGCGGGTGAAGCCTGTGCCCCAAATGCGACCGTCTGCAGGTACTTTGTAGGTGAGTTCTTCTGCGGTTTTCTCGCCGCGCATCATGGCAGCTGCGTCCATAACGGCGTCTACAAGGGGTTTGTAACCTGTGCAACGGCACATATTTTTGTGCTTTTCAAACCATTGACGTACGTCTTCGCGGGTGGGCTTTGGATTGTTGTCCAAGAGTGCTTTCGCGGACACGATGAAACCTGGGGAGCAGAAACCGCATTGGGCGCCGCCGTGGAATATCCATGCGTGTTGTAGGGGATGCAGGTTGTCGGGTGTTCCGATACCTTCAAGTGTTGTGATGGCAGCATTTTCAGCCACACGGCTCATTTTTATGATACAAGAACGTACCACTTTGCCATCAAGGATGACCGAACATGCACCACACTGACCTTTACCGCAACCAACCTTTACGCTGGTAAGGTGAAGCTGTCCGCGCAGTACGTCGGAAAGCATGCCGTCTTGGGTGACAAAAATCTTTCGGGGCATCCCATTAACCACAAGCGTCTTCGCAATCATGTCTCTCTCCTTAAAAATGTTGTCATGAAAACAAAATCAGTTGTACAAGAGAAGCGCATAGAGGGCACTATAACCATAGTGTGCTTCAATATAAGCCGATTGGAAAAGTATCTAACCTTTACCAAAGGGGCACAGAGGGTATTGGCACGTGGCACACGAAGTACAGTAACCTCCGTGTCCAAGGGCGGCAATATCCTCTTGTGATATCTTAAGACCCGCCAAAAGGCGTGGTACAATAAGTTCAAAAATACTGGCCTTATGGTACATGACGCACCCAGGAAGGCCGAGCACATGTACACGTTCCCCTGCATATTCTGCTTGGGCTAAAAGGAACATGGCACCGGGAAATGTGGGCGCACCGTAGCTAATAATGCGCGCGCCGCTGTGCGCGATGGCTGAAGGGGTTCTGTCGTCCGGATCCACAGACATACCGCCTGTGACAAGTATGAGGCGTGCGCCTTGTTCCATAAAATCCGTAATGGCAGAGGATGTTTTTTCCACATCATCGCTGGTAAAAGCTTGACCAAGTATATGTGCATCGTAACGTGCAAGTTTTTTTGTGAGTATGGGGCCAAAGCTGTCCTTAATGCGTCCATGAAATACTTCACTGCCGGTGGTGACAATACCTACACTTGGCTTTTGTAAAGGCAATACTTCAATAATGGAACGCGTGCTTGCAGTGCGTGTCGCCATGATCTCTTGTACCAAGGACTCAAGCCGGGCAATTTTTTCTTCCTCTATGAAAAGGGGGATGATACGTGTACCCCCAACGGCTTGTCCCGCGTGTACTTCTTGCAATGTATGAATGGTGGCAACGGCAACCTCTGGCATGCTATTGATAGCCGCAAGTGCTTTTGTATCAATCCGCAACAAGCCTAAAGGGTGGCTCTGGTCAACCAAAAAGTTTATACGGCCTTCGGAAATGTCGGAAAACGTGATGCCGTTGGCGCCATTGTTGCCACACAAAGCAAGTGCTATGCGCTTCGCAGCGTCATCCTCATGGAGGATGCCAGGCATGGGTTCATAAACGTATATATGCTCCTTGCCTACGCGCAACAGCACAGGCACGTCGTCTTTTGTTATCATGTGCCCTTTGCGAAATACGGGGCCTTTCCTTTGTCCTGGCACTATTTCCGTGATGTCATGGCACAAAACGCACCCAATGGACTTTTCGACGGGAACCGAGCGTAAAAAATCTTTTGCACGTGGCATATATAACTTCTTTTTTGGGAATAATAAGGGAATCTTTAAAACATATCATGATGGTGTACCCACACCTCGCATCCTGTTAGTACATAAAACTGCACATTTTGTCAAGTGTGATATGAAAACAGCAGGAAAAAAAGTTCACGTGAAGCTGAATTCATCCCTTCCCCTTCTTTTATTGCTTCAGCTGCATTGTCTGAAATACTTGCCATGCTTTAATATATCGCCGATTGCTCAGAATTCATCTTTCTCGTAAAAAATGAAAAAACGCCTATGAGACCATTTTATATAATTTCTTTTTTCACAAGAAAAAAAATGCTTTAAGTGCAAAATTTACAATATATGAGTATATTACATTCAATTAAAGCTATAATTGTACGTATGCAAAATTGCGTCTGTTTTATTAAGCAATCGAAATAATATCGATTTTATATTGTTATGGATTGCTCAAAATTTTTTGGCTGTTTGACTCAAAATTTTTTCTGTGTACCATGAAACAGATATTTTTGTTTTGAGGAGATGATTGTATGACGAACATGATCGAGGGCAAGCAGAAATTTTTGTCAAGTGTATGGCAAGCATTGCCCGGTGTGGTATTGTTTTCTGGAGTGGCAGTGTTGGCGTGGTATGTGACGCCACTGTTGCATGGTTTGCACCCTGTTATTAAAAGCATGAATTTGAGTAACTTTATTGTGGCTATCATTGTTGGCATGGCAATCTTAAACATTTTTGGTGTGCCTGAGGTGTGTAAACCTGGTTTGCGCTTTTCGACCATCATGACAAAAACCGGCATTGTTGTTATGGGGTGTAAATATTCGTTTGCCGGTCTTCTCAAAACTGGTGCCGAGGCTATTATCATTATAGCTGTTTTTCTTTTTGCTTCAGCGTTATTACTTATGTGGATAGGACGCAAGGTGGGTATGTCGCCAGCATTGAGTGCCTGTTTGGCAGCAGGGCTTTCTGTGTGTGGTGTTTCAGCATGTGTTGCCATCGCGCCTGCTGTGCGCGCAAAAAATGAGGATATGGCCTATACTATTGCCGTTGTGCTCATGTTTGGTTTACTTGCTTTACTTATCTTTCCTTTTGTCGGGCAGTGGCTTGAACTGTCTGCCAATCAATTTGGTGCTTTTGTGGGTGTGGGAGTGATTAACTCCGCGCAAGTGCTTGCGGCAGGTTTTGCATTCAGCCAAGATGCAGGTGTTGTTGCCGGTATTTATAATATCGGGCGCGTCATTTTCTTGCCCTTTGTGGTACTTATGCTTGCCATTATGGTGGCAAATGAGGATGCCAAAGTGCAAGCACAAATGGCAAATACCAGTAAGCTCAAAGTCATTATTGAGAAATTCCCCATGTTTGTTGTGGGCTTTTTAGCTGTTGTTACATTCAATACCTTAGGTTTATTAGAAAAACCTGAAGTGAAGCTGGCGTCAACATTTATGGATTGGTGTTTCTTGCTCGGTTTTTCCAGTATCGGTTTGACCACTCGTTTGGCTGATATCAAAGCGGCGGGGCTGTCCGGTGCTTGCATGGGTTTTGTGGTAGCCGGCGGTAAGGCCATACTTGTGCTATGGGTTGTCATGTATTTTTTACAATAAGGCAGTTTATGCGAATGAGGTTTGTCATAAAATAGTTTTTTTCTCTCGATGGAATATGAGCTGTTTGTGATGGAAAAAGCACGTCATTTTGTAGTAGTAAGACGCGGAGAAAGGCATTTGACGGCAGAACCTCAGGTGTTTACAGAACTTCTTGATGGGAGTGAGGAGAAAATAATGTGGAACAAACTTTCCAAAAGTCGCCAGCAGGATGTCATCGTTATTTGTTGCGGCATATTGTTGGTGTTGTTGGCCAAGATCATTGCGTAGTGTGTCGTGGGCAAAAAGACACACCTTTGCATGAAGATGATGTACTTGCCCTACTGCGTTGTGTACAAGAACGTACGGCACATGTAAAAATGTACTATTATATTCCGCAAAGTTTGAGCCATTATGGGGAGGTGGATTCACTTGCTCCTGCAGGTGCCATGCAAGACTTTGTGGACTATGTGCAAGGGCTTGAAAAAGAAGAGGCGGAAGAATTTTTTCGTGATCTTGTTCATGCGTCAGAGGGGTGGACTTATGAAATATCTCTTATTCGTGACCTAGGGACATGGGCAGGCATCTGCAAAAATTTAGAAAAGCAATATGCAAAGATTTTTCTTTTTGAGCCAATGGAGCAAGGATTGTAGAATCGCAAATGATGTTTTTTT
>CAYJPE010000013.1:0-20854 GCA_964371965.1 uncultured Desulfovibrionaceae bacterium
CTCTCAGTGGATACGTTTTTTCAAGTTAATTGCCAACCCTTCGCAACCAGTGAGCGTGTTCAGTATATTTTAGTTTGGAAAAAACTTTTCTACATATGGAAGAAATTTTTTTGGCAAAATAATTTCTCTGCAATGCCCTTTTTACTTTGTACGATGTTGAATTTCGATATGAGTCAATATGTTGTATGAACTTAGCTGCTTCTGGAAAAATCCCAAAGAATTTTTCTTCTAATTCCAGGCAAATCTCATATGCGTAATCTTCATAGCCGTAGGCTACGCATGTTGCGATAATTCCAGACAAAGAATGTAGTAGGCCATCTTGGGCTTGCTCAATAATAGCGTCCTTTGATTTAAAGTACAAAGCATCGGCAGAGATAAGGTTGGATTTTTGTCCTCCAATTCCAGCAGAATGTGTATTTTTTACATGTAACATATTGCCATAATCCATCAAAACAAAACTATATGAAGACAAAAAGCTATGTACGTCCACGAAGAGAGGTTGTCTTTCATATAAAGGCAAAAATTCAACTTCGATCTCAAGACCAAACGTGGAAGCTAAAACATTTTTTCCAGCCTTCAAAATAGCCAGCTCTGTCCCTTGAGTATCAATTTTTATAAAATCAGGTTTGAGCTTATCCGTACAAATAGAATCAAGCGTATCGCAGGGTACATTTTCTTGACCTACGATATCCCAATCATCTTGCTGATAATGCAAACTCTTTATTAAAGCTCGGTTTGGCATCAATATAGAAATATTACTCCAATATTTAGTGATGTTAAGCGTAACTTCGCCTGTATAATCATATACGGCAGTATTCAAAAAAAGCTCTTTTGGAGTATTTTTTAAAAATGCACATTGCTCTGCATTTGGCTCAAAGCCAATAATATATTTATTATTAAATTTTTTCCATCGAGTATGATCTGGACTAGCAGCCCCAATATCCATAATCGTTACTTTTAAATCATATATTTCCATTCTGCACTCATTTGTAAAAAATTCACAAGCAATACGATTTTACAAAAAATTAGATCCCATTTCTAAGGTTTTTTCTGTATAATTCTGCGAGTTCAAGGTAGCTTTGTCCTGCAAAATCGCCATTTAAATACGAAAAGGAGAGATTGCCATCAAATAAAATTCCAAGCTCATTACTGCCTTTTGCTAAATTCGGTTCTACCCAATCAAGAGCTCGACCGCCAGGCCACAAAGGAAAAAATTTATCTAGAATTTTTTTGAATAAAGGTTGCGATAATATGAATTGCCAAGCAGTATTTGAACTTGAAAAGTAGCTTGTTACAGGAAATTTAGCCACTGCAAATAGTGTTTCATCATGTAAAGTAAAAATCCAACGATGATGACAATACCCAACATAAAAACGTGATTCAATTGTGGAAAGTTCTGTATGCTTATTGGGCACAGAAATGTAACCCGTTTGGGCTGATTCTAAAATGTTTTTCAATAGATAAAGTGGGTCTCGCACGTCTTCAAGCACATGCGTACAGATGATAAAATCAGGCCTAAACTTTCTTATTTTTATCCATAAATTATCATCAAAAAAGTTTCCTAATATGGTTTCCTTGCCGTCTACAGGATATAAATCTACATATACATCAACAAATTCTTCGCACCAAGGATTTGCAGCACCTCCTAAATCCAGTACACGATATTCTCCATTTTTCTTTTTTCCTCTGAGAAATTCTTTTACAAATTCACGACTTTTTTGTGAGGAACCATTCGACTTATATAGTATTCCCATGACATTTTATTCCTTCTATAACCTTAGAATATTTATTCTAATCAGATGGTATGTGCATTTGTTGAAATAAATCTTCATACATTTTTACAATGACATTCCAAGAAAATTGTTCAGCATGTATTCTATTTTTTTCCGGTTTACAAATATTTAAGGCTTTCGTTAATCCATCTGCATAATCATATTTATCATAAACATTCACATAAAAGCCCTCATTTCCACAGACAAAACGCTGCCTCTCTCCATGATGGGCAACAACATTAAGACCACATGCCATAGCCTCCAAAAAGACTAAACCAAACGCTTCTCCGGGTGAGGCTAAAGTCATTACAGTTGCCTGACTGTAGCAAGTTATCATTTCAGAAAATGGCATAGAAGAAAATACAACTGTATGTGTTGCACAGGTGGGATGTTGTTCTAGTTGTTGTTGCAAAGAGCCTTTACCCATAAAAACAACTTCTGTCGTCCTTGGTAAAAGCGCAACGGCATCAAGTAATAAGTCATGACGTTTATCACCTGTAAACGCAGCCACACAGAGTATTTGTTTTTTGCCGAGGGTATTTTCTTTTGGATAGAATTTTTCTGTATCCACTCCATTAGGTATGAGTACGATGTGTTTATTTAAATGCATTTTTTCAGCTTGCGCCTTGGCGTATGGAGTAAGCGCCACAAAAACATCACTGAGTTTTATATCCGGGGCACATGGCCCAGCGTGTCCGATTGAGACTATTTTTCCTTTACATTTAATGAGTTTAGCTAAAAGATATGTCCACCATCCCCCCACTGGTATAATCAAGTCGTATGTATTTTTTTTCAGTTTAAACACACTGCTAAAAATCATACTTAAACTTTCGAGCTCGCTTCCTCCCCCTATCTTAAGTTTAGTGAGTAAACGAGAAGAAAAAATTTTGAAAAAAGCAGATGAATACTCTCTCTTAAGTACAGAAGTAAATAACATGTGAACATGAGGGATTTGAATATCATGACAGCTAGAAAGTATTGTTATTTTAAACAAATGCTTAGGCAAACGTTTTGCCAGTTCATAGACAAAAACTTCAACACCCCTATCTATTGTTCCAAAACGTGGTGCAATAAACAGTATATTAATCACAAATATCCCTTTCCTTAGCAGTCCGTTGAAAAAGTGCAATCTGCGGCGTCCCCTTCGGAGCGGGGATAAAAAGTCAAACCGCTTATGTATGTCTAATACACCGCGCGCCTTGACTTTTTTCGCTTCCTTGCATCTCACATTTCTTGAACGGACTGTCAAAAATGGAGTTTTTCAACAGCCTGTTAGGCGCTGTCGTCAAATGCGCCTTTTCGTCCTTATTGAAGCGGGCTCTGCGTCAGACGAGTGCCTTGTCTACTCTAAAAGCTCTGATTGCACTCTATACATGTTGCCATGCGCTACACAATATTTCCTTCTTTCTCAAGTAAAAAAACTCTGGCCCACATGCTTTTAAAAATACACATTTAGACAATACGCGGTAGCAAAAGGATTGTTTTTATTTGCCATGATTATGCCCTCGCAATTCCGGTTGCAAGTAATTGCATACGTGATTTTTTCTTCTGCTCTGCAATACTTAAGCTGTTTTTATAAAAGCTCTATTTTCTCGTCGGTGGCGGTGCGGATTCGGCAATGGCTTTTTGTTCTGGTAGTATGGCGTTGGAAAGAACAAAAATACTCACAAGCAAAACGTGACTCAATCTTCAAAAAAACTGTATACGCTCTTAATGTGCAAGAAAATGTCTCCCTCGAAGCATTATAAAACATGCTATACTGAAAAGCAAGGTATTTTATATGTGCTTTTCAGTATATTTTTGCCTCTCCCGAAAGTCCCTTCTGTGTACATCTTGCTTGCGCATGTGTTCGCAAGCATTCGAAGAGGTGTTTTCTCTTTCTCAAAAATTGAGGGTAGTTGCGGGAGTACTTATAAAAAATAAGTTGCATAAAGTATGTCATATCAGTCTGTTATAGATTTAATGTGACATCACTTCTCCGCCATTCCAGCATTCAGTGAAATGTTTTATAGGTCGTAATCTTTTGATAGGAAAATGATTACGGCCTTTCTCTTTCCCATAGCAGGCTGTTGAAAAACTCCATTTTTGAACAGGCTGAAAATTTGAGTTTTTTAACGGGCTGAGATGTGACAGTTATGCAAAAAAATTCCCCAGACTTGTCTTGGCGACGTGAAGGCCACGGATACAACCCAGAACATCGCTTGCGGTGAGAGTCTACAAAAATTTTCAAAATCCAACGTTTCAGACTTCCGCGTAAATGAAAAGAGAATTTTAATTATAGAAAAACGATATATTATTGTTCTTGACACTGTTGGGTATTCGTGTACAAAGGGAACTGTTTTAACTTCTAGAAAGCTTGTTGGTCAGTTGTCAGGCACAGAAATCATCATTTTGCTTGCGAGAATAGTCTATGCACTTTCCAGTGTTGCGTCTTCCGGTGTTACGTCTTCGCCAAAAAATAACGGCCACCATGACACTGCTCAGTATTTGTAGTTGCCTTATGCTCACACTTATCATGGTGCGCGAAATAACGCAGAACATGCAAGCTACAGGCGAACAACTTCTTGTAGACACAGCGCACTATATGGCAAAAACTTTACGTTCGCATTTTGCCAGCTATGAAGTGGTCAAATATGAAGCCACAAAACATGGCGCTGCGTACGAGCAAGACGGTTTTGGCGAAAAATTTTGGCATGATGTTGTAGAAAATAGCCTCACCAATTTACCGCAACGCCTTGAAGCCTTTGTACTTGATGCCGATGCCAACATTGTGGCTCCCAAACAATTGCGACACAATGTGGCTCTTGACATGCGTAAAAAAACCATGGCCTTTGTCGGAAAGGGCGCAGGTACGATAGATACGTTAAAGGGACGTGCTACCGGTATGTCTTTGGAGGTAAAACCAGGAACATATTATTTGGTGCTTTACTACTTCCATGCAGATTTTAAAGACGTGCTCTGGGCGCGCCAACGTATTGTCCTGCAAGCAACTGCGGTCATTGTCATAGTTGCCATTTTTTTCTCCCTTTTGTTGAGCCGTCATTTGGCACACCCTTTACAACATTTGAATGACGCGGTGATGGCCTTGTCGCATGTGGATATGAGTACGCAGCGCGCGTGGCAGATGCCTTCTGATTTGCCGCCTTTACCTACGTCACGGCATGATGAAATCGGCACCCTTGCCCGCTCTTTTCAATACATGGCAGACACATTGCACGAAAACATGGTAAAGACCATGGAGTTGACGGTTGCGCGTGAAAAAGTGGAAGGTGAGTTGCGTTTAGCACAAAGAATTCAAGAGAGTATTCTGCCAAAAAACTTCATATCAAGCTACAGCACCAAGGAGACCGCCCCCCCTGTGCTCATACATGGGCTGGTGATTCCTGCGAGGGACGTGGGTGGCGATTTTTTTGATGTTTTTTGGCCTGATGAAGACCACATGTGTTTTGCCATTGGCGATGTGTCGGATAAGGGTATACCGGCAGCTCTTTTTATGAGTATGTCCATAACGTTATTGCGCTCAACCATGCGTCAAGGTGATATGAAGGAAAGCCCCGCAAAGGCTTTGGAATATATCAACGCAAGCCTGTGTCAAGACAATGCCAGCAATATGTTTGTGACTGTTATCGTGGGTATTTTGAATTGTCGCAGTGGGCGCTTGCGATTTGCCAATGCAGGGCACACACCTCCCCTGTGTCTCCATAGTGACGGCACGCTGGAGGTTTTACCGACGCACAAAGAAATGGTGATTGCAAGTTTTGATGATGTGAATTATACGGATATCTCCTACGATATGGGGGTGGGCGATCGCCTTTTTCTCTATACGGATGGTGTTAATGAAGCGCTTAACAGTCAAGGGCAACGCTTTGGCACAGAGGCTCTTTATTCCTTTTTACATGAGGGAAAAAACCTCGATCCACGCCAATTGAATGAATTTTTAATTAATAAAATTCAACACTTTAGTGAGGGTGCCCCGCAATATGACGATATGACTTTGCTCAATCTCATATGGCTTCCTTCGTGCTGAAGTTTTTGCAAAAACTGTTTTTCCTCAATAAGCTTGAGATGCTGCCGTCAAGAGCGTATTTTCGATTGGCGAAAAGGGATGTTTCCTTATATAAGGATCGCCTTCTTTAAGGTATGACATACATGCATGATTTGACGACAATCTCTCACAGTAATAAAGTGTTAATGAAATGTAACGAGGCTTATCATGACGAATAAAAATATACGGGCTGCACAATCCCAAGACATAACAGACCGCGCCACAAAGAATTTGCAAAATCTTGGCGCGACCCTTGGCGAGCAGAAAAATATTTTAGATGCGCTACGTGTCCTGGCAACAGAGCTTGTGCCTCATTATGAGAGTGCATCTCCACTGACCAATTTACCGCCAGAGCATGAACAAGAATTCAACAATATTTTACGGGACATTGATGCCATTACCCAGTCTTTGACTGGCGGGCAAAATCGCAATTTCGCTCGTCCCCGAAAACAAAAAAATATGGTGTAGGAGATAGATATGATTTCTTTTGAATTTGATGATGAAGGTGTGCTTACCGAAGAGAGCGCCAAACGTTTGCAGGAAATGGTGACCAATGTTTTGCAAGGCAAGCAAAGCCTTGTGGATGCCCTGCAAGTCACCGAAGAACAAACAGAAGCTTTGTATGCTGTTGCATACAATACATATGCGTCCGGCAAATATGAAGACGCCGCCAACTTCTTTGGTGTGCTTATCTCTATCAATCCTGTGGACGCGCGCATATACATGGGCTTTGCTGCAAGTTTGCAAATGCTGAAGCAATATGAAAATGCCGCCCTCTTTTATCAATGGGCGTGTGGTATGGATCAGGACGATCCCGCTCCCATGGTACACAGTGCAGAATGCTATATGGCTATGCAGGATATTCCTGCAGCAAAGTCTGCATTGACCTATGCATTGAAGCGTATTGATGCAAGTTCTGCGGATTATACTGCCATGCGTAATAAAATTGAAGTTATGCTGGCAAATATTGCCGCAGCATAATACTTATGTAAGGAATGAATAATGAGTAATATGAAAGTTTCCTCATCACCGAATGATATACAGGGTGCGCAACATGTTGCCGCGGCAAGTACGGTGGGCAGTAACTCACCGATGAGAAGTGTTGCTACCGCAACGGATACACCCGAAGTACAAGCGACTACGACAACGCAAGCCCCCGTCCTCAGTAAGCCAACAATGAGCGCCTCCGACATGATGCTTGCGCTTATGGCCTTGCAAACTCAAGCAAATGAAGCGTCCGTGGGAGTGGGCTTAAGCACGGCAGAAGCGAAACAATCAGAACTGAGCAAAAAATATGAAGCAATGGCTGAAGCTGGTGTGACATATTTTGACACCATGAGTAAACAAGAAGATGTGAACGGCGCCATGTCGATAGCAAATATTGTGATTGCTGGTTTGATGTTGGCAGGATCCTTGGCACTTGCTGTGCTGACGGGCGGTGCGAGCATACTCGCAACGGTTGCCGCTGTAGCAGGTGTTGTGGCGGCTGCGGCCTCCTTTGCCAAATCGATTCTCAGTATGCCTGCTGTGCAAGACTTTTTTGGAGAAAAGGCTACGGAAATTATGTCTTACATATGTACGGGCATTGGTATTGCTGCCAGCCTTGTTTCTGTGTGTACGGGTATTGGGGCTTTACGAGGGGTGGCGAACTTGTCCACACAAGCCCTGCGTGTTGGCAAGGAAGTGGCTGTGAATCTTATTCAGATAGGTATGGCGGCAACAGGTGTTGTTTCATCCGGTATGGGTATAGCGTCAAGCTCCATCAATTATATGGCGAGCGAAGACAAAGCAGCACTTGAGCAAACGCAGGCCGAGGTTGATGAGGTGCAGGCAAAACTTGATACCAACTTGGGCGATTTGGATATTATCATGAAAAGCTATGCCTCCATGGTGGAAAGTACGGCGGCCATGATGGATAAGGCCTATGAAGGCGCTCGACGGGCGGCCACCATTTCAGCGTAAGGCCTGATACAAAAGGACTCTTTGCATTTTACATATATGGCATAGAACGAATGCACACCTTTTAGGGGCTGTCGCCAAATTGCGAATTTTTGTGTTATATCAAGCCCATTGCAACAAAGACAAACTTGCTTTGAAGGCATATACTCTTATGGTATTTGACTGAAAAAGCAAGCGAAGTCTGACGTAGAGTCCGTTTCAATAAGGGTGAAAAGGTGCATTTGACGACAGCGCCTAGCGTAGCTATGGCTATATATATCCATATGCAGATGATTCTGTATGTGCACTTTTTTTGCACCCTTTCAAAGCTGTTGCATTGTACAGCTTTGTTTTGCATTTTTTATATAAGGGAGAAAGTCTATGACGACAATTTCTAGCACAGGTCAAAGCGCTTCACAGATAAGCTCCGTTGGCACTGTTGAAGCAACACAACATATAAGTGCCGTGAGCCAAAGTGCCGGTACACAAGATATACCCGTTACATCTCACCAAGAAAGTAGCGCCGCTGCCCCTGTTTTGTCCGCGCCGGGCACGACAGATTATGCCGGTGCCAGCAGCTTTTCCGCCATGTACACGCAACTTATTGTACTCATGTGCGAAGTGAACCGTGATAGCTATGCGGCCAATCGCGATACGGCATTGGTGCAAATGGAAGCTCGGGTGGGGCAGTTGGAAGAAGCTGCAAAGAAAAGTAGAAATGCTGCCATTGTGGGGCTTGCCATGTCTGTTGTCAGTGCTGGTGTGAGTATCGCCGGCGCAACCGTGACTACGGTGAGTTCCACCAAAAATATGGCGCAATTGCCCGGTGCGCAAAAGGGCACAGTAGCTGGTGATGTGGCGCCACAAGCAGGTAAAACCATGCCCGCAGACATACCGGATGCACCACAAACGACGCCCGGTATGAATCAATCTCAATCGGTCAGCTTAGACTCGCAAAGTGCGGCAAAGGCACAAACACTTGAAGCGCAACCTGCACAGGATGTAAAGGCAGCGCAAAGTACAAAGAGTACGGATAGTCCCGATGCGCCCGACGCGCCGGACAACGCAGCTGACTTAGAGCAAAGGGCAAATATGGCGCGCGTAGAAAACGGCACCGTCAAGAGTCAAGTACTGACAATGATATTTCGCACCGGTGCTGATTTTGCAACATCTATAGGGCAAAGTACTTCCGGCATGATTAATGCGGAGGCCGAAACTGTGCGAGCCACTGCCGAGGCCATTGAGGCCAAAAGACAGATGTCGACAAGTAGTGTCCAACAGTTTAACGAACTTATGTCGAAGTTTAATACCATATTGTCTAGCTATCTTGAAGCAGAAATTCGGGCGGCCAGCGCGGCAGCACAAGCGTAATCACTGGCTTTGGTGAGCAGGCTGTTGAAAAACGGCAATCTGCATCGTCCCCTTCTGAGCGGGGCTAAAAAGTCAAACTGCTTATCAGCCTGTTGAAAAACTCAACTTCTAGCAGTCCGTTCAAAAAGTGCCAGATGCAAGGAAGCGAAAAAAATCAAGCATCGCAGTGTATTGGGCATACATAAGATGTTTGGATTTTTATCCCCCTATCCGAAGGGGACGCAGCAGATGGGGCTTTTTCAACGGACTGTTATGTATGCCCAATACGCGTTGTTCACAATAACCGTAACACGCGTTCTTCGTGTAACGGCGACGCCCTCGGCGCCCTTTGGGTCGGCCTACGCGTCTTGACGTTTTTCACTTCCTTGCGACCTTTGCAGGGGGGCATTTTGGGGGCGGACTGTCAAAAATGGACTTTTCCAGCAGGCTGTTATGTATTTGACTTAAGAAGCAAGCGAAGTCTGACGCAAAGATAGTCAAAAAGGAGTATTTGACGACAGCCTCTCAATCAGCACTCACTCGGCAGCCTGTTCACGCTTGTGACCCTTGCTTTACATTTTCTGGGAACCACTGAACACATTGAACCCAGTTTGGTGTCATCAGAGCTGCCTTTACCCGTGAAGGATATTTTATGACAAACTCTATTGTAAACGCTACATATAATACAGAAACAGGTTTATTTGCAGTGACGACTTCGAGCGACACTGGTGTTGTGACAACGCAAAACGTGAATTTATCAGCTTTATGTATGATCTTTTCGCTCTCGGCTATGGAAGCGCAAGACGAAGTTTTTGCGGCGGAATTTGAAAAAGCCCAAGAACAGGTAGAAACATTGACCATGATTAACGATTGCATGCAAATGTTCAATTCCTATATAGGTGATATGGATCCTGACGAAGACGATGCGGTATACTGGTTAGACGGAAAGACGGGTACGAGTTTTGTTGACGACAATGGGAACCCGACCCCGAGCTGGTACCCTTACAGCAATCCAGTTTATACATGCGAACCGGGTTCTGATTTTGATAAATGGTATAATACTTTTTATCCGGAACTTGTGGAAACCGGTATTGTGGATGCTGCAGGTGTAGGCGAAAATGGTGGCTTTTGCTATCATGAAATTGATGCGTTGATGACAAATTTGCAATCGGCACAGTCTACCGTATCCAGTCAGAATGAGCAACAAATGCTCTTGACGAACGATGCGGCAAGCAAGCGCTCCACGATTTTGCAACTGGCACAAAGCCTTATGCAAAAGGCAGCTGATGCGGCCAAGGCGGCAGCGCAATCCTAGTAGCGTGTCTACTCTAAAAGCTTATTTTTTAAAGGCATGTGGGGGGAAATTTTTTTAGGAAAAAAAGCTTTCCCCCCACACACCCCCCTTCAAAAAAACCAATAAGTCCGAATGTATGCCGAAGTTTTTTTACTTGAGAAAGAAGGAAGTATTGTGTGACGCATGGCAACATGCAAGAAGGCAATCATAGCTTTTAGAGTAAACAAGGTACGAGTTTTGTGGGTGTATTTTGCATGCTGAAGCGTATCAGATGGATCGCTACGCATCGCTCGCAATAACATTGTTGTTATGTATAGCGTCATTGTGAGGAGCGAAGCGGCGTGGTAGGGTATAAAACCTTGATAGAAAGATAACTGAACTCCTCAGGGCTGTGCTTCGCATCCTTCGGATAGTCGCTTATGTATGACTCATACACCGCGCACTTTGACTTTTTTCGCTTCCTCGCATCTTGCCACTTTTGAAAGCCTGCCTAAAATCGATTTTTTTAACAGTTTGGTAGACGACAGCCATGCAACGATTTCTCGTAAAGGAATAAAAAGACGTTTCAGCCAGCGCTCCTCTTGACAGGAGACTTCATATGTAATATTTTGTTTTTTCAGTACTTTGTTGTTTTTTGGAGTGTTCATATTATGTTGAAGCGTGATTTTTTCTTGTGTTTTTCGTTACTTGCACTACTTTTTTTGCCTATACGGGGCATAGCTGCTGATTTTTTTTACAGTGCTGACAACACAGCGTTACCGGAATTTTTATGTGCCTATGCCACCCATGTGGACAAAGCGTGCATGGTGTCGCCGGATATAGGAGGCACAATCACGGGGGAATTATCTTTCAAAACACCCCAAGAATTTATGGGCTTTGTGGAGCGCACAAAAAATGTGGCCACCTATATGAACGCTTCAAGTATGCATTTTAGCAGTAAAGCGGACTTGCAAAATGAGGTCATTGCCCTTGGCTATGCAGGAGTGTCTACACTTACGTCAAATTTGCGAAAAATGGGCGCCTATGACCCACAATATCCCTTGCGATCTGGTAATAATGGCATGATGGTCATGGTGACAGCGCCACAAAGTTATGTAGATATTATCCGTTCCATTGCAGAAACACTCATACAGCTAACGCCTCCAACCGCCAAGGCCACGCGAGTTTTTCGGCTCAAACATGCCTTTGCCGACGATGTGACCGTTACTCTTGGGACACAGAGTAAGTACTTGCCCGGGGTAGCCTCGCTTTTGCGTCAACTTGTAGGCACGCAAAACATTGATCAGGCGACCAATGAAGCCCCGTCGCATCAAGGGCAAGTGAACAGGCTCATGGGGCAAGGCTTGGCGCGCTCTGGCGGTACCCAAGGACATGTGCCCACACAGCAAGATTTGGAAGGGCAGGGACAAGCTGCCCCCGCCATTGCCGCGCCGACGGTTACCACCGGAGCACGCATTTTGGCAGATCCACGCCTCAATGCAGTCATTGTGTGGGATGAAGAACACCTTATGCCTTTTTATGAGACCATTATTGAAGAATTGGATAAGTCTGTTTTTCTCGTGGAAATTCGCGCAGCCATTGCCGATGTGAATGTGAGTAGCGTGCGTTCGCTTGGGCTTTCGTATCAATTTAACAATCCCGATGTGGTGGCTGGACTCAATACGGGCACTGTTGCCAATCCTTTGGATTTCACCAGTACCGTGGGGCAAGGGCTTCAGGCAACCAGTATTTTTGCCAATGGTATTGACACGCTTATGGCGCGTATTGAAGCCCTCGAAACGGAAGGTGATGCTTCCGTTTTGTCTCGTCCCACTGTCTTGACCTCTGATCATATCGAAGCCGTTTTGGAAAATACCAGTACGTTCTATGTGCAGGTAGAAGGCTATCAGACCGTAGATCTTTTTGATGTGAGCTATGGAACTGTTTTGCGTGTAACGCCACAAATTGTCATGCAGGACGATGGCAGGCACTTGGTGAAACTTGTGGTCAATGTGGAAGACGGTGCAAGTACCCCCCCCAGCAGCAGTTCTGGACTGAATTTACCGCAAGTGGGTAAGACAACCATCAGCACGCAGGCTGTGGTGGGCAATCAGCAGGCTCTTGTTATAGGCGGGTATTATTATGAGTCAAAGGAAGTTGTGGCCAATGGCGTGCCCTTGCTCATGCATATTCCTGTCCTTGGGCATCTTTTTAAAACAGAGAGCGATCTGATGGGCAAGCGAGAACGTCTCTTTATTATTTCGCCACGTATTATTGATCCCAAAAACTTACCCGACTTGCCTCCAAGTCTTGCCACGAGCTTTGATAAGACTTTGCACCCATTGGCTCCCCCGCCGCCATCGACAGGCGGTTGTTCCAGAAGCGCATCCATGGCGCCGAATGCACGGGAAGAGTCGCCTGTAAATGCACCCACGCTTTATACGGAGCCCATGCCTATCAATCAGCCTGCGCCGCTTGTTGTCTTGCCTGCGTCTGGCAATAATCCTGCGGCACAGCCATAAATACCATGGCATAGTAGACTGCAAAAAAAAGTGCGGACAAGGTACAAAAGAGCGCAAAAAACGCATAGTGAAGAGATACGAGTAAAGATATACGAGGGAAGAGAAAAACGTGAGTATACTCCTACACATCCTCTCAGGACTCCACCAAGGGGCAGAAATGGAACTTGCCGCCGGCGACTGGCTCATCGGCAGCGATGTCCTGTGCGATATTCTTCTCAACGACACGGCGCCGCATCAGGCTATTCTTCGCGTACAAGACGATGACACAGTGATTGTGCTCAATGCGTCGCACGAAACATCACACGATGCGTCAAATTTTTTGCAAGGAGAAGTCGTTGCGTTGCAGGGCAGTGTCGTTACTCCCTACGCATGTCTCAGTTTTGGACATGGGAATATACTTATTCATGCAGCCATTGCTCAGGGGAGTTATTCCACTCACGATGCCGCACAATGGGCAACTGTGACCATTCCTACGCTGCATATGTTAGAAATGCTGGATCAAGAGGCGGCACAAGGGGCTTCACTTGTGGCAAGTGGCGGACAGGCTGCCGGACAGAATAATGTGCAAAGTAACGAATCGGCTGACCTGCATGGCAAAAGCAGTGATGCTCCTCTGCCGTCCATGGCACCACAGCACGGGCAGTCACAACACTCGCCTCAGCAAAATTTAAAGGCCGAAAAAGGTTCCAAAGTCAGGAAAATTTTAACACGTACCTTGCTCCTGCTGTTGCTCTTGGCATTGTGTGTGGGCGGTATTTGGAATTTGAACGCGCCCAGCGAGGCCGAGCGGCAACAGCAAGATATTGAGGCCGTTTTGCGTACGCACAAGGCATCCAGTTTGCGCGTCATGGCGGATGAGCAGGGCGCGTGGAGTGTGAGTGGCGGTGTGAGTAATGGTAGCGAGCGCAAAATTTTGGAGGAGGCTTTGAAAGGCTTGCCTTTTACAGTGAATACTCGTATCGTCTCCATAGCGGATGTGGCTCACAACATTGAGGCACGTATTGCAGCTGAGGGTGCGCGACTGCGTGTACGGACAATGCACGAGGGTCTGCGACTTTTTGGATATATTTATGACGAAAAAGCGCTAGACAATTTGCTGGTATCTTTGTTAGAGGATATACAGTATATCAGTTTACAAAGAGATGTGGCTTATTACGCGAACATACAAGAGAGTTTACAGGAAAGCTTGCGGAATTTGGGCTTGCAGCATATGGTGGCATTGAGCCCCGGAGAGTATGGAATTGTGCTGCAAACACAAGGCCTTACCGCAGAACATCTTGCAGATTTACGCCTATTTGTCCAAGAGGCTACGGATATGACGCGAGGTATTTCTCCCTTTATAGTGACCAAGGAGAAAGTGGAAAAAACTCCTACGCCAAGCCAAAAACCTGACGTGCCTGTTCCTGAAATACTTGTTCCCGCAGTATCAGTGGAAGAGGATGTTGATTTTTGTACACAGCTTGGGATAGGTGGAGAGGGAGGGCATATGTATGTGATCTATCAAGATGTGCGTTATGCCCGAGGCTCACATTTACCAAATGGACTGAGTGTGCAGGACGTACGAGACAGTTATGTGACGTTTACCCAAGGGGATCGTTTGGTCTATTGCTCTCGTTAGCTCTTGCTGAAAAAAATAAAGGATATGTATGAACGTTTACAACAAGGAATTTTCACTGGATACAGCACTTAAAGAACATGGAGATCAAGCTTTAAAAGCACTCAAGAAAACCATGGACGAACAAGTCAATGCTGTGGATATAATTATTAATAAGGGTTTGACACCCGACGAATTTTCCAAGGCGCAAAAGTATCGTGCCGCTCTTATTGCGGCCTTTAGCATTGTTGCTCTGCGTTTTAATGAACTCTCAAAAAATTCATAACCTAGGGGCTGTTGTCAAACAGTGATTTTTTGTTTTATATCAAGGGAAACGCTGATAATATAGCATGTGTGTTCTCTCGCAAGGAAAGCGAGTTTTAGGAAGCGCGCGGTATATAGAGACTTATATAAGCCTTTCACAAAGCGAGCTTGACGCAGTGAGAAGGCAAAAAGGCATGTAATCGGTGTTGCCCAAGGCGTATGAGCTTGTTTTAAGGGATTTACCCTGATGGTACTTGACTGAAAAAGCAAGCGAAGTTCGACGCAAAAATGAGCGAAAAGATGCATGTGACGACAACGCCTAGCATAACATAGAAAGGAATGTATCATGGCAAAAACAGTAGAAGTAGCTTTTGAAAGTATGACAAAGAGTATTGAACGTGTCGCTGAAGAAATTGCCGCCTTTGCCGCCAGCGATAGTTTGGAAGAAGAAGATATGATTAAATTCAATATGCTCGCCAGTCAGTACTCCGTTATGATGAGCTTGACAAGCGGCCTTGTAAAAACCCTGACTGATGCCGAACAAAGCGTTGCGCAAAAAATGTAATGAAATACCGTATGGTTGCGTTTTGTCCTTGAATTTTGTCTAAAAAAAGACGAGCTTCGAAAAGCCTGTAATATCCTTGATATAAAAGCTTTCCGAAGTGAGTCTTGCAGAGCAGACTGTTGAAAAACGGCAATCTGCGTCGCCGGCGATAAAAAATCAAACTGCTTATGCATGCCTTCTTCGCGCTGCGTATGATTGCCGTAACACGTGTTCCTCGTGTTAGGGCTACGTTTTCGGGGCTTTTTGGGTTGGTCTGCGTACCTTGAATTTTTTCGCTTCCTCGTATCTCACCGTTTTTGAGCAGCTTATCTATAGCGTAATTGTGCCGTAGGCTGACAGTTAAAGTGCAAGTATGCAGTCAATCATCACTGTTTTCGTAAGACTTAAGAGGTCGTTATATGCAGATCAATCAAGAAATTGCCACTCTTTTAGGAAAAATAGCCCTGTCCGGTTTATGGGCGGGCAACATTCGCTTGAGCGAAGAGATTTTCCGTAACCTTATTGCCCTGCGCGAAGGGCAAAGCGGTCCCATTCTTGGGCTCGCCATGTGTTATGCCCATAGGGGGCATTATGATATGGGTATTGAAATTTTAGAAAAACAAGCTTTTCCGCGCTTTGAAAGTGACCCACACAATCAGGCTTGGTATGGTCTTATGCTGTGCCTCAATAAGAATGTTGCTCGTGGGCGTGTTGTTCTTGAGGCGCTTCTTGCCGACGAAGAGACGCCGCAAGATGTGAAGAATATTGCCAAAGAAGCCTTAATAAGCATTGCTTAAGGTTTGTGAAGCATTTTTAAGAAAAGGAGAAAGCTATGCTTGACCCGGTGAGCCAACAAGCCATTCAAGATATAGGAAATAAAGGTGTCAGTCATACGCCTGTTGAGCCAAGCGTGGTTTCTAGCGAAGAGGCAGAGGCCTTTCAAAATATGCTGGAATCACCATCGCTTCCTCCTATACAGCACACAGAAATCAAGAGTGACATGGATACTGGCGTTGTTCATACGGAGGATCAGCTACGTCGTGTTGAGCAGATTCTTACGGTAAATGAGAATGTGGTACAAGTTACTGCCGTGGAGGGTGAACCTTCCTTGGGCGATCGCATCTTGCAAGGTATTGAGGGTGCCCAAAAAGACCTTCAAGCCGGGCGTGAACAACTGATGAGTGATCTCCAAGGAGATGGTCAAATATCAAAAATGTATGAGTTACAGTTGCAAGTGGGGCAAATGGCCACAAGTCAGCAAGTGATGGGTCAAGTGGGCTCAAAGACAAGTCAGGGAGTCCAAACCTTGTTGAAAGGACAATAATCATGTCAGTCTGCTTGCCTAAAACCCTGCGTCCATGTGTATTGTCTGTATTGCTATGTATATTGCTTGCCCTCTGTGGTTGTGAATCCATAGTTTATACAGATGTTACAGAAGGCTCAGCCAATGAAATGGTGGCGCACCTTGTAAGTCAAGGAATAGCGGCGCAGAAAGTACCAGGGCAAGCGGAAATGTTTTCCGTGGTCGTTGCCGAACCGGATTTGGCCCGCAGTATCGAAAGTCTTTCGGCTGCGGGTCTACCCCGCTCGTCGTATGACTCCATGGGCAATGTTTTTAAGAAAGAAGGAGTGGTGTCAACTCCTGTGGAAGAGAATGCACGGCTGATCTATGCACTTTCTCAAGAAGTTGCCGGAAGTATTGCACTCATTGACGGTGTCCTTGCGGCACGCGTCCATGTTGTGCTCCCGTCAACTGATGTCTTTGGTGTGACCAGTGCGCCTTCGACAGCCTCCATATTTATCAAGCATCGCTATGGCATACCCATTGAGGGCGAAGTGACGCGCATAAAGCATTTGGTGGAAAAGGGTATTCCAGATTTGCAATACGAAGATATCTCCGTGTTTTTATTTGCTGCATTACCGGAAAGACCTTCGGAACGACCGGAATGGGTGAATGTGTTGGGTATACGGGTGGCGGCCTCGTCGCAAGTGTATGTATGGGTATTTCTTGCCTTAAGCTTTGCCAGTATCGTGGCTTCCGTAGGCTTTTGCTTATGGAACAGCTTTGGAAAGAAAAACAACAATGGATAGTGCCTCATGACAGAAAGCCAAGACTTGTACGGAACGTATGAAGAAACGGTGCTGCCTCACCCTCTCTTATTACGTATCTTGGCGGAATACTATAGAAACTTTGTCCGTTTTATTCCGGAAAAGATGTTTTTTCCTGAGGGGTGCCTTGATACGTTCTTGAGCGTTCAGGCACGCTTGTCTTCACATACGTCGGCTTTCACTTTGCCCCAGCGTATCTACCGTGCCCTCATACAATACGATACTCTTGCGGCGCATGAGCAATTTTTTTGCCAAGCATTTGGTATTACGAGCAAGAGGGAAGAAGATTTTTCTCAAGAATGCACGCGTATAGCACTTCTCCCACAAGCTTTTTTGTGCCATTTGGCACTTATGGCAGGCATGTCCTTGTGCTGTCAACGTATTTCGACAACAGTCTTGCGTCAAGATGTGGAGCGTATTCGTGATTTGGAAAAATGTGTTCCCTCTCAAGACACATCTCTCCACAATAGCAGCCCCTATACCTTTTCATTAAAAAAAGCTTTTATGTATAAAGGACACAGCGACCACGTACTCCAGCATGCCAAGCAAGATGTGAATACACATTCTTTTGACGCACTTCCACTTGAGAGGCGCATTGTGGCGTGGGGACTTTGGTGTGTTTTATCATGCGTGCATGGTGCCGGACATGATGCGCTCTTGCGTACTCTTGTGCTCTTGGGGGATTTGAGCACTCTTGTTGCTGATATTCCTTTATTTTCGCAACATATGGGCAAAAAACCATGTGCACCGCTACCAAAGGAGGCTTTGTCTTGGCCCTTGGTGCGCGTCTTATTGTTCAAAGAAATTACTTGTCCGTGGGAGGAAGGATGGAGAACATTTTTTGCTTAAAAAAACAACGCATTCATGTCAATCCCACGGCACATATTCTCAAAGCGCATGAATATGTGACACTCATGGAAGCCAATGATATATTAAGAGCTGCAGAGGAACATGCGGCACGTATGCGTGAAGAAGCGCAAAAAGCCTTTGAAGAGGAAAGGGTGCGTGGTTACGAAGAAGGCTTGGAGGAAGGGCGTGAAGAAATGGCTGACCGAACTTTTGAGGCCATTGCCAAGGGCATTGACTTCATAGAAAGTTTGGAAAAAACCACTGTCGATATTGTGATGAAATCCTTACAGCGTGTGTTCGATGAGATACCTCCAGAAGAATCAGTCCTACGCGTTGTACGCCGTGCCTTGAGTTATGTTCGCGGACAAAATAAAGTTGTTATGCGCGTTTGTCCACAAGAGGTTAGTTGGGTACAACAAGAGATAGTACGTTTGAGTAATGAGGCTTTTGGTGTTGAGAGTATTCGAGTTGTGCCGGATAAAAGCCTTGGGCCAAGCGCTTGTGTGCTTGAGAGTGATCTGGGCATCGTCGATGCGTCCTTATCTGTACAAATAGCTGCTTTGCGTCGCGTGTTTGACGGGCATTTGAAGAAGGTTTAGATGCGCCTCTCTTATATTAGCAATACATTGCAAACAGCGCTCAAAACATCTGTTTCTGTGGAGGTGCGCGGACAGGTGAAGGAGGTTGTGGGCACCATTATCCGTGCTGTAGTACCCGGTGTGCGTATTGGGGAAATTTGTCTTTTGCGTAATCCGTGGGACGATTTGCAACTGTATGCTGAGGTTGTAGGCTTTTCAAACGAAGCAGCCATATTAACCCCCTTAGGGGAAATGCAAGGAATTTCCACCGCAACAGAGGTTATTCCATCGGGAACGACACATTCTGTGAGTGTGGGGCCTGCGCTTATGGGGCGTGTGTTAGACGGACTGGGAAACCCTATGGATGGCGGACCGCCCATTAGTGACAGGAAGCAATATCCCGTCTATGCCGACCCACCTTCGCCTATGAAACGCAAAATTATTTCGGAGCCACTCAAATTGGGCATTCGTGCTTTGGACGGCCTTTTAACCTGTGGACGCGGGCAGCGCATGGGTATTTTTGCTGCGGCAGGTGGCGGTAAGAGTACTTTGCTTTCTGCCCTGGTACGTGGGGCAGAGGTCGATGTGACAGTGCTTGCCCTTGTGGGGGAGCGCGGGCGCGAAGTGCGTGAGTTTATAGAGCATGACCTTGGCGAAAAGGGGCTTGCCAAATCTGTGCTGGTGGTTTCAACGTCCGACAGGTCGTCCATGGAGCGCCTTAAGGCAGCCTATGTTGCTACAGCCATTGCTGAATATTTTCGTGATGAAGGCAAGAGTGTTCTTTTGCTTATGGACTCGGTCACGCGTTTTGCTAGGGCTCTGCGCGAAATAGGGCTTGCTGCGGGGGAACCTCCCACACGTCGTGGATTTCCGCCGTCGGTTTTTTCGTCACTTCCGCGCCTCATGGAGCGTGCCGGCAATTCTGATAAAGGATCCATCACCGCCCTGTACACGGTACTTGTGGAAGGGGACGATATGACGGAACCCATTGCCGATGAAACGCGTTCCATCTTGGATGGGCATATTATTCTTTCTCGTGCTCTTGCCGCCGCTAACCACTATCCGGCCATTGATGTGCTTGCTTCCATAAGTCGCGTTATGGGTGCCGTGACGACTCAGGAGCATGGCGCCTTGGCACGGGAATTTCGCTCCTTATATGCGAAATATGAAGAAATTTCCCTTCTTGTCCAGATTGGTGAATATAAAAAGGGCAGTGATCCTGCTGCCGACAGAGCCATCCAGCACATTGAGGCCATGCGAGCCTTCTTGCGCCAAGGACAACACGAGAAAACGTCTTTTGAAGCGTGTTTAGAGATGTTGAAAGGAAGTATAATGTGAAAAAATATCCTTTGCAGGCTTTTTTGCGCGTGTGTCAAATGCGTGAAGAACAAGCACGACGGGATCTTGCCAAGGCGCGTGAAGGTGTGGCACACGCACGGGAAGCTCTGCTTATTGCAAAAGAAAAACATGCGGCCTTTAAAGTCATGCGTCCTGTCAAGGAAAAAGAACTCTTTGCGGCAATTCGTGGACGGACGGTGTCGCAATGCCGTCTTGATGATTTTCATGCAGACGTGAAAAAACTTGTCGATGAAGAATTGGTCTTGGCGCAAGCGCAGATGCGTGCCGAAGAACATTTGCAGCATATGCAAGAGCTGGAAGGCATAGCACATAAAATGTGGCAAACCCAGACGAAGGAACATGCAAAAATGCAAGAACATGCTAAAATATGGAAGTTAGAGCAAAAGAATGCTCAAGAAAAGGCCGAAGAGGCCGAGATGGAGGGTGCATGAGTACGATGAAGACAAATACACAGAACACACGAGTGACTGGAAATACTACAACTTCACAAGCGAATGCATGCTCGACGACGGCATCAAACGCTTCGCAGGCCATGAAGGAAGATGCGCAAGTATTCGCTAAGAATGTGCATAAGTATAATCAAAATAGTGAGCAGCCATCCGCGCACAAACCACCAGCGCCTTCGCAAGTGCCGCCTGCGCCTTCGCACATGCCGCC
>CAYJPE010000013.1:20954-26813 GCA_964371965.1 uncultured Desulfovibrionaceae bacterium
CTTCGCACATGCCGCCCGCGTCTTCGCATATGCCGCCCGCGCCTTCGCATATGCCGCAGGCTCCTTTAGAAGTGTCACAAACGCCTTCGCGCATACCACAGGCAGCCTCCAAAACACACACTTTAGAAGAAAAAAAGATTACTCAGGGCGATGCCATCTTAGCAGGCATGTTAGGGCAGGGGAGCGCAGCCAGTACAGAGCAAGCCATACCGGTAAACACGCCTACACAGGCAAGTAGTGTGCGTTCAGAGCTCAATCCTGAGATGATGAACAGACTTGTAGATAGTATTCTTGTTTCCGCCAATGACAGTAAGCAAGAAGTGCTCATAAAAGTGCAGAATACTGTGTTACCAGATACACAAATTATGGTACGCATAGATGAAGGTAAACTTTTTGTCGATATGCAAACGCAAAATACCGACAGTTCTTTTACGCTGCACCAAAATTTGGCTACTCTTCGGGAGCGCTTACAAAATAGTTGCAAGGATACAGATATTTTCATAAAAGTATCAGACAACACTGCACATGACGGGCGCTCGCAGAATGGTCAACAGGGTAGCGGACACAGCGAAGACCGTTCCCGTGGAAATTTTTTATGGGATGCAGCTGAATAATGAAGGAACTGTAGCTTGTGCGGGATTCCCATGTTTTTGGAAAAAGCAAAATAACTGACTTCATTGATGTTTTGTTCTTTTGCTTTATTTCTCAAGGGCAGGCTAACTTTGTGAACCTCGCGGTATATATAGTTATATAAGGGGTTCGAGAAATGAGCACGACGCCGCCAGAGGACAACAATCCGGTAAATGCGTGTTTGCTTACGTCGCTGCCAAGGCCTCTTCAATAGTGGCAAATTCTTTGCAATACGCCATGAACCCTGAGAGATCAAAGACTTCCCTTACTGTAGGTGCAAGTCCCACAAAGATAAGGTGCCCCTTGCGCTTGCGTAAAATTTTTGCCACCCCAAGAACGGAGCGAAGCCCCGCGGAGCTCACATAGTCCACTCCCTCCATTTGGAAAATAGCAATATTGGGGCTACCTTCTGTGAAGGCAGACTTGAGTGACTCGTCAAGCTGTGGCGCTGTGACGGCATCGATGGAGCCATTGACGGTGATAACGAGAACAGCAGCATTGAGCGCATTGACTGTTGGCAAAAGTGTAATATTCATAAAAACCCCTATAATAGTTTGATGGGGCAATGCTATCCAAAAGCTTAAGGTAAAGCAATACATGATAACACAAAAAATCTTATTTCCTTCCGTCTCGGAGCCGTGGATGCATGTACGCAATGCTGCCCTTGCTTGCACAGATGTGTTTACTTTTGAGGTGGGTGATAAACAGTGGCAGTGCCGTTTAGATTTTGATTTTTTTCATGGTCTTGCTCAAGAATATGCTGAAATTTTTAAAGTTTGGCCGTGTAAATTGTATTTGCGTATGGCCGGACATTATTGCGTATGCTATGTGGAAAATTTTGAGCCCTTTATTATGGAACCGCTCATGGCCGAAGATTTTCCTTTTTTGCCACAGGAGCTTGCACGTATTGTGGTGGAAGGGAGTGCGCAAAAAATGTTGCAAAGCCTTTCGCGCATGACTGGATATTCGTGTGAGTGTATAGAGGCTTCTCTTGTGCCAGAGTCAGCAGACGAGGAGCCTCAAGGCAGTTTTGACACCGAACAGGGGCTCATGTTTTCTCTCCAAATGCTAGCGCCCCATGCAGGAAAGCGCGCACGTGTTTTTTTGACACAGATGCCTCCCCTACTGATGGAAGTGTGCTTTCGGATATTTATTGAACGTAATGCGCAAAGTCACAGCGTGAGTATTCCAGCGAGCCTTGTTCACGTTCGCGTCCCTTTTCCCATTGTGTGGCACACAGCGCCTCTCATGCAACAAGATATCGCCCAACTGGAGAGGGGTGACTGCCTGCTTATGCCGCCCACAAAGGAATGCGTGCCTGTGCATATACTGTCTGGGCATCGTGTTATGCAGGCACAACTCAACCTTAGTACCGGCAACATACGTTTGGAGACCTTTATGCAAGAAAACAGTGATAATATCCCAAGTACGCACGACCTCACGCGCACCGAACATGAATTGCTGGATGCAGATGTGACAATGCCGCAAGAGCCTGGCCCACCCCTCATACATCCCAAGGATTGTCCAATCCCCATTCAATGTCACCTTGGTACTGTGAGCCTAAGCCTTGAAGCAGTCACGCAACTGACCACCGGCATGATATTGGGGCCACTTGAGCGTATGGCATCGTGCGTCACTCTTTCCATAGGCGGAAGCAATATAGGGCGTGGCACACTTGTGGATATTGAGGGCAGAGTGGGTGTGCAAGTAACAGAAATATTTTCTAAAGAGACACTGCGCTCGTAGTGTGTCTACTCTAAAAGCTTATTTTTTAAAGGCATGTGGGGGGCGTCTGCCCTTTAGGGTGAAACTTTTTTTAGGAAAAAAAGCTTTCCCTCCACCCCGTCGCTGCTCCCGATATCCGTAAGGCTCGTTCCTTGCCTACCGGCTACGTCTGCGGCGCCCTTTTGGTTGGTTCGCGCGCCTTGACTTTTTTCGCTTCCTTGCGACCTTTGCAGAGGGGCACTTTGTGAACGGACTGTCAAAAATGGGGTTTTTCAACAAAATTGTTTGATGGCGTATGGCATTGAGCCGCGCAAAGGATTGTCTATGATCCAAACAATGGATCCCATTATGATTGTAGCAGGGCTGCTCTTGCTTTCCCTCGCTCCGTTTCTTGTTATGGTGTGTACCTCGTATCTTAAAATAGTGGTGGTGCTTTCCTTGGTGCGCAATGCTCTTGGTGTGCAGCAAGTGCCTCCCACCACTGTGCTTAATGGCATCGCTATTATTTTTACCATATTCATCATGGCTCCTATAACAATGCAAACATACGAATTGTTAGAGAAAAAACACTTGAATCGTGAATTGACCATTGTGGAAATCGTGGCCATAGCCAATGATGTCAAAGGACCTTTTCAAAATTTTCTCATTAAGCACTCAAACCCTAAGACGACGTCCTTCTTTTTAAACACCGCCAAGCGTATTTGGCCGCATGCAGCAGCTAAAACACTCAAAGCCACCGATTTTTCAATACTTATTCCGAGTTTTGCTGTGTCGGAGCTTACCCGCGCCTTTGAAATGGGTTTTTTACTCTATCTGCCCTTTGTTACCATTGATATTATTTTTTCAAATATTTTATTGGCCATGGGTATGATGATGATGTCGCCAACCACGGTGTCTCTGCCTTTTAAGTTGCTTGCCTTTGTGCTTGTGGATGGCTGGGTTCTTGTGGTGCAAGGTTTGGTACTCAGTTATAAGTAGCAAGGCGACGATACCAAAAGGAAACACCAAGCCTTATGAACGCAATTATCCAACCGGACATACTGGACTTGACAGTACAAGCACTTTTGCTCATGCTCAAAATCTCCATGCCGCCTATTATCGTGGCATCCGTTGTGGGGCTTTTAGTGAGTTTTTTTCAAGCAGTCACACAACTCCAAGAGCAAACGCTTGCTTTTAGCATTAAGCTTGCTTGCGTGATATTTGTTATGCTGGCCACGGCGGCATGGCTTGGAGGTGAGTTTTTGCATTTTACGCAGTACTTATTTGCAACATTTTGGCAGTTGCGTGTATAGCAGGCTGTTCAAAAATGGTGCGATGCGAGGGATCGAAAAAAGTTAAGGTGCGCAGACCGACCCAAAGGGCGCCGAAGGCGTAGCCGTTACACAAGGAACGAGTGTTACGGATATCGAGAGCAACGCGTATTGGGCATACAGAAGCAGTGTGATTTTTTATCCCCGCACCGCGAAGGGGAGACGCTGCAAATGACCGCTTTTCAACAGCTTGATAGTAGCTTGTGGAGAATTATACCATGTCGACATCATTTCAGATAGCGCTTTGCGCAGGATTTGCTTTGCTTGTGAGCTGTCTTATACCGGCATTTGCGCTAGATATCTTCGTCATGGGTATATTAATGACACTTTTACTCATGGCGCTTTCTGCGGCAGTGCAGCAACAGTGGCTCAAGTATGTGTGTATCGCGCTTTTTTCTCTGACACTGCCCCTCACTTTTTTGGAAGGTTATGCCTTTTTCTTAAAGCAACACTATATGGGGCTCAAAACACAGTATGTGCGTGAGGGCGGTACGCATATAAAAAGAGACGCGGTGCTAGGGTACACAGGAAATCCGTCAAGCTCTGTGCGTGAGCGGCATATCCGCGATGATGTCACACTCTATGACGCACGTTATACTCTGAATGAGCACGGACAGCGCATAACACCGCAGCATCCACATGCACGTCATGCAGTGCTGCTCTTTGGATGCTCCTTTGCCTTTGGTGACGGCTTGAATGATGACGAAGCATTGGCATGGCAACTCGCCAAAAGGCTTGGTGATGACTATCAGGTCTTTAACTTAGCCCTTTCTGGCTATGGACCTCACCACATGCTTGCCATTGTGGAAAATACTTTGCCCGATCTCTCACAGTATGAGGATATTGCGGCCTATTACATGATTATACGCAGTCACGAAAACCGTGCGGCAGGTCTTAAGTTTGAAGACAGCGAAGGACCCCGCTATGTTCTTGAAGGTGGCAAAGCTGTGAGAATGGGGTCATTTAAGGATGAACCACCTTTGTTTTGGGAAGGGAAATATGAACATATTTGGGAAAAGAGCAATGCCTTTACTTTTTATAAACAGCAATTGGCTCAACTCTTGGTTCCTCTCAATACACCCGAAAAACGTTTTGCCTTAACGCGCGCCATCATTGGCACTGCTGCGCAAACACTGCATCAAAAATACCCTCAGAGCACATTTCGCGCACTGGCCTATCCCCCAGAAATCATGTCAAAGCTCCCACCCTTGCCAGATGATATCCCACTTGTTGATGTGGAAGCTTGGTTACCAAATTTTGCAGAAAATCCTGACAAGTATCGTATTCCCATCGACAAACATCCTAATGCCCTTGCCATGAGTCTTGTGGCGGAACAACTGGAAATTCTTGTGCGTGAAGGTAAACAGGCGCCTGTTCGGTAGCTTGTGAAAGCTGTTTTACTCCACAACACAAGGCAAAAAGCTCGTGCCTTGTGTACGCTCACAGCATGCATGCGAATATATTGGTTTTTTTGTGCTTACTTGGGATTCTTGCCGGGTTTTTGTTCCCACCAGCTGGCATCTGGCCCATTAAACCACCAATTATGGCTGGGAGTGCATATGGCTGCGTTCGCGAGCTCCTTGGCAATGCTCGTATGGATGCGCTTAAGGGCACTTTCAAGCCACTTTTGCGCAAAGACATTACCCTTCTCTTGCTCTTGCTTAAGGTTGAAAATAAGGTCGAGTTGATCGGCATCGTGAGCAAGTTGCGCTTCGAGTGTCATATTTCTTTCCAATTCATCCCAATATGAGAGAAGCTGCTCTTGGAGGCCAGTATCTTGACTAGCATGAGTGAGGGCGAGACGGTGATCTGTTGTGTTATAGAGTTTATTGACGTAGTTGAAATCACCTGTGCGAGCTTCTGGCAGGTCATGAAAGAGGCACATAAAAACCGTGCGTGCCACGTCGGCACCTGCTCGCATGGCCAAGGCAAAGCCAAGCACGGCAACACGATGCGAGTGCTCTGCAACGCTTTCGTGTCCTGTGCCCAAAAAAGCGTAGCCAGAGCGTGGCGTATGACGTAACATGCCGACTTCATATATAAAATCTGCTAAACGTTCTGCTGATGTGCCTTCTTGCAATGCCGCAATCGGACGTATGCTTTCATTATTTTGTTCGTGTGTCATATATGGATTTACCTTCTTTTGACTCTACTTTTTCGGCGAAGATAGGGAATTGCAAGATGTTCACAGCAG
>CAYJPE010000014.1:0-3612 GCA_964371965.1 uncultured Desulfovibrionaceae bacterium
CGGCATATTAGACATACATAAGCGGTTTGACTTTTTATCCCTGTTCCGAAGGGGACGCCGCAGATGGCACTTTTTCAACGGGCTACTAGGGGCAGCACAGATTGCCGTTGTGCAGCAGCCTGCTAAGAAATACAACTTCCATCCGGTACCACAGCCATTGTAGTCAGCAGTTCCAATACGCCATTATTTTCAGCTGTGAGCACCATGCCGTGAGAGACGAGGCCGCGTATGGTGCGTGGTGCTAGATTTGCAACGACGCACACTTGCTTGCCCACAAGGGATTCCGGTGTAAAAAATTCTGCCAAGCCAGACAATATTTGACGCGGTTGTTCTTCACCGAGGGCAATTTCGAGGCGTAGCAATTTATCGGCATTGGGGTGTTTTTCTGCCACAAGAATTGTCCCCACGCGTATGTCAATGCTTTTGAATGTGTCAAAGTTGACGAGGGGTAGTGCCTGAGCAGGGGGCGTTGTGGTAGTGCTTTGTGCCTTCCCATGATTTTCCTGCGGCGCTTTTTTGGCTTTTTTCTCTTTTTTTCCTTCTTTTTCTTGCGTATTTTTAGGCTTTTCTATACGCGGAAAAAGATTGGAAGCAGAGGCGAGCTTTGTGCCGGGAATAAGTGTGCCCCAGCTATGCACCTCGGCCATAAAGTCGGTGGTAGGCGGTGTAGACAGGGATTGTGTTTGGCGTTCAACACCAAGCTGGGTGAGTAGCGTGTGCGCCGCTTGGGGCATGACAGGCCATATGGCCACGGCAATTTTGCGCAAACACTCAAGGAGCGTATACATGACAGAAGTGAGGCGTTCCATATTGCCTTGCTTTGCCAAAGTCCACGGAGCTTCAGAGTCTACGTATTTATTGAGTGCGCGCACAAGTTCCCAGAGGGCATCGAGGCCGTGGGCAAAGCGTACATTTTCAAAAAGCTGGATGTAATTTTCCAGAGAATGCTTTGCAAGGTCGCGAATAACTTGGTCATTATCGGTATCAAAAAGTGGTTTTGGTACGCAGCTTTGGAAATACTTGGCATTCATGGACAGCACTCGACTGAAGAGATTGCCAAGGTCGTTGGCAAGATCCGCGTTTATGCGCGTGATCATGCCTTCTTCGCTGAAGGAGGCATCGTTGCCAAAGTGCATTTCACGCAATAAAAAATACCGGAAGGCATCGAGGCCAAAGCGTCGCCCCATCTCCAAAGGCTCCACCACATTGCCTAGAGATTTGGACATTTTTGTGTCTCGCACGAGCCAATACCCGTGCACATTTAAGTGCTTGTACACGGGCAAACCGGCAGCTTTGAGCATGGTGGGCCAAAATACCGCGTGAGGTTTTAAAATATCCTTGGCCACAAGGTGCTCACCCGGCCAAAAACGTGCATAGGCCTCATTGTCAGGCCATTGCAAAGCGCTGATGTAATTGATAAGGGCATCAAACCATACATAACACACATAGTCTGTATCAAAAGGGAGTTCTATACCCCATGTGAGGCGCGACTTGGGGCGCGAAATGCACAAATCTTCCAGAGCGCCGCTCTCGAGCATGGCCAACACTTCGTGGGCATAGCGCTCCGGTCGGATAAAGTATGGATTTTGCTCAATGTGTTCTTTTAACCATGGCAAATATTTTGACATACGAAAAAAATAATTTTTTTCGCTGATGAATTCCGGCTTTGTTTGATGCTGGGGACACAAACCTTCTTCCAGCTCTTTTTCCGTATAAAATCGCTCGCAGCCATAACAGTAATGTCCGCCAAATTCCCCAAAGTATATATCACCAGCATCGTGGACTTTTTGCAAAAATGCTTGGACGCAGGCCTTGTGTTCGGCATCTGTTGTGCGAATAAAAGCATCGTGGCATATATCCATATCTTGCCAGAGTGATTGAAATTGTGCGCTTATGCCATCAACAAAAGCTTGTGGCTCAAGACCTGCTTTTTCTGCTGCTTGCACAATTTTATCGCCGTGCTCATCGGTGCCGGTAAGAAAAAATGTATTTTTTCCAAGGCAAGCATGAAAACGTGCCAATGTATCTGCTACGATGGTTGTATACGCATGCCCCAAGTGGGGGCGTGCGTTGACATAATAGATGGGTGTTGTAATGAAAAATGATGACACGGATGACCTCAGTTAGAAGTTTTGGTGAATATGGCATGTGCTTGTGTGCACAAATGTATGTTCTCTGACAAAGGACTCATGAAGTGCGCTTGCGCTTTTTGCGAGTATTTTTTCCTTTGGCATTGGTACGTGAGAGCTTTTTCTGCTTGGAAAAAGCTTTGTGTGGGGCATTGTCGTTTTGGCCTGTACCCTTGTCTGTAATGTTTTCTTGAGCCGCAAGTGCATGTGAAGGGGAAAAATCCTCGTGTGCATGAGCAGCGGCATTACTGTCGTCTGCTTGAGCGTGCGCTGCTTGCGCTGTGGGCGTTTTTTCTGTTTCGTCATGCGGACTGTGACAAGCAGGAGAAACGTGGGACGAAGATCCATGGAGCACACTACGCTCAGCCGTGTCACATGGCGCATGCCTGAGACCGTGTGCGCTATGGTGCAAAAGGATGTCATTCCAGCGCTCAAGAGGCATTTCTAATTCTTCATTAGCCTCTGTGAGAACACTCACGCTGTCACGAAACATATTTGTACGCAGCACGCGCAGGGCGCCATCGCCGGTCACATATCTTTTGCCTATTTTGGGCGATTTTCCATAAAAATTGTCATAATTTTCTTGTTCATAGCTCAAGCAGCAAAGAAGGCGACCGCAAATTCCCGATATTTTTGATGGGTTTAAGAAGATGTTTTGCTCCTTCGCCATGCGAATAGTCACCGGAGCAAATTTGCGCAAATAGCGGCGGCAACAGCATACCATACCACAACTGCCCACCGCACCTATCATCTGCGTTTCGTGACGGACACCTATCTGGCGTAATTCAATGCGCGCTCTATACTCGCGCACAAGATCTTTGACAAGTTCACGAAAATCAATACGCGCAGGAGCTGTAAAATAAAACATATACTTACTGCGATCAAAAAAAACTTCCACGTCAACAAGCTTCATCTCAAGCCCATGATTGGCAATACATTGTTTGCAAAAAGCAAAAGCCTTTTTTGAAATCGCTTGATTTTCTTCGCCAACAAGGCAATCTTCTGGAGTGGCTATGCGTACAATGGGTGCCAATGCTTGTTCTGAAATGACGGTATTGTCAACCAGTTCTTCTGCTTCCAAAAGCGCATTGTCGCCACCCGCATCGAGCGCATCATCGCTCACGCCTTTGTGTTCCACGTCTTGGTCAATTTCTTGACCTGGTTCCGCAGGTGCGGGCAAAATATCCCTAGGCATTCGCTCACAGACAAAGTACACTTGGCCAAAACCTGTGCCTTGCTCCGTTTTCACTACCACAGAATCTCCCACCGCCACATCCATAGAGGCGGAAAAATAATAAATCTGCCCCTGTGGGCGAAAACGTATTCCAGCTATCATAAATTATACGAACCTCTTGGAAATGTGTGCGAAAACGCCTTGTCAGGCCGTTGCAAAAAGATTATTTGGGTGCCCTTTCATAGGCTGTTGAAAAAGTCCACTTGTGACAGTCCGTTCACAAAGTGCCCCTCTGCAAAGTTCGCAAGG
>CAYJPE010000014.1:3712-26151 GCA_964371965.1 uncultured Desulfovibrionaceae bacterium
AAAGTCCACTTGTGACAGTCCGTTCACAAAGTGCCCCTCTGCAAAGTTCGCAAGGAAGCGAAAAAAGTCAAGGCGCACGGGATCGACCCAAAGGGGACGCCGCAGATGGAACTTTTTCAACGGGCTGTTCGGAGCAGAGGAAAAAATCCAGACATAAGCATATGCTGCATTCATGGCGATATCTGGATTTTTTCTTTGCATATCAGCTTCTTGCACGATCTATGGTTTTTAACATTTTAACAGGGTATTATGAATACAGTACAAGACACTCCCTTTTTAACTAGCCTGAGCATAATGTCAACAAAAAACAGCGTGTTTAGCTCTTATCCTTCTTCCGGCACAAAGCCTTGCAGCATGGTTGCTTGCAAACCGCCGTTGGAATTATACACAGTATAGCCTGCATTTTTGAGCATAAGCGATACATCATATGCGCGCAATCCTGTATTACAAATGAGCGCTACCTTTGCATTTTTTGGTATCTGCTTCGTCACTTCGTCAAAGCGCGTGGCGACATCTTCCAAGGAAACTGCGTGCCAATCGGGAACGTTTGCTTGCGTGGCCTTGGCTGCTGCGGCCGGTCTGGCATCCATAAAGAAGACTTTTTCTTCGCCAGCTTCATGCCTGTTTTTCCACATTTGTGTAAATTCTTGAGGTGTCAGGGGCAAAAAGCGTTCCTCTAGAGCATTGTCGGCCACATTTGCCACGGCATTCACAATGTCCATGGCCGAAGCGATGGGTGGTGTATAAGCTATCTCTAAGTTGGAGATATCGTCCACCGTAGGACGGGTAAATTGCAAAACACCTGCCACGGCATCCACGCGTGCCTTCAAAGCATCGCCGGCCTTGCTCGCTCCTTGTATGCCAAGAACACGCTTTGTGCCTTTTTCTACCACTAACTCCAAGTGCATCATCTCCTTTTCCGGATAAAAATGCGCCTTGTCAAATTGGGCAATGTTCACACTTATGGCATCAAAATGTTCTGCTTTGGCTCGCTCCAGCGTCAAGCCTGTGCCACAAAATGTCAAATCAAACAACTTGACACCCCATGTCCCCACAATACCTTTGAAGCGCGTTTTTCTGCCGCTCAGGTCGGCAAGGTTTGTGCCAATCACGCGCCCTTGGCGGTTTGCCATGGAGCCTAATGGAAGGAAGGCTTTTTTTTCTGTGATGAGGTGATGCAACGCCACGCAATCACCGCCGGCATAGATGTCTGGATCAGAACTTTGCATAAATTCGTTCACCTCTATGCCGCCAAATGAAGTGACACTCAAACCCGCATTCTTGGCGAGCATGGAATTGGGCACAAAGCCTGCAGCCAAAATCACGACTTGCGCTTCCAATGTGCGTTTGTCCGTTACCACGGCACACACGGAACCGTCTTTTCCCTCAAGGCGCAATACCTTTTCGCCGGTATATACATCCACCCCATTACGGGCACAGTCTTGTGCCGCCATGGGTGCCAGCGTTGCCGAAAGGGCACCGGGCAGCAATGTGTCCGCCATTTCCACAACACTCACGTCCACGCCCCACATTTCTGCCAGTGCGACGGCGCACTCAAGACCGATAAAGCCGCCGCCTACGATGACAGCTTGCTTCACTTGCCCTTTTTCACAGGCGTGACGTATGTCGCGCACCGCTTCAAGGCGTGTGACGGCATGCACATTGCGCAACTCAACACCGCCGGAGCCCATAAGCGAGGGCGGAATGCGCGGCGATGCGCCGGTGGCCAGCACAAGCTTGTCGTAGAGGATGTTTTCTTCTGCACCGCTCACAACATCAAGGACGCGCACAAACTTATCTTCACGATTGATATGCAGAGCGCGCGTTTGCGTGCGTACGTTCACACCTTTTAACTCTTGAAAAAACTGCGGATCGCGCACGCGATGATAAGGCGTGGCGCGCAGGTCGTCAAGGTTGTTTATCTCTCCGGAAAGATAGAAAGGCATGCCGCAACCGCCGTAAGAGATGAAGACATTTTCATCAATCATGGTCACATTTGCCTCGGGCATGAGCCTTTTGCACCGACACGCCGCCTTGGGGCCAAGCGCCACACCGCCGATGACAAGGATATTCTGAGCCATAGATACACTCCTTATAATGGTACTGTCGATACATACAGCGCCTCCCACAAAAGCAACGCGAACCTCAAAGTGGCAAAAGGCGCCCCGTCACAAAAATAACACAATATCTAAACAAAGAAAAGCACCTCAAGAACTGTTTCAAATTATTTTCTTGCTTTGTTTTTTGGGACGCGGGGTTTGCCTGAACATACTGTGGTAAAAAATGCCAAATGCGAAAAAAGCCCTTTACAGGGGCTGTCGTGTCTTTGTATACTCTTTTTTTAAAAGAAGTATTGATGTTATGACATCAGCATCCCCATAAAAATTTGTTTTTTGGAGCACATTCATGCAAAATGAGAAAAGGCTTACGGTGGCCATTGCCGGCTTTGGTACAGTTGGTACAGGTGTTGTACGGGTGCTTGAAGAAAGCGCGGAGCTTATTCGTCAACGCATAGGTCGTCCCATATTTGTTAAGAGTGTCCTTGTTCGTCATGCGACAAAGGAACGCGCTTGTGCCTTGCCAGAGGGGGCCGTACTGACTACAGACCCGGCACATATCACCGACGATGCCGAAGTTGATGTGGTACTTGAACTTATGGGCGGTATAGAAGAAGCCGGCAAGCTCATAGGCCGCGCCCTTGAGCAAGGCAAACATGTGGTCACGGCTAATAAAGCGCTTTTGGCGGAGGCCGGTGAACCCCTCTTTGCGCTGGCGGCAGAAAAAAAACTCAGCCTCCTTTATGAGGCCAGTGTTGCCGGTGCCATCCCCATTGTACAAACACTCAAAGAAAGTCTTGCAGGCAATAATATAAGCTCGCTCTTGGGCATTTTGAACGGTACAAGCAATTATATCTTGTCTGAAATGACCACAGAAGGACTTGATTTTGACACCGCCTTGCAAGGAGCGCAAGATGCTGGTTATGCCGAAGCCGACCCCACCCTTGACATTGACGGACACGATGCGGCTCATAAACTTGTTTTGCTCATTCGCTTGGCTTATGGCGTGGAATACCCTTATAAAGACATGCCCATTTACGGCATACGGCACATGAGCAAAATGGACATTGCCTTTGCCCGTGAGTTTGGCTATCGCATTAAATTGCTTGGTCAAGTGCGCTCAGTGGACGGCAAGCTTGAAGCCGGCGTGTTTCCGACTCTTGTGCATCATCGCTTCCTGCTTGCCAGCGTGGGTGGTTCCTACAACGCTATCCGCATGGAAGGCAATGCCATAGGCTCACTCTTTTTACATGGTCGCGGTGCAGGGGATATGCCCACGGCATCTTCTGTTGTGGCAGATCTTATGGCAGTTGCGCGTGACGCCCTGCCGCATAATACGGGCTTCATTGCACAAGTCTTAAGAAAAGCCGTTATATTACCGCCGCCTGAAGCGCGTTCGTGCTATTATTTGCGTGTAATGGTACAGGATTGTTCAGGCGTTTTGCGTGACCTTGCGGGCATAATGGCTGAGGAGAACATCAGCATTGCACAGGTTATTCAAAAACCGGAAGAGCAAGGCGCGGTACCGCTCGTCTTTATGAGCCATGAGGCCACAGCGGCTGCCATGGACGCGGCTTTAGCAAAAATAACAAACAATTGCCTACTCGTAGAGCCTGCTGTCTGCTATAGGGTTTTAGCGTAGGGACTCTTTTTCCGTTTATTGAAAAAGAGACATAATGAACGCTTTTTGAGGGGATGGGGGGAGTGTGAAGGGAAAGGGAAAAGTTTTGGGTTTTGGCACCTACCCCTTCCTAAAGGGGAAAGTTCCCCTTCCCCCTCAAGAAAAATAATTCATCAGTGTTTCCTTAGTAGGCTGTTGAAAAAGTGTAATCTACGGCGCCCGAGAAAAAAAGTAAACAACTTATGTATGTCTATATACACGGCATTGCTTACTTTTTTCTCTTCCTTGTATCTCACACTTTTTGAACAGCCTGAAGATTTGAGTTTTTCAACGGACTGTTAGGGGCTGTCGTCAAAATCCTCACGACACATGCTGGCACCTCTTTCACCGCATCGTCACTCCTGCACAAGTGCCAACACACGCTTTTCAAGCTCCAAAAGGCTTTCTTTCATGGCGACACCACCGGCATATCCTGTGAGGGTGCCATTTTTCCCAATAACCCGATGACATGGTACAACAATAGAAACAGGATTTTTATTGTTGGCAAGCCCAACGGCACGACAAGCCTTTTCATTACCAACAACACGGGCAATATCTTGATAGGAGCGCGTTTCACCATAAGGAATATCACACAAGGCTTGCCACACACGTTTTTGAAATTCTGTGCCCTGCAACTGAAGAGGCACTTCAAAAAACTGCCTTTTACCCGCAAAATATTCGTCTAACTGCACAAAAAGCTCTGAAACATGAGATGGCAGCGCATCATGATTTTCAGACAGCTGCATGCCCTCATGCAGGCGCTTTATGGTTTTTATATGACTTGTTGTGTATCCTACAATCATAATACCGTGCGGGCTCATATACTGTGCCGCAAAAATCCCCTCTTCCTGCTTTTTGCCCGTATGCTTTTTTGGAGCAGGCTCTTTTCCCTTGGGCGCGGGCTTTTTCACTTGCACACTCTGAACGGCAGGGTCATGAAGCTCGGGCAAAGCACCACCGGCGATGGCCCAAATATACAAACTTGCCACAGAAGCATACGGCGAATATCGCTGTACATACTGGGCAAAAAGTTCTTTGCTTATACTTTCATGCCCATAAAGCATGCGTAAACCACGCTGTATGGCAAGATCCCCAAAGCTGAGCACGTTTGGCCTTTGCAAACAAAAAAGCAGAAGCATTTCCGCCGTCCACACACCAATCCCTTTCAGTTCACAAAGAGTTTCAATAACGGCTGAGTCGGACATATGCTGAAGTTTTGCCGGAACAAACGCCCCGCATGTGACTTTACGAGCAAAATCTTGAATATAATCAACCTTACGAAAGCTCAAGCCAAAAGACTGCAAGTGCTCGCGAGAACTTTGACAAAGCGTGTGCGCTGTGACAACACCCAATCCGTCCATAAGGCGATTCCAGATGGTTTCTTGAGCCACGGTCGATATTTGCTGCCCCACAATGTGGTGCACTATTGAAGAAAAAATATCTGCACTGACAGCGCGCTCTATACGCCCGATACGTTCTATGGCTGCACCAAGAAGGCTATCTCGTGCGCACAAATGGTCCACCGATTCTTGTGTATACTCAAAAAACATACAAAACCCTCCACACGTGCGCCATGACGCATATGGGCATATCCGCAAAGATTCGCTTCACACAACGCATACCGTTTCCGGCACTTCGCTACGAGCCTGCTGAAAAAGTCTGATTGTCAGGTCGTTCAAAAAGTGTGAGATACAAGGATGAGAAAAAGGTCGAGAAAAAAAGTAAACAACACCGTACATTAGACATACATACGTTATTTACTTTTTCCCCACTCTACAAGAGAACCGCAGAATGCACTTTTTCAACGACCTATCAAGAGCGCTGTGACATATAATTGAGCTTCATGTGAGGCGCTTGCGGAACGTGGATAACTGAATGGTGCGCTTCTTGCGGCATACAGCCGTTTGCATCATCAGCCTGTGCAACATTCCAATACAGCCCCTCGTTCGGTATATATCCAAGCATACTGTGCAAACGCTCTGTCAGGGAGGCAAGCTCTCGATTCAACACTCTTTCCATAGTATAGTCCTGCACTATACATAGGGCAACAGGCTTTTCTTGATATATAACACGCTCAGAGTGAACTTTTATGTATAAGTCCTTACCTGTATTCGTGGTATGCAACCATTCAAAACTTGCAACACCTTCTTCGTAAACCTTCTTATTGTTGTCGAAAGCGAGGGTATAGGATGAAGAACCACAAGGCTGCAAAGGGGGTGAAAAACGATGAAAACCTTGGACAAGGTCTTCTTTTGAAGACACTTCAAGCATGCTGAGGAGACGTTTGTTGCAATCAATGAAAGAGAATGTGTTGTCCCACACAGAAAGCCCTAAAACATTTGAAGCATACAGCGCTTTGAAATGTTCCGAAAATTCGCGTGTGCTTGGAGCGAGTGTTTGTTGAAAACTCAAAGCCTGAAAGTACGCAACGTGCGCTTTTTGGCCTTGGTAGAGCATAAAAGCAATTGTCACTTTTGTGTTGACAAGCATGCCATCCGGGCGGCAGTGTTGCCAAACTGTCGTGACATTTCCATCGCGCATAAGATCACTCAGCACTTCCTCATGGGCTAAACCGGCATGAGTACCGCAATAATTCAGGTCAAGGGATGCGCGTAAAAAATCCTCCTTGCGCTGAACATCGTCCTCAATATTCAACCCTATCACATCTAGAATCACATCATTATAAGCCACAAGGTCATAATTTTTATTCCAGATGGCTATCCCAAGTGGCAAACCTGCAATAACTGCATGTGCATCGGCAGGACTGCCCAGTTCTTCATACAACATAAATCCTCTCCTTTTATTTTGAACAGATACATCTAACACGGAAAGGCAATAATCTTTTTTTATAAAAACTTTCTCCCATTCATATACCAAGAGCCAGGTTTTCTGTCAAAGGAAAAATGCAAAGACATTATTTTTTCACGCGACTCTGATTATCCCCCTTATCAGGCTGTTGAAAAACTCCATTTTTGGCAGTCCGTTCAAAAAGGACTTTTCAGCACGCTGTCATTCGTTCTGCGTATCTTTAACAGCGATAACAGCATAAAAATCACACACACGGAGCATTTTTTTCAAAAACACTTCATTTTTTCCTTGGCTTTTTTCGTGAGTTTTGCTAGAATGATTGGGCACAGTTGACACGCTCAACGATTTTGTTGCGCTTACAACATGCCATTTTGATGGATTTTTTAAGGAGGGGCTGCATTATGATTTTGCGTATTCTTACAACTCTTATTTTTCTTGCCACATGCGTACACTCTTCAACATTGCATGCGCAAACGACTGACAATAAACACCCTTCCCACAATGTTGTGCGTATAGGCTATTTAGACGGCTTCGGCCTTGTCCATAGCAAAAGCGGTAAGGCTCGCGGCTATCTCTCGGATCTTTTCCGTGCTATTGAGCGGCGCTCCTCTGACCTTTATGAATTTGTTCCCCTCAGAAGCAACGATCTCAAAGATATTTTGGCAAAGGGTGACATTGACATCTTTGCCCTTGGTTTTAAAACGAAACCGCGCGAAGAGTTGTTTGCCTTTGGAGACAATGCAGCCAGTATCACGCGGGTGGTGCTTGTCATAGACGAAGATACACACATTTTTCGCGACGATGTGGACTATATGAACGGCAAGTCGGTCACCGTATTGCCGGGCGTGGGTCTTGAAGAGCTTCTTGAGCGCTGGTTACGCGACCGCAATATTCACATGAATGTTGTGCTCCCTCAGGACGTATCAGGTTTTTTTACCAGCGACACTGACTTTCACTTAACAACGACACACTATTTACCTCCACACAAAAAAATTGTAACGGTTTTGCAATCTGCTGGTCTCTATTTTATGAGCACCCCCGAACGCAAGCATGCTCTTGAGTCATTGCAACATGCTCTTGAATTTGCTACCGAAAGGGATGCAGACCTCATGCAG
Organism: uncultured Desulfovibrionaceae bacterium; assembly: GCA_964371965.1. GTDB lineage: Bacteria > Desulfobacterota > Desulfovibrionia > Desulfovibrionales > Desulfovibrionaceae > CAYJAD01. The sequence continues at coordinate 11,353 of CAYJPE010000014.1, forward strand.
CGTCTGTACAGCCATTACATTTCACCGCGCATGCAAAAGAGTCCTTTTTTGACAAGAGAACAAGCGGCACTCATGCGCGATATTGATAATCCCCATGATTCGGCCGTACTCACAGCACTTGCTGGAGATTTCCCTCCTATGCAATATGCTGATCAAAATGGAAATGCGCGCGGTATCACTCTGGATATATTAACGCTTTTAAGTGAAAAATATCCAGCAAAGTCCCAGTACATGGTGCTTGAATCAAAAGCGGACGTCTCCGGCATTGATGTCTTGTGTACTGTTGTGGGGCATAGAGAAGAAAAAGCACGCCTTTTTTTAGAGTCAGACCCCTATTTGACTGTGCCTCTTGAGCTTATTATGCAAAAAAAATTGTCAAAAAATAAAGAGCTCTTGTTGGGAATCCTTGACTATTCATCTCTTGACCTTGATTATGTGCGCTCCTTCTTTCCGCAATGGAAACTCACAACATTTCTCTCTTACGAAGAGATGTTTGATGCCTATTCAAAGGGTGCCATTAGCGGCATGTTATTGTCGAGTGTTGCGGCAGACTTTGCCGCAGATTACGCCATGGATGTGATGGACACACACACTTCCATGCGCTTACACACGTCACTCGTATTGCCGTATACTTTGTACATTTCAAAGAGGTTACATCCCGAAAGTATCAAAATTACAAATGCTTTTATCGCCAGTCTTGACCCTATTGAAGTCAATAGCATTGTGCTCAATGAATTGGACGCCATTCGTCCGCAAGTTAAGCCCTTGGATGTTCTTCTTGATTATAGCCCTTACATGCTGGGCGTCATTCTTCTTGCAGCCATTGCATGGCTTATAACACATTCGAGAACCGAAAGACAGCATAAGGATAATCTTATGCACATGCTTTCAGTGGACACACTCACAGGCTTGGCCTCGGAGCGCAAATTTATGGAAGTGGTGGAAGCACACCTACTTCGGGCGCAGCCGGGACAATACATCCTTGGCAGTGTGGATTTAGATAACTTTAGTATTGTCAACCGCAATTATGGCTACGATAACGGCAATGAACTCCTGAGGAGCGTGGCCTCTAATTTGTTGCGCCTTTTGCCCTCAGCCATCATACTTTCTCGCCAAAAAGATGATATTTTTCTTATTCTCATGAAAAATGTTGAAGAGCTTGACACGACAAGCCGTGATGCCTTTTTCACACAGACACTCGCCAACGAAGCAAAGCGCATTTTGGACGAAAAATATAGCTTGAGCATGTCCTTCGGGTGCTATGTCATAAAAAATCCTGCCACGCCTTTGCATAAAATGATAGACTATTGCACTGTGGCGCGGCAAGTGGGCAAGAGCACTTTTGGCTTTGTCACCACATTTTTCACAGAACAGATGCAAGAACAAGTGCGTATGCAGTCGCTTGTTCTCGGGCAAATGAAAGCGGGCATTGATAATAGAGAATTCTTCCTTGTCTATCAGCCAAAGGTCGACTTACAAAGCCTCCAAATCACGGGCGCTGAGGCCTTGGTGCGTTGGTGCACGGACGAAGGCAGCATTATCAGCCCTGAGCATTTTATTCCCATTTTTGAAAAGAACGGCTTTATTACGCAATTTGACCACTATGTATTTGAAATGGTGTGCCAATACATCCATATACACAGAAAAAGTGTGTACGTGCCCCCCATTGCCGTCAACATGTCTGGGCATACACTTTTGCATGCGGATACTCCCGCAACTTTGCAAAATCTTATGAATCATTACGACATTTCTGCAACAGAAGTGGACATTGAAATCACGGAAAGCGCCATTGTGAGTGAATGCGAAAACTTTATCGGTAAGGTAAACCTTCTCAAAAATATGGGTTTTAATATTGCCCTTGATGATTTTGGAACGGGTGTTTCGTGCCTCAACCGTTTGCGCTCTATCCCTCTTGACGTGGTGAAATTGGATAAGGCTTTTCTTGATGCGAATATGTCAGAAACCAAGGGATGCACCATCGTGGATAACATTGTTTCTATGCTGCAAAAACTTAATATCAAGGTGGTTGCAGAAGGTGTCGAATCGGTTGTCCATACGGATTGGCTTACGCATATTGGTTGCGATGTGGCTCAAGGTTTTTACTTCAGCAAGCCTGTACGGGGCGACAGATTTTTTGAACTGCTCAAAACACCGCCTGTTTTTGACCAACTCTCTGCGCCTGATTGTACGGATAATGCACGCAATGCGCCCAATCCTGCGCAAGCAAGCAACACCGTACGGCTCAAAGATAACGCTAAAGGCACTATTAGAGATAATACAAACTACGCCACTGCTACTTGTTAACAAAACACCTACACAAACTATTGAAGACTGTTAACAGGTCGTTGAAAAAAGGCAATCTACTGCGTCAACGCAAAAAATCCAGACATCTTATGTATGTTTGATACACCGGATGCCTGGATTTTTTCGTTTCCTTATATCTCATATTTTTTAAGCAGCCTGCGAATTTGGCGTTTTTCAACTGGCTGTTAAGGCAGCACTGATTAAATAAAAACATATATGAAACTCACTCTAAAAGAATTCCGGAAAGGAGCTTCTCCTCTCTCAGTGATTGAAAATTCCTCTTATTAATGCATTGAAAAGAGGAAGAAGTAAAGTTTTTGAGGGAATGGGGAGAGTTTGAGGGGGAAGGGGAAGCTTTTGGATTTTGGCACCTGTCCCTTCCTAAGAGGAAAGTTCCCCTTTCTCCCTCAAGAAAAATATTGAATCGGTATTTCCTTAAAAATCTTACGCAGAAGGAATAATATGAAGATAAAAGAACTTATGCAAATGTCGTCACAACACTCGCGCCCCTTTGTCAGCTTAGAATTTTTTCCTCCAAAAGAGCAGACGCAATGGCCTTCATTTTTTGAAAGTGTTGATAAACTCGCAACGTTAAAACCCCTTTTCACTTCGGTTACCTATGGTGCGGGTGGCTCATCACAAGAAAACACCCTGGAACTTACCGCACAACTCAAAGCGCGAGGCCATGAACCTATGGCACACTTGACCTGTGTGGGAGCCGGAAGAGAACAAATTGGTTCATTCTTACAACAACTGAGAGCGCTTGGCGTAGACAATGTCTTGGCTTTGCGTGGTGACCCACCAAAAAGTCATGATCTTTCTTTGTTTAACTGGGAAGACAGCGAGTTTCGCTATGCTGAGGATCTTGTGCGCCACATACGACGCGTACAACCGGATATGGGTGTTGCCGTTGCGGGATACCCTGCACCGCACCCCGAGTCACCTTCCTTCATCGCCGATCGTCGACACACTCGTGCCAAAATTCGCGCAGGAGCTGATTTTGTTGTGACACAACTTTTTTTCGATGTGCGTGAATACTTTGATTTAGTGGATGATCTACGCAACGCGCAAGTGAATGTTCCCGTCATTCCCGGTATATTACCTATTCAAAGCTTTGATTCACTACGACGTGTGCTTTCTTTATGTGGAGCCAACATTCCCGGTAAACTCTATTTAGAGCTAGAAGAGGCACATAATAAGGGAGGACGCGAGGCCGTGCGCGACGTGGGCATAAATTTTGCCGTCTCTCAAATTCGTCACCTTATCGAAGGTGGCGCGCCGGGCATTCATCTTTATACGCTCAACCAAGCGCAGATGTGCTTGAGGCTTATGGACAGCGCCTTGGCCGGGTATTAAGTTCTCAACGTGTGGCGAACAGCTTAGGTCTCAAACAATGTCGTTAAGGAAATACTGATTAAACAAATGTATATATAAAATTTACTATACAATAGTTCCAGAAAGGAATTCTTCTATCGTAAAGCGCTTTGATGGTATGGGGGAGTTTGAGCACGTGGAGTTTGAGGGAGGAAGGAGAACTTTTGGTTTTGGCACCTGCCCCTTCCTAAGGGGCAAGTCCCCCTTCACCCTCAAAAAAATAATTCTTCAGTGTTTCCTTAAATACATGTTGCTTGGGGGAGTTGTTGCGACGTCATCCCCCAATGTATCTCTCTATAGGCAAAAAAATCTTAGGCGCTGTCGTCAAATGCGCCTTTTCGATTAGCTCTGCGTCAGACTTCGCGTGCTTTGTCAGTCAAATCCCATGCAAGCTTGTCTTCCTTGATATAACACAACAATTCGCAATTTGACGACAGCCCCTAGCAGGCTGTTGAAAAACTCCACTTTTGACAGTCCGTTGAAAAAGCGTGAGATGCAAGGAAGCAAAAAAAGTCAAGGTGCGCGGATCGACCCGAAGGGCGCCAAAGGCGTAGCCGTTACACGAGGAACGAGTGTTACAGCTATCGAGAGCAACGCGTATTAGACATACATAAGCGATTTGGCTTTTTTATGCTGACGCCGCAGATTGCACTTTTTCAACGGACTGCTAGGGCAAAACTATTCTTTACTGTCCTCATCATCAGAAAAAAAACGTACTGCGTTTTGAGTATGCTGAATTGCGTCCATAGAAATGGATACATCAGTATAATATAAGGCACTTGGCGAAATATCATATTCCTCAGATACCTCTTGAATACGAGTCAGCGCGGGAATATTTTCCACAAGATAAGGACTTATGTGCCATGCAAAAATCCACATAAGAAATATTGAGCAAAACAGCTTTAAGTACGCGCGAAATGTTTTCATTGTCCTTCCAAATTTTCTGATTTTTAGTCACACATGTGTACAAACAAACATACTTTATCTGCATTGATTGTCCTAGGTAGTGTCTACACGAGTTGAATTTTCGTGTTATATCAAGGAAGATGAGCGGGCTTTGAGGGAGTGTACTCTTATGGTACTCGACCGAAAAAGACCGTGAAATCTGACGCAGAGATAACCGAAAAGGCACTCGTGTAGACACTACCTAGGCGCTGTCGTCAAAAAAACACCGCCTGACACGCCAGAGGCTCCGCAGCAGTGTTTTGCGAAAAAATACAGAGCACAAACATTAAAACACATTTTTATGTATAGACAAATTCGTATAAAAGAGGAGTATGTAGCCATACCCCTCTTTTATAAAGAGTATGTCGCTCCCTTCAACAAGAAGTTAAATTCTTGCTGTAATATGAGGGAAGACCAAGTAGAACATGACATAGGCCATGGTCAGCGTAAGGGCAAGGTTAAAGCTCTGTCCACAAACGTAGAGAATAACCGGCTTACCGCCCTTGAAGTAATGAGCAAGTTCACGGAAGTTCGTAGCAAGACCAATGGCAGCAAATGACAAATTAAAGCACCAGCCACGCAGTGGTGAAGTGAGGCTTTTGATTGAACCGGCCTTAATAAGCCCCGCACTTATGTCATCGCCTAGTTGACCTGAAATGTAGGAAAATATAATAGAAGCTGCTAAGAAGCCCAAGACGAACTTGGGAAAACGGTGCCATATTTCCATAAGGCCCACTTGCGCTCCTTCCACGCGTTCCACTTTGGTAACCCAATATACGGCCACACCAAAGGCAGTGACACCAATGAGCACGTTTTGAATCATCTTGATGGTGGCCGCCACATACATAGCTTTTTCACCAAGGAAGGCACCTGCAGCAGCAACAGCACCCGTGGCGTCAATGGTACCGCCAATCCATGCGCCGCCTAATACAGGGGGTAAATCTAAAGCGTTAATAACGGTGGGCATGACAACCATCATGATGGCTGTGAACAACAGAGAAATACCCACAGCAAGTGTCAGTTCTTCCTTCTTGGCTCGACACGCTGCTGCGGTGGCAATAGCCGCCGAAGTGCCGCAGACGGACATATCGGCAGAAATGGTGATATTAAGGGTCTTTGAAGGAATCTTCAAAATCTTTTGTCCAAATATGTAGGTAACGACCAATACAATAGGTGTGACAACCCACGCTACAAAGAGACCGGGGGTACCGATGGCGATGATTTGGTCCATAAGGATTTCTGCACCAAGCAATACCAAACCTGTTTTGATGTAATATTCCACTTGCAGGGCGGGCTTCATCCAGTCTGGTGTGCCAATGGTATTCGCTATAAACATGCCAACAACAATGGCCCACGCTTCCGTACCAATACCAAAATTATTGGTAAATTTGAAACCGCCCATGGTAAGAGCCAAGAGGGTGAAAAGAAAGAGTCCCACAAAGCCGATAGCAAACTTTGGCACACTTTGTCCCATAAAAAATATGCCAACACTAAAAATAACTAGCAAAAATAGCATCATAATGGGTAATGTGAAGAGAATATTATACGCCCCAACCTTTGTACCGCTTACAGCCTTGGACAGGCTGCGCTCTGCACCCAGCCAGTCACTGATTAAGTTGTCTGCTTGCGTATTGAGTTCTTTATCTTGGAAAGATGCCGCTGCGGCAGCGTTTTCCGCAACGAGGGCTTTTTCCTTGGCGGCAACCACTGCTTCGCGTGCTTTGTCAGCGATGGCTTGTGCTTTATCAAGACGCTCCTTAGCGCCTTCTTCCGACAGAACAAAGGCCGTAAGTGGGTTGGCAGACCACTTCTTGGGGGTTGCCATTATACCTTTCAATGTTGCCCCAAATTCTGTGGCACTGAATTTCACTGTCTTGCTCAATTTTGCTTCATGCCATGCAACAGTATTAAAAGGTGCACGCGCAGCTTCTGCAGCCATAATGCTCTCTGCTGCGCTGATTTTTTTTTCTGCGGCGAGCATATCCGCTTCGGGAAAGTTATAAACATAAAGGTAAAGAGCTAAAAAGCAAAACGCCAAGCCGAGCCATATGGCCCAATAGTCTTCCTTAGTCCACAAGTCAGACCAGGACGATTGCGCTTTGTCAATGACAACGCCAGAATCTTGCTGAGACATACTTCCTCCAAATGAAAGATAAAAATTTTCATATTGCTCCGTATCACAGTTACCAAGCCTTGCTGGAACCTTCATGCTTTTTGTGAAACAAGCGATTTATGACACGCATTCTCTATCAGAAGTCAGCACCTGCACGCCTCCTTGCCCTTGATATTGTTGCAGGTTTTCTTGACGAAAACATATCAAGGGTTTCGTCAACTTCGCCTTGCAAGTTCAAGAACAAAAATTCGATGCCGGAAGTGACTCCCATAATAACAATCCTTGACAATACGCTCTCCTTGCACACAAGAAAAATTTCACAAAGCATAGGAAAAGACGTAAAACGAAACATATTTATCCACCTGAGACTTATAACATGCATTGAAATGCTTGGCAAGTGATAAAAAGAACAATTCTTCTCATGAGACAGTCCAAGGAATGTCGTCAAGCAATTGATTTCAGGGAAATACTGACCAGATACATTTATATAAAGTCTGCTATAAAACAATTCCAGAAAGGAAGTTCACCTCTTCCACTGATTGAGGATTCATCTTTTAATGTATTGAAAAAAAGAAATAATTAAAGCGTTTTAGGGGATGGGGGGGAGTTTGAGGGGAGAAGGGGAATCTTTTGGGTTTTGGCATAAGATCTCCTTCCCCCCTCAAGAAAAAAATTCATCAGCATTTCCCTAAACAAAAAAATTTTGTGTTTTTGTCCAAGAAAAAGCGTTTTTTCGAAAAGCGCGTATACAAACATACGAAACGTGAGCAAAAGAATGTATTGAGAAACAGCGCCGAGTGCCTTGTAAAGACTAAAAGCTCTAATGGCATTCTATGCATGTTGCCGTGCGCCACACACTACTTTCTTCTTTCCCAAGTAAAAAAACTCCGGCACTCACGCGGACTTATTGTTTTTTTTGAAAGAGCCGAGCGAATGACGCCGTAGGCGTAGCCGTTAGCAGGCTGTTGAAAAAGTGCAATCTACGGCGTCAGAGAAAAAAAGTTAACAACTTATGTATGTCTATATACACGGCGCTGCTTACTTTTTTTCTCTTCCTTGTATCTCACACTTTTTGAACAGCCTGAAAATTTGAGTTTTTCAACGGGCTGTTAGGCGAGGAACGAGCCTTACGGCTATCGAGAGCAACGATGGTGTGGGGGAAAGCTTTTTTTCCTAAAAAAAGTTTCACACTAAAGGGCACACGCCCCCCACATGCTTTCAAGAACATGCATTTAGAGAAAACACGCTACTAGCCTTGTGCAAGGAAAAGTCGTGTGACTCAGAACATGGCATCCATCACAGATCACGCCGCATCATCTTCAAAAGCCTTCTCACCATTCCAACGCATACACAACATGGTCACGTCGTCAAATGCCGGCGCGCCGTCCACATGCTGTGCAACATCATGAAGCACATTATCAATAATATCTTGTGGATCACGGTGAATATTGCTATTCAAGACAGCTTCTAACGCGAGTGCACCATATTCGTTTTCTGCATTGTTCATTGCCTCAGTAACGCCATCTGTGTAAAGAAAAAAAGTGTCACCGGGCGTCAACTGAGTTTCAAGCGTAATAAAGCTTACACCTGTCATGGCGCCTACCACAAGGCCACTGAGGCCATGCAGGGTTTCAAGTTCACCGTCTTTTTTGAGAATAAGAGGCTTACTGTGTCCGGCATTGACATAGCTTATATGTCCGGTTTTCAAGTCTAAAACACCCACAAGCAGCGTCACAAACATGCACGTGCTGTTTTCATGAGCCAGACTATTGTTCACAATAGTCACAAGCTCTTCAATGGCCATATCCTTTTTTGCATGGGAGCGCACAAGAGTAAGAGCCATACTCATAAACAATGCCGCTGACATACCCTTGCCAGACACATCTCCAATAACGAAGCAAAGCTTATCCTCTTCTAAAAAGAAAAAATCATACAAATCCCCTCCCACTTGATGTGCCGGGATAAGTACAAAAGCAATATCAGCTCTTCCCGCCAAAGCCTGTGCCGACAATGGTTTAGGCAGTATGCCCTTTTGAATTTCTATGGCGGCGGCGAGTTCGCCTTCCATGCGCTCGCGTTGACTTGTGCTTTTCATCAACTCTTGCACGCGGGCACGCAATGTTTTATCCATAAAAATAAAAGAGTTAGCAAGCTCATGAAGTTCAATACTGTATGTTTCAGCAGCAAGCTGTTCAAGAAAATTATCAGGGCTCTTTTCTTGCGTAAAGTCCTGCTCAGGAAAAGTGCGCACATGATGCGAAAGCTTTGAAAGAGGCGCTGTCATACGCGTTAAAATAAGGATGGCCGCGGGTAAAATGCACACCATAACCACACACAGGGCCATCATAAAGGATCGAAAAAGCTCTTGTGCGTGTTCCTGCGCGGTTTCCTCAAACACCCCCCCCACAACATACCAATCGAGCTGTTTCACGTACAATGTATATAATCGAATATTGCGGGGATTATCTTCCTCCCAATGCGCCGGCTTTAAAAGTTCTGCATCCAACATATGTACAGCTTCGCCAGTATGCATATGACGTAAAAAATCCATGAGCGGTGCACCCTGCGCCGTCACGGCATCCGCCAAGTTTGCTTTTATGAGAGGAGGGCCAATAATGTTTTCACCTTTATGATTCACCACAAAAAGAAAACCCTCTTGCCCAAAGCGCACATTGGAAAACTCTTCATTAAGTGCTTGTAAATTGTTTGCATATGCCCTTTTATACATAGCCTCGGACGTGACAATATTTTTCCATAAACCCACAAGAAGGTTATCTCTCAGGAGTATAAAATGCTCCCCATAGAGACTTTGCTCTTGACCATTTTTTTGTGCTTTAACTATAAATGCCGTATTATCCCCCAAGTGCTGCGCATGTATGGCAGTTTTTCCGACAATGCGACCTTTGATGTCGGCAAGCTGCGTCAGACCATAGGGAAGGCGCTCATCTTGGTAAATGACACGAAGTTTTTCGTCAAGCACACTGAGCATAATATCCTTAGGCAAAGGAAATGACAAAAGGAACTTAAGCGCGTCTTCTTCTGTAACAACAGACATTTGTTGCAGAGTACTCAAACTTCTATGGAGCGTACTTTTGACCGCCAGTGCTTGTGCTGACTTTGTCGTAAAAAGAATACGTTGAAAACTCAAAATGCTGTGCTCAGCCTGATGTAGCGTATTTTGAATGGAAAGCAATTGCATATCGCTGAGATTTTTTTCTGCACGCTGCAAGACAAAAGTCCCAATACCACTGGCAAGCAAGAGAAAGATGGTCGTAAGCAATAAAATAAGCTGTGTTTTTGTTGAAAGAAGCACGTTTTGCCCATGTCCTTAAAAGCTAAAAAGTACATTGTATCTGCTCATAAAGAAATCCGAAGATACCGATTCCTTTCCTGTGAGTAGCCTGCTTGACACGTGGATGACTCAACAGCCTGTTGAAAAAGGCCATTTTAAGCAGGTTGTTCAAAATGGTGACCGGCAAGAAAGCGAAAAAAGTCAAGATGCGCACATCGACCCAAAGGGCGCCGAAGGCGTAGCCGTTACACGAGGAACGAATATTATGGATATCGAGAGCAACGCGTATGAAGCATACAGAACCAGTGTGATTTTTTATCGCTGACGACGCAGATTACCGTTTTTCAACAGTCTGCTCAAGCGTTACAAAGCGCGTCCGAAATACAGCCGTACACCCTGAAGTATCCACGCATCATTTTTCATTCAAAAACGCCCTCCCTATGCAGAAGAACGTCTGCCGCCAAAAGCACCTCAAAAGGAATATCCCAATACATGTCTTGGGCTGTTCGTAAATTAATGACAAGATCAAGAGATATATTTGCTTCTTGGGCAATGTGACGAGGGAGGGTTCCGTGCATAACAGCTTTTATGGCTCTTGCGGCTCGTAAGCCATCAAAAAAAAAGTTATCCTGCGCAAAGCTCATAAGAGCACCGTGCTTCGCTTCTTGTATGCCACCCTGCGCAAAAGTAGGCACGCTCATCGCTATGAGCGGCTCCATAAGTGCCGGCAGATCAGAGGGTTGGAATGCCAAATTTGTCGTCATGTATACAGCATCGACAGTCGTTGAAAACTCTTCCATGCATTGCATGAGATTGGCAATTTTTTGGGTACTTTCCAAAGGCGGCGTACAGCGCACAAGCTCCACCCCCAACGATTGAGCTACGTCTTCAATGGTTGAAAGGGCAACCATCGCTCGCCCTTCAAAAGTATCGTCATAAGCAATACCCAATTTTTTAAAACGAAACAACTCATAAAACACCAGCAACTGTTGCTTATAATGCTGAATATTGACTTGCGCATGAATATTATCATGACCGGAATCGTTTACCGAAGCAACTATACCTGCACTGATAGGATCTGTAGATGCAAGAATAAAGACGGGTATATCAATATTCGCACCAATAACGTCAATTCCTGCACGTGTCCCAAAAGTCAAGAGCAAGTCCACATCATTCTTGTGCCGTACACGTTGAAAAAGCTGGATTGCCGTGGTCTTATTATGTTCTGAGGCTTCATGGGCGGAATAAAAGCCGTCTTTCAAAAATACTATGCGATTTCCACCAGCATTCCATACAAGCCAGTCCCATATGGGGCGGGCGTCGCTAACATCGCCAGCTTGTAAAAGTTCTGCTGGAATTTTCCCATTTTCTATGAGGCCAATGCTTTCTAATGCGGCTGCAGTAGCCACAAGTATACCACGATAATCAACATTTTCTTGCGCTTCAAAATAGGCTAAGCGCCATTTTTTCTCCGAGTCAGGCGATGCCGCTCTGCGTTCAAAAACATCACACAAGGCGGTATTTGCCCACACACCCTGGGTGAGCACTATCAAAGCAATATACAAAACAGCAAAAACACGTGCCATAGAAAACCTTTTAAAAATTACATTGTTACAGAAAAAAAACTCAATAATACATCATTGGCGCTCTGACAACTTGCTACATTTTTCCGTCAAATACAAATGATTTTACGGGCACACGCACCTTTTTTTCCGCTTTATTGCAAAAAAGCACATATCCGTGCTCTCGACCATATTCATAAATACGTCGTGTTATATCAACATCTTGCTTACAATATGCCTCAATGGCATCAAGCTTTTGTTCTTTCCACCATGCCAATGCTTGCAAACCATCGGCACTCTTCGGCACTCCAAGTGTCGCCTGTGCCACATTGCCCAAGGACACACGATACGAAAGGCGTTTTTTTATGACAGTCAGTATGTCAAGAGTGGGAAGGTCTGCAAGGGCATAATCAGCGAAAGGTTGTAACACGGCATAATCAAAACGACTGATATTAAAACCCACTACCACATCTGCCTTGCGTAGCAAAGCAAAAAGTTGTGGCAATTCGTCTTGGGAAAAAGCCAAAAATGCCGGATTGCTTTCAGACGATATGTCCCCATCAACAGCCGTATTTTGTGCGCTATCAAAAACAACAGCCACACTCACCCCCATGTCTGCGGCCTTATGCCAGCCGCCCACCTCCGCTGCCGAGCGGCGTGTTTCCACGTCCAATACCATAAAACGTAAGGGCTTGTCATTGCTTTGCTTTTCTGCTTTGCCCTTGTGCACTGCGGCAATATGTGTGTCGTCGCACAGTTCAGGGGACACAGAAAAGAGTACGGGAGGGAGCATGTGCGCCTCCTCCGAATGTGTTGCAAGCATGTTCATAAGCACCTTTGCTCCTTCCTTGCTGATGGGCCTGTTACCGGAACCGCACTTAGGCGAGTGCACACATGAAGGGCAGCCATCATCGCATTGGCATTGATCCATAACGGCACCGGTAATCTCAAAAAGTTTTTCGGCATCTTCATAAGCTTGCCGACACAAACCTGCCCCACCCGGCAAGCCATCGTATACGAAAACGGCAGACAAGCCAAGTTGAGGATGCAAGGGTGTGGATATGCCACCAAAGTCGTTTCTATCTGCCATAACAAGGACGGGCAACATGCCAATGGCTGCATGCTCAAGGGCGTGAATGGCACCCATAAAATGCAAATAATTCTTTTCTATGGCGACGCGCACATGGTCGGGAACAACAATCCATAGACCTTCTGTTTCAAAAACGTGAGGGGGAAAGTCCAAGGGTTCGATGCTTAAAAGACGATTGCCGGAAGAGGAACGTTTTTCATAGCCGGTGATGTGTTCCGTTATGCGCAAATTACCATAAAAAATCCGTGTACAGCCAAGCACTTTATGCTTATGTACGCGTAAAATCTTTGTATGCTTTTGGGAGCGCACTTGTGTAAACCACGATACGCGCGCGCGCTTTGCCACAATGGCCTTTCTCTCAATGTCAAGAGATGCGATTTCATACATGAAACCACCGTGTACATAGACAGCACCAGGATGTGTTTCACGAAAAGCGCGTATACCGTCTACCATGCCAATAAGAGTGCCTTCCGTATTTTCAATAGTAAACGATGTCCCACTACCGCGCAAGTCCACATGACGCTGGGGACGTTTACGGGTGGCCACAACGCTCTTGCCGTCGGCACTGAAAAGAAGACGCCCCTGCTCATGCAATGCCGCCATAGCCGCTTGTGCCGCCGCGCTTTGGAGCCAAGTGGCATCACTTTCTGTGGCTCGCAAAGGCATTTCTGCGGCAGCGCATTCAATATGGCGCTGCAAAATAACTTCATTATCTATATTGATGACGGCCTTTTCCGCAGGGCGAGAAAAAAAAGCTTGCGGATGACGTATCATATATTGGTCAAGAGCATCCTCCCCTGCCACAAGAACAACGGCCGATTCTTGCTGTGCCCGCCCCACGCGTCCGCCTCTTTGCAGGGTAGACATGATGGTGCCGGGATAACCCACCAAGATACACAAATCAAGACTGCCAATGTCAATGCCAAGCTCAAGGGCACTGGTACTAATCACAGCGAGCAATTGGCCTGAATGCATTTTTTGCTCAATGTCACGGCGCTCTTCCGGCAAAAAACCTGCGCGATAGGCTGCAATTCGAGATTCCCATTGCCCTGCTTCCCCTTGTGCCCACAGCGCCAAAAGTTCGGTCATCCGTCTGGAACGACAATACACAATGGTGCGCAATTGTCTGGTGAGGGCAGATTTCAACAAGCCAATGGCCGCCGTACTAGGACTGCCAACAGGGTCTAAAAATATGAAATGTCGCGGTCCCTGAGGGGCACCGGAACGATGAATAAGCCGCACTTGAGATGTATGCACTATGTGTTGCCGCTCTCCCTCGTGGACATTGTGGCTCTCGACTTGCGGCGCATTGCCAAGCAGTCCCTGTGCCAACTCTTCAGGATTGCCCACAGTGGCCGTGCAAAAAATATGCGAAGGCCGTGCACCATATCGCGCGGCAACCCTTCGCAAACGCTGAAAAAGTTGCGCCATATGTGCGCCAAGAACACCCCTATACGTGTGCGCTTCATCAACAACAATATGACTCAAACCCGCAAAAAATGTCGCCCATTTTTCATAATACGGAACAATGCCAAGATGCAGCATTTCCGGCGTGGTGATGAGCACGGAAGGGGGCTGCATGCGCAGCTTACGACGCGTATGTGCGGGTGTATCTCCATCATAAATGGCGATGCTTGGGCGGAAATCCTGAGGCCAAAACGCCACAAGACTCTGAAATGTTTTGCATTGATCTTGCGAAAGGGCTTTTAGAGGAAATATGTACAAAGCCTTGGCATCACGGTCATGCACAAATGTTTCAAGCACAGGCAAGTTATATATAAGGCTTTTGCCACTGGCAGTCGGCGTTGCCACAATCACATGTTGCCCCGCCCTTATAGCATTCACGGCCTCCGCCTGATGAGAAAAAAGCCTTTGAATATTTTGGTTTTCGAGAACATTTTGTACGGGAACAGACCATGGACGCGCAGGCTCACCATAGCAAGCCTCTTTGGCAGGCACAAGGCGGTGATGCGTAACCTGCTCTCCAAACGAGGAATTGAGCAACGCGTCGATATAGTCTGAAATATTCATGATAGCTTCGTTTCTTTTTCTTTTTTTACTTTTTCTTTTTTTACTTTTTTATGTGGGGGGAAACTTTTTTTTAGGAAAAAAAAAGTTC
>CAYJPE010000015.1:0-25050 GCA_964371965.1 uncultured Desulfovibrionaceae bacterium
CTCTTGTTTTTTAGAGTATCTCATGAAAATAAAAAGATTACAACTGTAGTACTAGCAGACCGTTACAAAAGCCCCCCATGATATCAATGGGCAATTATTGCGCACATAGGCCTTTTTCTTCAAACTTTTCAAGGCCGAAGCACTGACCGTCTTCACAGGCAGTGCGTAAAAAATCGCACGCCTTCTCCAAGATTTCGCCATCAACAACACCGTCATCTGCCTTATCTTGTGCGTCCGCATAGGTTGCAAGCCCCATGGTCATCACAGCCAAGGGCAAGTCTTCATCCTTATACAGTGCATACTCGGCATCGCGAAAGGCTCCACGCGCGCGGCCATTGCGCCACAGCACAAAAGCGCGCAAAGCATACATTTCTGCAGAGTCATATAGTTGTACACCCTCTGTAAGGCTTTCAAATGCGGCTTCTCTTTGCCCCAATTGGCTTTGCAAAAGTCCTTGCGCGGCAAGCAAAGCAGGCGTTTTTTCTGCTTTTAAGAGTTCCTCTACCTTTGCCAGAGTTTTTTCCGGTTCGGAAAATTCTAAGTTATTGCGCATCTCCTGTACTGAAGTCAGTTCTTGTGCATCAAGAATGCTTGGTGCTATGGCCTCTGACTGCTGAGTCGTTTCCTTGGCACCGCAGGCACTGATAAGAAGAAGGCAGGTAAGTAGTATAAATTTTTTTACAAATGTCATTGATTGTATCATGGTATACCTCAAAAGAATTAGCGAATATAGTATTGAGGATGGAAGCTTGCACGACGATTCAGCAGAGGCGTAAGGTAGTAGAGCAGCCTGTCAGTGTTTTTTTCTAAATCGTGTGCTATGCTGGCTTTGCGCGATTTTTTCACCCATTCAGGATATTTTTCCTCGCTGAGCATTTCTTCGAGCGCCTCAAGCCACGGGAGAATTTCCTCTTCCGTGGGCATGTAGTTAAAGTTTTCTCGACATTTTTCCGGTGCGTCAAGGCATATGCCGCCGCCATTGACGGCATTTGGCAGGCCGCCGGAATTAGAGGCGAGAACAGGGATGCCATTCATGGTCGCTTCTGCCGCCACACGTCCAAAGCCTTCGTACCAGAGTGAAGGCACAAGAAGCAGCTTTGTTTGTTCATAAACAAGGCGAATGTCGGTTGTGTGTTGAGCGACGGAAACATTGGGAAAATGTGAGGGATCTTGCTGAAAGAGGTGCATGGCTTGCGCCCACGTTCCACGGCTCTCTACCATCAAGAATTTCCAATGGGGATGCTTTTCTTGTGCCATGAGGGCAAGGCGCAGCCCAATGGAGATGCCCTTGGCGGGGCAAGGATTGATGAGGGTAATGAAGGGTGCTTTTTCTTCAGCACTGACCATTTTCTTTTTTCTGCCTCGCGTTTTTTTGGGTATTTCTTCTGTTTCAGGCGCAGGCATCGCTTGGGTGAGTCGATCAGCGCAGACAACTTTCTGTGGGTCAATAAATGTACCCACAGGCATAATATTTACTTTACTGTTGGCGTGATAGATACGCGCGGAACGTTCGCAGTCGGTAAAGAGTAAGTCCACATTGGGGAAGTGAAAATTGGCGTAATTGCCATTGGGAATATGCATACAAATGGCTATGCCACGACGATGACATTCGGCAATAATACCTATTTCCAAAATGCAGCCGCCATAAATAAGAAGCATGTCAGGCTTAAAACGTTCCAGGGCAGCGACAAAACCTTGATAAAAAGCAATTTCTTCATCTCGTGTCATTTCACCCACAACGATGGATTTTGTTCTGTAATATTGGTATGAAACGCCCTTATCTTGCACATTAAACCATTGGGCTTCTGATTGCTTGAGCTGCTCATCCAGATTTGGAAATGTGGCTTTACCGTTTGGCGCATCAAATGTCAGCGCGGATACCACGTGGCAACGCAAGCCGCGCTTGACAAGCTGTTCATAAATCAGGCGCATTTGCACTGCCGCGCCGGAAGAAGAGTCGTGTAGGCAATAAGGGGCTGCCCACATAATACCGGGAGCATCCGGCATATATGACTCGGTGGAGAAATCCTTCATGTTCATACCCTCAAGTGTGTTTTTGTGTCTATACCATGCGTGATGGCAACATTGTGTCGGCGCGATGAGCATTCAATGAGCCTGACACGACAGAGTGTATAAAATTACGGGACTTCTGGCAATAGTCACTGGACGCTGTCGTTAAATGCGCCCTTTCGGTTATCTCAGCGTCAGAAACCACTTCAATAAGGGTGAAAAGGCGCATTTGACGACAGCCCCTAGTAAGCCGTTCAAAAAAAGAACTTTACTAAAGGCTGATAAAGGCATTGAGACTGTGCGTTTGACGTCGCTAAAGGAGCACAAGAGAGTGTCAGCACTCACGACGAATGTTTTGCACAAACAATAACGAAGAGCACACAGACCACCAACAATACAAACGTACTCGCAATAAAAAAGCAAACAACGAGGCACAAAACACCATGCTGCTTGCTTTTATTTTGTCAAAAGCCCAAAGGCCACATTGGCTCTACGTTAACGTTACCTTGAGAGCCTTGCATTGCTTTTTTAAGGTTCTCTTAGGGGTGACACTTAGACTTGGCACAACTGGTCAGTTCTTTTTTGTCGCCCTTACCTTCGGCAACAGCTTTAGCGTGACAACTCACGCAAGTATCATACTTGATGCCTTTTTTGGCGTGTAGAACAAAGTAGTAGCTGTTGGTGCCTTTTTTGGCTTTTAAATCATCGTGACAGCTGGCGCTGGCGCATGACTGATAATTTTCTTTGCCGTCCACAGGGTGGTGACACGCGCCACATTCTATGGTGCTATGGGTGCTGTGATTAAAGACAACGGGCTTCTTGGTAAGTTCCATTTTTAAGCCGTCAGCCGGCACTTCAGGCTGAGCAAAAACGGGTACAGCGAAAGCCATAACAAACAGCGCGAGCAAGATCCATAACATATTTCTCATACTTTCTCCTCCTCATGGGTAATATATGAGTGCATACATTGCCACGCAACGTCTTTTTTGTCAAGGCAGAGCGCATGACTTTGAGCAAATTGGCTTGGAAGAATTCTTTCTGTCGTCGTCAATTCGCGCAATGTCGTTATGTCACAAGTATATACTTGATCTTACTGCCTTTATCACCTTGTCTTATCCCATGGCTTTTTGTTACACGTCAAAGAGCATCTCAAGATCTTCACGCGTAAGCGAGTGTAAAGAA
Source organism: uncultured Desulfovibrionaceae bacterium (assembly GCA_964371965.1). Classification (GTDB taxonomy): domain Bacteria; phylum Desulfobacterota; class Desulfovibrionia; order Desulfovibrionales; family Desulfovibrionaceae; genus CAYJAD01. The sequence goes on from CAYJPE010000015.1 coordinate 3,193, forward strand.
TCCTGCCCCGGTATAATGGCCTCAGCGACGCCGCGCTTTGCCTCTTGAAGCTTCAATATTTTTTCTTCCACAGTATTTTGGCAAATAAGCTTGTACGAAAATACCTGTCGCGTTTGCCCGATACGGTGAGTTCTATCGGTGGCTTGATTTTCTACGGCCGGATTCCACCAAGGATCATAGTGGATAACGTAGTCGGCAGACGTGAGGTTCAGTCCCGTACCTCCAGCTTTCAGCGAAATAAGAAAGATGGGAATATTGGGATCATTGTTAAAGGTGTCCACATTTTCAAAGCGGTTCTTGCTTGCCCCGTCCAAGTAACAGAAAGGTATGGTGGAGGCTTGGAGCCATTGTCGGATAATTTGTAGCATTTGTACGAATTGCGAAAATACCAGTACCTTGTGCCCGCCTTCCACAATATCCATAACCATATCTTTGAACGCATCAAACTTTCCGGAGGGCAAGTTATTGGAAAAGCCCGGCATGTCAATCTTTAAGAGGCGTGGGTGGCAGCAAATTTGACGCAATTTGAGTAAGGCATCCAATATGGACATTTGACTCTTGCCAATACCTTTTTCGTCCACATCTGCCAACACTTGCATGCGGAGTTTTTGCGCCAAGGCTGCATACAATTCGGCCTGTGTCTCTTCAAGGGCGCAACATGTGACGCTCTCCACCTTAGGCGGCAAATCCTTGGCCACTTCTGCCTTTGTTCTGCGTAAGATAAAAGGCCGAACGCGCGTTCTCAAATAATCAAGCGTTTCTATGTCACCATCCTTAATGGGTTTCACGATGCCCCTTTGAAACGAATGCTGCGAACCTAAGAAGCCAGGCATAAGAAATTCAAAGAGTGACCATAGCTCAAAAAGATTGTTTTCGATGGGAGTACCGGACAAGCACAGGCGCATCCGCGCCGAAATATGCCGCACGGAACGCGCCGTAATGGTATTGGGATTTTTTATATTTTGCGCTTCATCCAAAATAATGGAATTAAATTCAAACTTTTCAAACTCTTCGAGATCGCGCCTTAGCAAAGCATATGTTGTGATAACAATATCAGAGACCTGAATTTGCTTGAACATATTTTCACGACGCGTGCCATAGACAATAAGACGACTCAAGCCGGGCACAAACTTCTCTGCCTCTCTGTCCCAGTTGGGCAGCACAGACGTGGGCACAATGATAAGATTGGGGCCAAAATGCTTGTGTTCCACCATATGCTGAATAAAAGCAAGTGTTTGAACTGTTTTTCCAAGTCCCATTTCGTCTGCCAAAATACCACCAAAGCCGTATTCTGCCAAAAAATTCAGATAGGAAATGCCCTGCTGCTGATAGTTACGTAATTCTGCATGCAGCCCCTTAGGTATATCAATACTGCGTACTTCACGAAAGTGTCGTATTTTATCGCGCAAAGTATTCCAAAAAGAATCTGTACTGACAGTCGGAAAGTTATCCAACAAACTGTCAAGCACAGGTGCTTCAAATTGCTTAAATTTATGTTGCGGCGGTTTGGACGGATCAAGACCCAGCGCATGAAGCTTGTGCCCAAGCTTTTGAAGCCACGATTCTGGCAAGCTCGAATAAGAGCCATCTTTGAGCTGCACATAGCGCTTGCCCTTGACCCATGCTTTCCAAATTTTTTCCAAAGGAACAGACTGTCCATCGTACTCAACATCAATATCAAGGGTAAACCACTTATCCCTCTCATCGGTCTTGACCGTTGCGGTGATGACAGACTGCGATGTGCGTACTTTATATCGTGAAAGAGCTTTTTCCCCATACACACGATATGTTTTTAAGAGGATAGGATAAGAGTCCAACAAAAAAGCGATGGCTTCTTCCGGCTCCATAAACCAGAGTTTATTGCTTCTGTGCTGAAAACCTATAGAATATAGGGTTTTTATAAGTTCGTCTTCTTCTTCCTGATGGCGGCGCACAAGATATGTTGCGCCACTATAGGCATAACTGCCCGTCTGAAAAGCAGGATTGGGCGCACCAAGAAGAAATTCCCCATGAATGGTTTCGTAAATATTTTCAATCTCAAGCGTGAGTAAGCTGCCCTCTTCATCCAAGAAGAGTTTAGGATTATAGGTGGCAGGCTGGAAAATGGGTTCCATAAGCGTGAGAAATTTTTGTGGCTCAAAAAGATTTGTTTCTGGCAATCGCGTCCATACTCTGTCAAGAAATTCAGAGACTTCTTCTTGCGGCACCACGGGGCGTTCGTACAAAAGATCGTAAATAAGAGACAGTGTGAGACCCGTCTGTACGGGATAAAAATTCTTATTGTAGCAAACCCATATGGGCATTTGTCCATGAAAGGTCGTTTCTTCCTCATTATGCATAAGATCCACCGGCGGACGGCCTTCGTGAACAAGGAGTACCGAAAAGCGAAAGCCTTCTTCCGACATATCGGGCTTGAGCTTCAGCATAAAGGGCGTGTTTTCAATATGACACGTTTTATCGGTATCTTGCCAAAAAATATAATATTCTGTGCGAATGGCCCAAAAGAACCACGACACAAGCCCTGCAGGTATTTCTACCTTATGGCCATAGTAGTCTTGATGCTGCCCAATTTGTCGTGCCACATCCACAAGTTGCGGTGATAGCTCGCTCCATTCGGGATTACGGATGACTTGTTCAAGGCTGATTTCTGTGTGCACGCTGGAAATCCCGGACTTATTTTGCCGTCCACGAAAAAAGGCCACGGATAAGCGCCCGCTTTCCGGAAAGACTCGAAAAATAAGATAGTGTCGCCCGGGTTCCGGTTCCATTTCTGTGGAAAAAAACGAGCGAAAGCTCAACTTCCAGTCTGCTCGCACTTCCGCAGGTTCATCCTCGACGTTTGCTTCACGTAAATCGGCAAGAAGATGCAAGCAAATGGCGGCCACATGCCGGCATATATGCGCAAAAGATTCAGAGCAGTTACACTGACTATTGACCGTATAATCGGCTAAGTCCACATGCAATACCGGTGCATAGACTTGAAAATCTTCACCTTGAATGGTGCCGTTGATTTTCCATTGCGCATTATTTTGCGTAATATTAATTTTTTGCAATCCACCTTCTGACAAGATATATTGACCGCTGTCACGTATGTATTCGGGGATTTTTTCTTGAGTCAAATTTTTTACAAGCGTGCGTACAGCATTTTTTTCGGCTCGTGTCATAATGCGAGCCCCCCTTTGTCCACAGAAGTCATATGTGGCATGATTTTGAAGTGTTGTAAACACACAGTTCTCGTTTCGTACAGATGTAGCATGGTATCTCCATTTTTCGGTGAGCTATATGTGTCCATGGAACAGCAGAAAGTTTGGGCAATAGCGCGCCTGATATTTTTACGAAAAAACTGATGTACTGTCTTTCTGTCTCTTCATTTCGTTGGGAGTTGTTTCTCAATAAGTATATGCGCATTTTGCGCCTGCTTAGAGGAGACAAACGACGTTTTTTCCTCAAGTTACGTATATTTGTATACGCGTATTTCGCAAGAAAAAGTGTTATTCTTGGCAAAAGCACAAAATTTTTTGCTTAGGAGCCTGTTGAAAAACTCCATTTTAAGCAAGCTGTTCAAAAAAGCTGCAATGTAGGGAAACGAAAAAAGTCAATATGCGCAGCACATGAGACATATATACTGCGCGCTTCTCGAACTTCGCTTTTCTTATCAGGCTCTGTCGTCAAATGCGCCCTTTCGCCCTTATCGAAGCGGGCTCTGCGCCAGACTTTATTTGCTTTTTCGGTCACATACCATAAGAGTATATTCCCTCAAAGCAAGCACACCTTCCTTTATATAACACAAAAAATTACTCTTTGGCGACAACGCTTAGAGAAGAAAAAATCGATTACATCAGTGCTTCCCTATTTTTACCTATGTATACCGTGGTTCTTCAAGATGCGTCTTTCATTCAAAAGAAAGTACCTTTGACGAAATCAACGTTTCTTTTTTTTGCCTATACGTTCTTGACGAAGCACTTTTTCTCGCGTTACTCTTGGCATGTAGGCGCCACGGTATTTAAAATAAAGCAACAGACTGCTTATACAGCACAGTAAAACAGTTTTCAAGAAAAAGTATGAGAAGAGTTGCTTCTCATACAAAAAAAATACTTACTTCAAGGAATGCGATATTTATGTATATGATGTTACACGGTTTTTCACCTAAAAAATGTTTGTCTCCAAAAAAAAGTTTTTTTCAAAGCCTCACACTGCTCTTGATGGGGTCTTGGCAGGCATGCCTTCTCATTTTCTGCTTATTTATGACAAATTTTGCTTATGCGCAACAAAAAAATGTACCTCAGACACCGGAACCCGGGGGCCGAATTATTTTTGGGAGTATTGGTGAGGCTTCCAATCTTATCCCTTATATTTCCACAGACAGCGCATCCCATGACATAGCGGGGCATCTGTTTGTGGGGCTTCTTCGCTATGACAAAAATTTGCAAATAGAAAACTATGCTGCCGAGCATTACAGCGTGGAAGACGAAGGCAGACTCTTACGCTTTACGCTTAAAAAAGGCATTTTATGGGAGGATGGCGTGGAACTCACCGCCGATGATGTGGAGTTCACATGGAAGCTTGTGGTCGATCCTGAAACGGCCTCCCCCTATGCCGAAGATTTTATGAAGGTGAAAGAGTTTCGGAAAACAGGCCGCTATAGCTTTGAAGTGTACTATGAAAAATATTTCTCCGGGGCCATAGCTTCTTGGATGAGTGCCATACTTCCCAAACACATACTTGAAGGACAAAACATTCGACAAACACCCTTTTCTCGCCGCCCTGTGGGTGCCGGACCTTATCGTTTGCAGGCGTGGGAGCCCGGTTCACTCATTGTCTTGCGCGCATCACCCACATATTTTGAAGGGTCTCCTCACATTAAAGAGGTTGTATATCGTATTATTCCGGATAATTCTACCATGTTTATGGAAGCACGAGCCGGAGAATTAGATGTTATGAACCTAACGCCTCAGCAATACTTGCGTCAAACACAGGGCGAGCCTTGGGATAGTGAGTTTCATAAGTATAAATACTTAAGTTCAATGTATGTTTTTTTGGGCTTCAATATCCGCCATCCTTTTTTTCAAGATGTGCGCGTTCGCAAGGCTGTTTCCCATGCCATCGATCGCACAGGTATTGTCAAGGGTGTTCTTATGGGTGAAGGTATTCCGGCATTTGGCCCCTATAAGCCCGGATCGTGGGCGTATCATCCCAGTCTTTCAGCCATAACGCAAGATATAGACATGGCAAAAGCCTTTCTCAAAGAAGCCGGTTTTGCCGACACTGACGGAGACGGTATTATTGAAAAAGACGGCAAACCTTTTAAGTTTACTATTTTGACGAACCAAGGCAATGAGCAAAGAATACTCACAGCCATTGTCATTCAAAGCCAGCTCAAAGCTGTGGGTATTGACGTGCAAGTGCGCACCGTTGAATGGGCTGCTTTTATAAAAGAGTTTGTGAATACAGGGCGTTTTGATGCGGTTATTTTGGGCTGGACCATCACACCGGATCCCGACATTTATGATGTGTGGCATTCGTCCAAGGCACAAGGCGGTGGGTTGAACTTTACACAGTACATAAATAAGGAAGTGGACTCCCTTCTCGAAGCAGGGCGCGATACGGCAAATATGCAAGAACGAAAGGAATTTTATCACAAAGTGCAAGAGATTTTTGCGGAAGAGCAGCCCTATTGCTTCCTCTTTGTTCCTTATTCGTTGCCTGTGGTGCAGGCGCGTATTCGTGGTATTGAACCGGCTCTTGCGGGGATTGCATACAATTTTAATGACTGGTGGATTCCCAAGGCTTTGCAGCGACATGTTGTCATGCCTGCACAGTAACATCGCTTGTCAATGTGTTGCAATAAGAGAGGGGAAGGGGAACTTTCCCCCACGTGATTCTAATTTGCCACCGACTCCTCTCAAGGCTTGACACACGCTAAGTACTTTAAATAGTCGATGCTGAAAAAGTGCTTTTTCCTGGGAGTAACACCTTTTCAGCATCATCCACCGGTCATGGCTCAGTCACTAAAAAGAGTTTCTATGCAGCCACTTTGTGTGCCTTTTGGCATTGCGCTGGTAGTAGCGTAATGAAACAGGCGTAAAAAAAATATAAGACAAGGCTTTTCAGCCTTTTCAACATTTTGCGTAGATTAAAAGCGATGCAGCTAAAGATTACATTGAAGCTATCGCCCTCGATTCCGGACAATTTGTTTTTCCCAAGGCAGCTGTCCGATTTAAGGTGCCCGATGACGGGCTCAACGGCGGCTCTTCTTTTAACTTGCGTCCAAAGGGTTCGTCCTTTTTTCTTTTTGTCACTGGTACAAATATGAACAGTTTTATCCTTTATTTCATGCCCTTTATACCCCTTATCAACAAAAACATTTTTCACGTCGAGGTCAAAATTAGAAAGCTGTTCTAAAGCCGGAGCAAAAGTTTTGCAATCAGTTGGGTTGCCTTGAAAATTGATGGCTGCAAGAATAAAATTTGATTTATTTGTACTGACAATGCTTACTTTTGAGCCAAACTCATACTTTACATGGACTTTTTCTTTTGCAATACAGCTTGTGTCGGGTTCATGAACGGAGTAAATTTTATTTTTGCTATTTTTTTCTTGAGCATGTATTTTTTTGTATATTTCTAACAAATTAAGCAACTTTTCTGTTGGATTTTGCATTTTTCTTTCGACATCTCGAATTACTCGACCAAGAAGTGTTCTCAACTTCTTGGTGCATTTTTTGCTATCAGCAAATTTTCGTGAATTTTTACGGGTTTGTTGTTTTTTAAGGATTTTTTTGCTCACACGAGAGTATGTTTGACGCAATTCAATACCCTCTTTTTTGGCCAAGCGAGCAAGCTTTGTTAAAGCGCGCTGATACAATCTCGCATCTGTGGGGAAACGAATATTTTTTTCTTGTACTGTAGTGTCAATATTGACATTTTTTATTTCGCTAGGCTTAACGACTTTTGTCATAAGCCCCAATCTGATTGTTTCTAAAAGGAATTCTTCAGCTCCAGGTTTTTTAATACGTTGACGCCATCTGGTCATGCTTGAAGAATCAATGGGCAATTCATATTCAAAAAACTGTCCACCACTAAAGAATTGCCAATATGGATTTTCAACCCACATTGCAACAACCTCTTTATCACTAAGATCATTGAGATATTTCAAGTAGTGAAGGGCAATCATAAGTCTTGTGGGAATTGCCGGTCTTCCAGTCTCTTCAAAAAAACGCCCAAAAGACTCCTTGAGACTTTTCCAATTTGAAATTGATGCAAGCTTAACCAATGGATGTTCTTTAGAAACTAAAGAATGAAGGGGAATTTTAGTCAGGGATAACTGAAAATTTGTATGTGATGACGACTTTGGTTTCATAATAAAATCTGCAAGAAAGTTAAAGGTTATTTCACGTTTTCTTGCAGATTTTATACGCGTTTTTCTATGCTTTGTCAATATATTTTAGAGTGTTATTATGTTTTTCAGCATTGACTAATTATTCATCTGTTTAATAAATTGAAAAGATGAATCCGCAATCATTGAGATAGGAGAAGTTCTTTTTTGCAATTATTTTATAGTAAATTGTATATATATTTTTATTTGATCAGTGTTTCCTTAAGGCGTCGCTTTTTCGAGAGTTATGAGCGGAATTTCGGAAGAAATGCCAAGTCTCATAAGAAAACCGTCCCATAACCCCATGCCCTTGCTCACAAAGAGGGTGCCCGAAGCCGTTTTATAGACACCACTCACAAAGCCACCGTTTCTGTAGGCCACATATTCACGAATAGGCAGAATAACGCCGCCATGGGTATGCCCCGCAATGTGCAAATCTCCCTCAACTTTGACGTATTCTTCATGGTAGGGACGGTGGGCGAGTAAGAGGCGAAATGTGTTGTCTTGTTTGGGCGCAAGGCCTTGCATGGCTCTTTGCGCACTTGGTCCTCTCAAGCCGTAGCGAGGTGCCACAGGGTCTGTAAGACCTACAATTTGCAAGATACTTTCTTCAATTTCCAACTCGAAATGCGCATTGTCAAGCACAGTCACTTGTGGTAGGCTACGAAAATACTTTCCCCATTCTTTGTAGCCTGCATAATATTCGTGATTGCCCGACACAAAATACACGCCCAAAGGTGCTTGCAATAAGGCAAATGCCTTGGCCTCCTCTTGCAATAAGTGAAAAGCTGCGTCCACGGCATCACCCACAATCACGATCATATCCGGTTTTTCAGCCATAAGCTTTTCCAAACCTTCTTGTAACCATGTGCCGCGAAAAAAACGCGTAATTTGTGGATCTGCCACAACACCGATGGTCTTGCCTTGCAAGGATTGGGGAAGGTTTTGGAAGGAAAGCGTAAAATGTGTGACAGGTGGCACTTTTAAGCCTTCATACATGCCATAGAGCGTCACACCGAGTGTTACACTCAAAATGACGGGAATGCAGCGCTTCCACGCGACAGGTACGCGCACAAGTCGCAGTATAAGACACACGATGTCGGCCAGCAAGGCCAGTATTGCGCCCACAATGGAGCACAAAAAGAGCCATGACGGCACAAGCATAATGCTGTCCGGTACGGCAAACAACGATTCATCGGAGATAAAGCGTTGGCCGACAGGAGCTACGAGCAGTACAAATGCGATCGCTTTGAATGGCCAGCGCCAACCCAAGGGATACACAAGGCGCAGAAAAAAGTATAGAGCAAAGACAAGATAAATGGCGGTAAACGTTATCCAAAACATAGTTTTCTCATACAATCTGCCGAAAAAGTTTTTTTGACTTCTTCGGGATACAATATTCAAGTAAAATTTCAAAATGCTCCACGTGAAGGGCTTTGGGACACAAAATCCCAGTCACGAGAGCATTGGAAGTGCATATCAGCCTGTTGAAAAAGTCCGCTCTTCAGGTTGTTCATACAGTGTAATATACTGCGATGGTATGGGGGAAAGCTTTTTTTCTAAAATAAGTTTCACCCCACATGCTTTTCAAAAAATATACATTTAGACAAAACACGCAACTGGTGCCTTGTCTACTCTAAAAGCTCTGATGGCATTCTATGCGTGTTGCCATGCGCTACAAAATATTTCCTTCTTTCCAAGTAAAAAAACTTCGGCATACATACGGACTTATTGGTTTTTTTGAAGGGGCCGACCGAATGGCGCCGCAGGCGTGACCGTAGCCGAGGGACGAGGCGTACGGGCATCGAGAGCAGCGATGGTGTGGGGGGAAAGCTTTTTTTTCTAAAAAAGTTTCACCCCACATGCTTTTCAAAAACACACATTTAGACAAAACACGCTACTAGTCGGCGTCCTTTGCACGTAAGAAGCGAATGCTATGCGGTTCTATGCAATACAGATTGTCTTCGTCAATATCTTGAGGACTTGTAACAAAGTTCCTGCGTGTAACATGGTACACGCCATCGTGCTCAAGGCTGCAATCAAAAAAATACAAGGTCGTATCGTCCATAATGTAGGCCGTTGTCCAGTGGCGGTTTACAGGATCTGCATCGGGTGAGTTATATCGTAAGAATCGAAAAATAGCAGCTCTTTGGGTAGACGGTTCTTGTTTTGAGTTTTTTAAAGCCGTTGTAGGGGCTTTTTGTTCAAACATATTAGGGGAGAGCCATTGCTTCATGCTTTGCCACACGCTCTCATTGTCTGCCGCAAACATGTGAGAGCTGTCGGGAAAGGGACTTTTTACAGTCAAGGGAATTTTTTGACATTGTGTGTTAAGTATGGCATCGACAAGGGGGATGTAGTCTGTTTTTTGTTCGAGCACGGTGAGCAGTACCCGCGGATTGTGCGACAATGCCATGAGGGTTTGATGCAAAATACCGCGTGCTTGAGATGAACGGATATTATGGGTAATTTTAAGCCCATTGAGCACCGCATATATGGCGCAAAAAACATCAATCTTACCTTGGTAAAAAGGCTTCATACAGACCTTGCCCCCTTTTGCCCCATAAGAAGTCATTACTTACTCTCGTTACTCTAACATATAGCGAAAAATCCATGCAACACACACACAGAGAATACGCCTTTATTCTTGACAGAGATGGAACCATTATTCGTGACAAACATTATCTTGCCGACCCTGCAGGAGTGGAACTTCTCTCCTTTGCAGCAGAAGGCTTACGCCTGGTACAAAGGCACAATATGCGGATTTTTGTCGTGACAAATCAATCCGGTATTGGGCGCGGTTATTATTCCGTCGATGCCATGCATGCGGTGAACGCCCGCATGGAGGCTCTTCTTGCAGCGCAGGGCGTATACCTTGACGGAGTGTATTATTGTCCCCACGCACCGCAAGAAAATTGCACGTGCCGTAAGCCCGCCCTTGGCATGATTGAGCAAATATATGCCAATGCTTCCCTTAACGCCCCTCTTGACCCCGCACATTGCTATGTGGTGGGTGATAAAGAATGCGATGTCGCCTTGGGGCATGCGGCCTGTATGCGCAGTGTCCTTGTCCGCACGGGTTATGGACTGCGTGAACAGAGTACATGTTCTGTGCCTGCGCATTTTATAGCAGACAATCTTTTGGCCGCAGCGCAATGGGCAGTGCAATGTGAATCACGTAATGTACTGACATAGTTTTGTTTTTAGATGAAGACTCTCTGTTTTAGAAGCATTATGAAAAGTATGCCCAAAAGCTTGTTTTGCGCCCATGCGCATTTTTTATACTTTCCTTAAACGCTTCATGTGTCTGAAAGCCTTGCCAATGAGGAACAGTTGGTGCAAGCGCTTCCAAATGTTTCAAATACTTTGCGCCGTGTGCGTAAGCCTTGCTTTGAGCTCTTTTCAGAATGGAATTCAGAAGGCTGCGATAAAGGATGCTTGTCGCAAGAGGGCGCCCACTTGCCTCAAGTGCCTTTACCAGAAGCAGGAGTTCTTCATAATGGTATCCGTCAATCAACTCCGCTCGCTTGAGAACATATGCCTCCGCTTCGTCAATTTTTTTAAGTTCCATAAGAAAGGCCGCATCCTTCACTTCAAAACCTTCGTTTGCGTGAATGCTTGTAAGCTCGGCAGCCACAATGGCGTCTTTGTTCTCGTGTCCCACAACGCTCAAAAGCTCCATAAGGTTCTTATACGTACGGTGAGAGGCCAGTTGCTTCTTAAGAATTTCCGTAAGCTTTTCCGTATTTCCCTGTTCTTTATAAATTCTATACAAAAGAAAGTCGCGCTCAAAAGCGAAATAGGGTTTTTTGCTCTCCTCGCTTTTTTGCACACATGCCAGCGCTTTGTCAAATTCCCCATTGGCAAGATGCACTTCCGCCAATTGCAGACAGGCGTAGGGTGATAAGCTTCCGTGACAGGTAATATACGTTTGTTCATAAAGCTCTGCATCGCCAAGTTGTTTGGCAAAGGTTTCAATATGACGAAATACTTTGTTACGTTCATATCCCTCTTCAAGTGTGTTTGCGCGGGCATGCAGCTTTGCAATCATATCGCGCACAGTGCTTTCCGGCAAGTATTCGCTGGCACCGTCTAACAAAGAATCCCGAAGGCCATAGTCGTTATTGAGCGTGAGTTCAAGGGTGATATCCGCAATTTTCGCGTGTTCTTTTTCGGAACAAAGATTGGCATATTCTATAAAGAGATCCGTGGCATTGCCGCGAAAAAGATCGCCTATGTCACCATTGGAATCGTCGCAAATTTCCATAATATGCGCATCAGTTTCAAAAAAATCGACAAGAAGAGCTATCCCTTCCATAGGCTTCGGGTCAGCGTCTCGCAAGTCTTGCAGCATGGTGTCAATTTTCATGGTAAATGCCTGCATCTTATGCCAATCCACAAAACGCTTCGAACGCTTTATACCGCTCAGTTTCGTCTTAAAACTCCTGAGACGCTCCTTTGGCGTGGCAATGAGTTGTACCATGCGTTCTTTCACGAGACTTGACTGGTCGGCAAGCTCCATAAGTGTGTCAGCAAGTTTTTCTGCTCCAAGATCCATAAGTCTTTGCTTTTTTGTGTCTTTCATGATATTATGCTCCAAAAAAGTGTTCAATATGTTTTGAGCAAAGCGTTAAGTTATAGCGCTTCGTTCTCTTTATTGTGCATTTCTTCATAGGCAACAAGATCTTCTTCAAGGGTCGCCATCTCTTCCATGACCACGTCAAGCCGGCTTTTTATTTCGGCAAAACGCTGTAAAAGTTCGTTCGACTTCACCGCGTCCGCATAGATATCCGGATCTGCCAGTTGCGCCTCTATCTTCCCTTGTTCTGTCATGAGCGTTTCCATCTCTTTTTCAAGGGATGCGTACTTGCTTTGTAAGGGTTTGAGTTTTTTGTAAAGATTGTGGCGTTCTTCGGCCTGTTGCCTCTTGATTTTTTTCATTTCTTCACGAGTGAGGCGGCTTTTGTCCGCTGTTTTTTCCGTGTATGTCGCACTTGTCACGGCTTTTGTGCTTTGCAGAGCCGCCTTACGCGCGGCATCATATTGGTCAAAGCCGTGTTCGTACACTGTGAGGCCATGTTCCGACAAAGCCCACGCTTCTTCTGCCACGGCAGACAAAAGCCAACGGTCGTGTGCCACCATAAGGACGGTGCCTTTAAAAGCTTCTAAGGCTGTTATGAGCGCTTCGCGACTTTCAAGGTCCAAATGGTTTGTGGGTTCGTCCAAAATAAGAAAGTTACAACGGGCAAGGAAGAGCGAGGCAAGGATGAGGCGACTTTTTTCGCCTCCTGAAAGCGTGCTAACACGCCGTTCAAAGTAGTTTTGCCCCAAAAGAAAGAGGCCAAGCACGCTCATAAGCTCTTCTTCCGTGGTGCGCGGGTCAGACAGGCGCCGAATCTCGGCAAGGACGCTGCCCTCTGCACGCAGTGTTTCGAGCTGATGTTGGCTAAAGAAGCCAAGGCGCACAAGGGAGGCCATTGCTATATTGCCCCCTGTTTTCTCAATTTTCCCTGCCAAAATTTTTAAGAGTGTGGACTTGCCGCAACCATTTGGCCCCACAATGGCTATGCGCTGCTCGCGGTACAGATTAAAAGAGAGGGGTGGCCAAAGGCGTTTGCCGTCTTGCGGAAAAGCAAAGTCCACGTCAACGACACCCAGTACTGTTTTTTCTGTGCGCGAGACTTCAGGCCAGCGAAAGTGCAATTCTCGCCTTTGTTGTTCCGGCTGATGATGTTCCAGTTCCTTTTCGAGTTTTTTTGCCATTTTTTGACGCGAACCTGCTTGTCGTGCCTTGGTGGCTTTGGCTCTGAATCGCTCTACAAAGGCCATTTTGCGCGATATTTCGTCTTGAATGGCCTTGGTTTCGCGGGCGCGTTGGTTTTCAAGTTCTTCTTGTCGTGCCAAAAATTCTGTGAATGTGGCTTTACGAAAAAGAGGGCGCGACATGCCCATGTAGAGCACATGGCTGCCCACCTTGTCCATAAAAATACGGTCGTGAGCCACAAAGATGAGCGCCCCTTGAAAAGCGAGTAAAAAACTCTCAAGCCACTCCACAGCCTCAATATCCAAATGGTTTGTGGGTTCGTCAAGCAAAAGGACATCTGCCCCGGCCGTGAGCACTCGGGCAAGCTTGGCTCTTTCGCGCCAGCCGCCGGACAGCTCTTGCAACGAAAGACCCCACTTGTGCGGCGCAAAGCCAAGGCCGGAAAGCACGGTTTTTGCGCGGTTTTCAGGATTGTAGCCATACATGGCTTCCAACTCGGCCTGACGCACCATAAGCTTTTTGAGAAGTTCTTCGTCGTTTTGCGCATTTTCCCACTGTTCCCAAAAGTCATTCCAGTCGGGCAGGGCTTCTTGCACAAAGTCGAGGAGGTTTTTTTGTAAAGTATTGTCGTCCAGCTCTTGTTGCACGTAGCCTAAACGACAACCGCGTGACAAAAGAATACGCCCCCCGTCCGGTGCTTCCACGCCGGCAATCATGCGCAAAAGCGTGGATTTGCCCGTACCGTTGGGGCCGCAGACACACAAGCGCACGCCGGCATCAATGTCTAAGGAAAAATTTTCAAAAATGGCACGCGCCCCGAAGGACTTGGAAATATCTTGTAATGTGATTTTCATATATTTTTAAAACACAGCGTGTTGGGCGCTGTCGTCAAATAGTGGATTTTTATGTGATATCAAGAAAGAGGAGCTTCCTTTGAGGGAGTGTACGCTCATGGTACATGACCGACAAAGCAAGCGAACTCTGACGCAGAAATACCCGAAAAGACGCATGTAACGACAGTGTCTAGAGCCAACCGTCTTGTGTGTAGCCAGTTAAAGCTTCTCTAATGCCGGCATCAAGGGAGAATTGGGGCACAAAGCCAAGTTCGTCGCACAAGCGCTTTGCGTTGCACAGCCAACCTTCTTGCCGCGCCTCACGAAATTTGTCCACATTCCATGACGGGGGATGCTTATAAAAAGTCGCAAGCGCTCGCCCAAGCACTGTACTGCACGCAGCGCTCATACCCATGATGGACAGGGGTACACCAAGATAGCGGGCTTTTTTGCCTTGTAACAGAGCCATACGCGCGCCAATGTCGGACATGGTGTGTGCGTCACCGTCATTACAATGATACACACCCTGTGCTTGCGGTTTGAGCGCACACACAATGGCCTGCACCACGTCTTGCACATGAATGATGGATACAGGAAAGCGACGCCGAAAGCCCGGGTTTATGACAATGCCCATTTTTGCCGCCTTAAAATAGGGCAAAAGTCCCTTGTCCTTGGAACCATAAATCATGGGAGGGCGCAAAATCACGAGTTTTTTGCCGCAGTGGCGCAAAAATATCTGTTCCGCCATATGCTTTGACCAGCCATAGGCGGAAACGGGATGGGCTCCGTCAAAGTCCCCCACACCCGGCAGTGTGGCAGAAGGGCCGGTGACAGAAAGAGAAGACACAAGGAGCACCGACTGCATGCTGTCGTGTTGTGCCGCCTTTGCACCCAAGAGCTCTGCCATGTGGGCATTGACGCGCAGATAGTCTTGCCAGCTAGAAGAAAAGAGGAGGGAGGCCATGTGGATGAGCACGTTTTGGCCTTTGAGTGCCTCATGCAGGCCTTGCCCCGTATGAAAGTCTACTTCATGGCAAGGCAGGTCTTTGAGGTCTTCGTGATGTGCCTTATTGCGGCTATTTTGTCGTATAAGGCAAGATATGATCGCCCCCGTCCCTGCTAAGCGTTCGCGTAAAAAACGCACCAAGTGTCCGCCCACAAAGCCTGTGGCGCCGGTAACGGCAATGTTTTTTCCGTGTAAGTGTTCTACATTCATACGGTATACAGCTCCCGTCTGTAAATTCGATAACGCTTTGTCAACGTGCCCCCAAAGTCTTCCAGCAAGTCATTGATGACCGCATTGTCTTCCAATGACCATGAGCCTTCAACGCTTTCCAGCAGGGGATTTTTTTTGGACTGCTCAAACATGAAATTGAGCAAGAGTAAGGGCAGTCCCATGAGGCGGTATTGCTCTCGAATACCAAAGAGCATGATGCGATAGTGCCTTTTCATATCTTTTTGTGTGCGCCACAAATGCCACGGTGCAGAAAGCCCTATTTTACCGTCAAGTTTTTTGAGTACGACGTTCATGTCGGGCAGGGCGAGCATGCCGCCTGCAGGCTCACCCTTGCAGAAAAAGAGGACGAAGAAGTTGGGGTCGAGCACGTCTTTGAGGCTGCGGATATGGCGTTGTGCTTCCTTCATGGGCATGGGGGTGAAGCCCCAGTTTGCGGCCCAGCTTTCTTGATAAATGTCGAGCATGGTAGCAATATCTTGGGCAAGGGTGGCCTTGCTGGACGTGCGCCATGTGCATTCGTGGCGCTCTTGCACGTCCTTGAGTTGCGTTTCAAGCTGCGCGCGCAGCCAGTCGGGCAAATCCATGTGGTCTTTGTGGAAGGTGTACGCAAAAAGATCTTGTTCTTTACAAAGGTGCCAGCTTTCCACAAGTTCCGGATAGTAGGGATGATTCCACGGCATCATCACAGAAGGAGGCAGTTCAAAGCTGTTGACGAGCATGCCGCACGTATAGTTTGTAGACGGGTTGAGGGGGCCTCGCATGAAGGTGGCGCCGTGTTCCTTGAGCCATTGGGCGGCGGCTTCAAAAAGGGCATGTGCGGCTTCGCGGTCATTTTCGCACTCAAAAAAACCCCATGCACCGCAGATTTCGTCGTCGCGCAACAGGCTTGTGTCATCATCCGAGGCTGTGTGCTCGGCGGTTCGTGCGTGTGCATAGTTATTGTAGTTATCGTCAATGATAGCGGCAATACGCCCGACTATACGATAGTTTGGCCGATAGTCTGGCCGATGCTTTGGGGCACCGTGTGTGCCCTCTTCTGCGCGTACAGCAAGGAAGAGTTGTCCACGCGCATGTTCCCAATACGGATGGGCGCCCTTTGTGAGTAAGGACTTTTCATCTTTTTTGAGCGGGGGCACCCATGGGTCGGCGTGGGCATATATGTGCCACGGCAAGGACACAAAGCTGTCAAGCTCCGCTTCCTTACTCACAGGGATTATGCTTAATGCTGTCATGGGCGCTCCTTGGCAGGCCTATTAAAAAAACGCATACACACGATGGACGGGATTTTTTGGCGAAAGCGTGCTTTTGAGGAAACGCAGATTAAAGAGCATTTTTGTACTCTCACAAGGAAGCGAGTTTTGGGAAGCGTTCGGTATATATAGACATATATAAACGTTTCACAAAGCGAGCTTGCCGTAGTGAGAGAGCAAAAGGGCATGTAATCAGTGTTTCTTTAAAATCCTTCTTTCGCCTTTGCAAAGGCATCCTTTGCTTTCTTGATAATGCTTTCGTCCACGCAAAATGCGAGGCGGAAATGCCCCGGACACCCAAAACCTGTGCCGGGAACCGCAAGAATTTTTTCTTCCAACAATCGCTGTACAAAGGCCACATCATCACCGCCGGGGGCTTTGGGGAAGAAGTAGAAGGCGCCCTTGGGCGAGCAAAAGTCGTAGCCTGTCTCGCGCAAAACCGTTTCCATAGCTGTGCGCCGTGCGGCATAAATGGCCACATCCACAGGGGTATTCATGGCTGCCACCATGAGGTATTGCCCCACCGTTGGCGGGTTGACATAGCCAAGGATGCGGTTTGTGAGTGTAAGGGCGTCCATGAGTTCCGCGCCTTCTTCCAAGAGCGGTGATATGAGCACATAGCCAATGCGCTCGCCGGGCAAGGAGAGGCTTTTTGAGAAAGAGCTGACGACTACCGCATAAGGATACAAAGGTAACACGGACGGCACAACAGCGCCATCAAAGGCGAGGAAGCGGTAGGGTTCGTCTGCCACGAGCCAAATGGGGCGTCCGAACTTGTGCGAGCATTTTTCGAGGACGGCAACAATGCCGCGCATTTCTTTTTCTGTGTATACAGTGCCCGTGGGATTATTGGGAGAATTTGTTATGAGTACGCGGGTTTTTTCGCTGATGGCGGCTTCAAGGGCGGCAAGATCCGGTCGAAATGTCTCCGGCGTGGTGGGGACGGCTTTGAAACTTGCACCGTGGTTTTCGGCATAAAAGCCGTATTCCACAAAATAGGGTGCAAGGCCGAGGACTTCTTCTCCGGCATTGAGCACTGCGCGAAAAAAAGCATTCAAACCGCCGGCAGCACCGCAGCTTAAAAGCACATGCTCGGCACCAAGGCCGACTCCTTGCTCCTTACTCACATGGGCAGCCAGTTTTTCCTTGGCCCACGGATAGCCGCCATTGGGCATATAGCCAAAAGAAAAAGGTTCCGTGACACGGTCGGCAAGGGCATGCAATCCTTCTGCCACAGCTGACGGAGGGGCTAAATCGGGATTGCCGAGGCTAAAATCGTACACATTGTCCGAGCCGAATTGCTGCTTGAGCTGTGCGCCTGCTTCAAACATGCGACGAATCCACGAAGAGTTTTTTGTGTACCCTGCCACGCGCTGCGAAAGTATGGTCATACGTATTCCTCCAATAAAATTGACGCACTCATCCTATAATCTCAAGTGCAACGCTGTCAATGCTTTTCGGCGTGATGTTTTTTCTTGTGATGAGGAAGGCGCTTGTGCCCTCGTTTGAGACCGGTTCTTATCCTGCGGGACAGCAATGATTGCCGTAGCTTGACAAGCATCACAAGGTGGCGTATTGACTTATCCAAGGCTTTTTCGGTCACATACCATGAGAGTATATTCCCTCAAAGCAAGCGCGTCTTTGTTTCAATGGGCTTGATATAACACGAAAAATCGCTATTTGATAACAGCGCCTAAGGCAAAAGCCACACGCCAAAATACGTTCCCCCACATTCTTACACCATCTTTTGACGACTTTGGCACAAGGAACTTCAACGAGACACTATATGAATACAACTGACATACTGAAGCTTATCACACGCGCACGCAGTAATGTGTATCAAGTAAGCGGCCCCACACCCTTAGAGCACTATCCGCAAGCGGGCGGCGGTACGCTCCTTTTAAAGCGAGAGGATCTTTCTCCTGTGCATTCGTACAAGTGGCGCGGTTCCTATAACTTTATGGCGTCGCAAAGCAGCGAAACGCTGGCGCGCGGCGTTGTCACGGCATCGGCCGGCAACCATGCCCAAGGGGTGGCTCTTGCCGCAGCGCGTCTTGGCATAAAGGCCCGCATCACCATGCCCACATCCGTAGCTCGTATGAAAGCCCACGAAGTAGAACGCCTTGGCGGTGATGCCGTGGACATTATCATCACAGGCGACACTTTTGACGATGCGCGAAAGGCCGCCGACGAGGCCGCCCTCAAATATAATATGCTCTATGTACACCCTTATGACCATCCTCTCGTGGTGGCAGGGCAGGGCACCGTGGGCGACGAATTGCTTATGGGCTCCATATGGCCGGACGTGGTATTTTTGCAAATTGGCGGTGGCGGCTTTGCGGCAGGTGTTGCCACCATACTCAAAGCCCACGCGCCGCACATAGAAATCATTGGCGTGGAGGGCAAAGGGCAAGCAAGTATGCAGGCCTCTGTGCGGGCCGGACATGTGATTACATTGCCGGACATTGATGTCTTTTGTGACGGCACGGCGGTCAAAAGGGTGGGAGACTATACATTTACATTGTGTCGCGATCATATTGACAGATATGTGACCGTCTCCAACGATGAAGTGTGCGCCGGAATTCAAAGCATTTGGGAGCTTGCACGCACATTACCGGAACCGTCCGGTGCCCTTGGCATGGCGGCTTATTTGAAGTACCAAGAGGAATTTCGCGGTAAAAACGTGGCTGTCGTTGTGTCCGGTGCCAATATGGACTTTGCGCGTTTGTCGTGGATTGCGGGGCGTGCGGGCATTGCGGGCGGTGCCGAGGCGCCCATAAAACGCTGCTACGAAATCGCCCTCGACGAGCGTTCCGGTTCCATGTTGCACTTGCTCAAGGCCATTAATCATTTGGATTTGAATATCGAAGACTTCCTTTATGGAAAAACACACAGCGAAAATGCTTTCCCCGTACTTGGCTTTAAAGGGCGCCGCACTGTGTTGGATGCCCTCGAAGTGGTGTTGCGCAATCATGCCTATATTTTTCGCGATGTGACCCACCGTGAAGACGTGACATTTCGCATAATTAATGCCACCATGAGCACGTGGGATGCCCCTCTTATGGCCTTGGTGGAATTTCCGGAACGACCCGGAGCGCTGCTCGAATTTATGGAAGATGTGGCAAAGCTGAGTAATATCTGTTATTTCAATTACAGTAATAGCGGCGAAATGGTGGGGCGTGCCCTCATGGGCTTTGAGTTTGACGGCGACGATAAGCGCGAAGCCTTCTTGGGTCACATGCGTATTGAAGGCCCACCTTTACGTCTTGTGGATGCGTCCATTTTTGTGCGTCCTGCTGTTATTTCATAAAAGCGTCAACGCAAAAAAACTCTCAAAAAAATAGGTTCACCATGCCCAAGCAAGAACATATACGAAATTTTTCCATTATTGCACATATTGACCATGGAAAGTCCACGTTGGCCGACCGCATCTTAGAAGTGACGCATCTTGTGTCCGACCGCGAAAAAAGGGATCAATACCTTGACAAAATGGACTTGGAGCGCGAGCGCGGCATAACCATCAAGGCGCAAACCGTGCGCATTCCCTTTACGTCCCGCACGGGCAAGGAATATATTCTCAATCTCATAGATACCCCCGGGCACGTGGACTTTAACTACGAAGTCTCCCGCTCACTTGCCGCCTGCGACGGGGCGCTTCTTGTGGTGGATGCCACGCAGGGCGTTGAAGCGCAAACGCTTGCCAATGTCTACTTGGCCCTTGACCACGACCATGACGTTATTCCCGTGCTCAATAAAATTGACTTGCCAAGTGCGGATGTGGCTCGTGTGAAAGAAGAAATTGAAGAAGCCATCGGCCTTGATTGCACCGACGCTTTGCCCGTCTCTGCCAAAACAGGCGAAGGCGTGCCCGACGTGCTTGAGGCCCTTGTGGAGCGCTTGCCCGCGCCGGAAGGCGACCCCGATGCACCCCTCAAAGCCCTTATTTTCGACTCGTGGTACGACAGTTATCAAGGCGTCGTCGTGCTTTTTCGCATTATGGACGGTACGCTGCGCAAGCATGACCGTGTGCGCCTTATGGCGACGGGCAAGGAATATGAAGTGCTGCGTCTTGGTGTTTTTTCGCCGGAGGCCCACGATGTGCCCATGCTTGCTGCCGGCGAAGTGGGTTTTTTGTGTGGCAGTATCAAGGAATTGGGCGATGCCAAGGTGGGCGATACCATCACCTTGTGTCAAAACCCTGCCACGGAACCTGTGCCCGGCTTCAAAGAGGTGAAGCCCATGGTTTTTTGCGGTCTATATCCGTCAGACTCCGATGATTATGAAAATTTGAAGGCAGCTCTTGAAAAGTTACAGCTCAACGATGCGGCTTTTTCCTACGAACCGGAGACGTCGCAAGCGCTCGGATTTGGCTTTCGGTGCGGCTTCTTGGGTCTTTTGCATATGGAAATCATTCAAGAAAGGCTAGAGCGTGAGTTTGAGGTCTTATTGATTGCCACGGCACCGTCTGTTATTTATAAAGTTGATACCATTGAGGGTAAAACCCTTGATATTGATAATCCCTCCAAACTGCCGGACGCCGTTAAAATTGCCACGCTGTATGAGCCTTTTGTGAAAATGGATATTCATGTGCCCAACGACTTTGTGGGCAATGTGTTCAAGCTGTGCGAAGAAAAGCGAGGCCTGCAAAAAAACTTGCATTACCTTGCCGCCAACCGCGTTGTCATCACCTATGAATTGCCCTTTTCGGAGATTGTTTTTGACTTTTTTGACCGCCTCAAGTCCACGACGAAGGGCTATGCCTCCATGGATTATGAGTTTATTGAATACCGTGCCTCAAACCTCGTGCGCCTTGATATCTTGCTCAATGGCGAACCTGTGGATGCGCTGGCTGTCATTGTACATAAGGACAAGGCCTATCACTATGGCAGGGCTTTGGCGCTTAAGCTCAAGCGTACCATACCTCGCCAGCTCTTTGAGGTGGCGATTCAGGCTGCTATAGGCAATAAGGTTATTGCGCGAGAAACGGTTTCTGCTTTTCGCAAAAATGTGACGGCAAAATGTTATGGCGGCGATATTACACGTAAGCGTAAGCTTCTTGAAAAGCAGAAAGAAGGCAAGCGCCGCATGAAGCGTATGGGCAATGTTGAACTGCCGCAAGAGGCTTTCTTGGCGGCATTAAAGGTGGGAGACGATTAGACAGCGATTAGGGGCTGTCTCTCAATATGGCGCCGTAGGCGTTAGGCGAGGAACGAGCCTTACGGCTATTGAGAGCAGCGATGGTGTGGGGTGAAACTTTTTTTCCTAAAAAAAGTTTCACCCTAAAGGGCACATGCCCCCACATGCTTTTCAAAAAATACACATTGAGACAAAACACGCTACTAGTTCATCATTCCGTCGTCTTCTATCGTCATACTACTCACATGAAGTTCTGGCATGAACAGT
>CAYJPE010000016.1:0-23891 GCA_964371965.1 uncultured Desulfovibrionaceae bacterium
ATTTTAAAGGCATTTTTTCCAACTTACCAAGGGTACACGCCCCCCACATGCTTTTCAAAAACACACATTTAGAAAAAACACGCTACTAGTTACCAAGAGCACAGCATTTTTTTTGAAGTCTGCAGCATAATGACGTCGAGATTGTTGCATCACCATATCCTCATTGGAACATCCTACGCGCTTAAGATCGACTCTGCAATTTTGTAGCATGTTCACACCTCCTCCACAAGGGCGCCGCCATCTGTCTCTTCCGTAACAGCGCAGATAAAGCTATCTACACGTTCTTGTGGCAAGCGCACGATAAAACTCGCATCTGCCGCAAATTCTTCTGCCGTCACCTGTGCTTCGTACACAGGAAAAAGACGACGCACACGCTGAACGTGCGTGTATTCCATAACTAGTTGTACATGAACCGGTATAATGCGTTCTTGCGTTGGCATAGTTTCCAAATTAAAACGCACGGCACTTTGATAGGCACGCACAAGCCCGCCAGTACCCAATTTGATACCGCCAAAGTACCGTGTTACCACGCATACCAACTCCCCTACTCCACTGTGCAACAAGACTGTCAGCATGGGGCGCCCGGCAGTACCATGGGGTTCCCCATCATCAGAAAAACCCACACGTGCCGTATCCCCCGGCGGGCCAGCCGCAAAAGCCCAACAATTATGCGTAGCATCAGGAAATTCTTCTTTAATACGTGCCACAAAATCCCGCGCCGCGACCATATCAGGCGCATGCCCCATACTGCATAAAAAAAGACTGCGCTTAATACTTTGCTCTGTACGATAAAAACCACTGTCATCAATATGAGGAATGCGATAACGAGAAATCATAATTTCACCATAAGGGTCAAATGTAGAAAAGATTGAGGCGTATATCAGGCTGTTGCAAAAGTCCGCATTCGCAGGCTGTTCGCAAAGCGTGCGGTGCAGCGTTGTTCTCTACATCCGTAAACTTCGCCTCTCACCTAGGGGCTGTTTCTCAATACAAAGATTTTGTGTTTCTGCCAAGGAAAACACATCTTTTTACGGAAGAAACATACTCTTATGGTATTTGACTGGAGTAACAAGCCCTGTTTAAAGCCGGCAGAACACAAAAGAGTCTATTTAGAAACAGCCCGTAACAGCCCGTTGAAAAAGTGCAATCTACCGCGTCAGAGAAAAAAAGTAAACAACTTATGTATTTCTATGCAGGGCAAACGCATCGAAATTTTTGAACTAAGGCTTTTAATGTATTGAAAATAACCTCAAAATATTTAAAGTTGCTTTTCTAGGAGCTGTCGTCGAATGCGCCCTCTCGCCCTTATCGAAGCGAGCCCTGCAACAGACTTTACACGCTTATTCGGTCAAATACCATAAGAGTATATTCCCTCAAAGCAAGCGCGTCTTCCTTGATACAACACGGATATAACACGAAAAATCGCTCTTTAACGACAGCACTGAGGGAAAAACGGATGAATTATTTTTCTTGAGGAGAGAAGTTTCTTTCTGGAATTATAATATGGAAAATTTTATATACACTTTTATTTAATTACTGTTTCCCTCAGTTTTCTCTTTCGAAAAAACTGTATTTCTACTATTATTTTAAATTGTTCTATACGTTTTCCCCCAAATACCCCATGACAAAATACAAGAGAATTTTTTTGGGATGAATGTGCCGAAAAATATAAAAAAGACATATGAAAAACATTGACCTGTAGCGCCCTCTATGCTAGCTTTCAGGTGCTTTGTGAAATGACGAACAAAACGCAAGAAGGCCAGCGAGCTTACAAAGAAAGCATCCGCTGAGACAAGTAATGTTTTTCAGTTTTTTATATAGGAACATAGACCATGAGCTTGACCCAGAGGCTAAAAAACAGAAGTAAGAGCATGGATATGTTCGCCACAGCTGGTACCATAGGTCTACACATGGTCAGCGGGCCTGTGGTAGGTTGTGCCCTAGGGTATGGCGTTGAATATGTATGCGCAAACATGGGTTTAGTAATTACTCCGTGGGGTAAACTTGTCGGCTTCTTGATTGGTATTGGTGCGGGTTTTCTCAATGTGTACGAAGATTCAAGGCGACTTTTACGAAAAAGAGAAAAAACGGTACCGGAAGAGGCGACAATAAGCACAAATGACGGCCCTGAACTTCCGAAAGCCACACACAAGTCGCACACGGAACTTCAAGCGCTTTTAAAAGAACAAAATTCTCCTCAGCACTCTTCGTTAGGTGATCCGGCTCAAAAAAAATCGACAGAGTGAGCGCTGAAAGAAAGTGTTGTAACATATTCCGCCATAAAAGAATGTGTCTCGGGATCGTAAATATTCAGGCCCTGGACAGTTTTTTTAGGAAAACGCTGATTAAAGAGATTTTTTGTTCTCTAACAAGGAAAGCGAGATTTGAGAAGCGCGCGGTATATATAGACATAATATAAGCGTTTCACAAAGTGAGCTTGACGCAGTTAGAGGGCAAAAAGACATTTAACCAGTGTTTCCTTAGGATTATATACCTTGTAATATTTGCTACTATTGGTTAATACGTGATTGCACCCGTACAAAAAATACATGCATGGCTATGGCGACGGGGATTCGACATTCCTTTTATCCGCCACATGATGCTCTGGCAAATTGTGTTCGCTCTTTTGGCACTCACTGTGGGGCTTTTGTGTGTGACGTGGACAATGTGGCCGTTTTTTTTTGCTACGGGCATAATCATTTTTTTGAATATATTTTGGGGTATAGCGCGCCATACCATGAGTCTTGCCCTTGAGGCGTACAGCATGGGGCTTTTCGTAGGTTTTCTTCTGCGAATGGGATTGAGAATGGCCTTAAGCGCTGTAGCTTTATACCTTCTTATCGTCATATGCAAGGCGCCGCCCATAGCGTTGGTTGCTGGTGTGACGGCAAGTATGGCGGTGGCACTGGGAGTCTTTGCAAAAAGCACTTTTGTAGAGCGTAAGCGAAAAAATTGAGGCGTACCTTTGAAGCGGTAGGTGTTGCAGGCATGCACACTCCTCTTTGATGTGACGGCATAGTATTAACAAGCAGCAAGGAGCGTTATTATGGCAGGTAGTTTGCCAAGTCCGGTTTTGCTCTCCACCATTTTTGATATGGATGCAGTGACCATTGGCGGTCAACTGGTGGAGTTCAGACATGTTTTCTTCACATGGGTCGGTATGCTTTTCCTTTTCAGTGTGGCTTACCTTGTCCGCAGGAATATCACCATGGTTCCGGGAAAGTTACAGAATTTTTTTGAAGCCATCATTGGTACCATAGAAGATTTCATAAGTAACAGCCTCGGTGATGCGGGCAAAAAATACGTTCCTTTGCTAGCAGGCATTTTCATTTATATTATCACCATGAACCTCATGGGACTTATTCCCGGCTTTGATGCACCCACAGCCAACCTCAATACCACGGTGAGCTTGGCCATAGTGGTCTTTGTGTACTACAACTTTGTAGGTATTCAGCGCTGGGGCTTTCACTACGTCAATCATTTCACCGGCCCTTCAAAGGCACTTATTCCGCTCATGTTCCCCTTGGAAGTGGTTTCGCACATCTCGCGCCCTCTCTCCCTATCTTTGCGTCTTTTTGGAAACATCCGCGGCGAAGAAATTGTTATTATTTTGGCCTTCATCTTGGCACCCATATTGGGAAGTCTGCCCATCTATTTCCTTTTCTTGCTTGGCAAATGTATGCAGGCATTTGTGTTCTTTATGCTCACCATGTCGTACATCAAGGGTTCTCTTGATCACGCGCATTAATAAAAGGCTTTGGGCATGTACGACACATATTTTTGTGGGGAATGGTCTTCGGATCTTAACATATAACAGACTTTTAGGAGTAGAACATGCGTAAATTTTTGATGGTTGCCTTGAACACTGTGGCTCTTGTTGGTATGGCTTCTATGGCTTTTGCTGCCGCTACCCTTGATTCCAGCTCTCTTGGTTTCACGACCTTGGCAGCCTCCCTTGGCATCGGCATTGCAGCTTTTGGTTGCGGTATCGGCATGGGTCTCGGCTTAAAAGGCGCCTGCGAAGGCATCGCACGTAACCCTGACGTGGGTGACAAAATCACCGGTACCATGATTTTGGCTTTTGCATTTATCGAATCTTTGGCCATTTACGCCTTGGTTATCAGCTTCATCTTGTTGTATGCCAACCCTTTCCTCGGCTAAGAGAAGTGGGAAGATTACCTGTACGACTTGTATAGAGTAACAAGCTTTGAAACAGCCTCGGTACTAGATATCGAGGCTTTTTTATGCTCATTGCATAGCTGATTGTGTCTATGATCGTCTTTAAACCGACGTTTTTTGTTCACATGGTGTATGCCTATAAACGCACTTTTCGCCGGAAAACGCGTTTTCCTCCATAAAAGCACAACTTCTTTTTTTAGAAAAAAAGCACTTCACGTCATTCTTATTGCAAAAAATTATTTCAAAATATATTTAAAGTGCTTATATTGTGTCAAAACTTAATGTAAGTTGCTAGCACATTTCAGTGACACAATCACATTGAATGTAAGTTTTGAAAAAACTTGCAAAAGGTCAAAAGTTTTTTTATAGTCATTCGAAGAAACGCTGATTTAATCGAATTTTTATCCTTTGACAAAGAAGCCAACTTTTGAGCACTTCTTATATACTAGTAGCGTGTTTTGTCTAAATGTGTGTTTTTGAAAAGCATGTGGGGGGCGTGTGCCCTTTAGGGTGAAACTTTTTTTGGGAAAAAAAGTTTCACCCCACACCTCCCTTCAAAAAACCAATAAGTCCGCATCTATGCCGAAGCTTTTTTACGTGGAAAAGAAGGAAATATTTTGTGGAGCTTGGCAACATGTATAGAATGCAATCTTAGCTTTTAGAGTAGACAAGGTACTAGTGTATACATATGAGTCGCACTATGAGTTTGGCGCCGTATAAGGGAAGAACGTATGAGATCAGTCCTTATTTGGAAAGGATGTACTGGCGTGGTACCCCCTGTCTTGTGTGAGAGCATTGTGCGTTTTTCAGTATTTCGCTGATGCCTTGCCCAACTGTTTGTGTCTTTTTTGTTTTTTTGAGGAAGAGCGTACGATGAAAGAACGTTTACAAAAATTTGGTCGGTTTTTGAGCGGTATGGTTATGCCAAATATTGGTGCCTTCATTGCTTGGGGGCTCATAACAGCACTCTTTATCCCCGAAGGCTGGCTACCTAATAAAGAGTTGACAACCATGGTTAAGCCCATGCTCGTCTATTTGTTGCCCCTCCTTATCGGTTTTACGGGCGGTAGGGTCATTGCCGATATTCGCGGTGGCGTGGTTGGTGCTGTTGCCACCTTTGGTGTCATTATGGGGTCACCTACAACGCCCATGCTCCTCGGTGCCATGATTGTGGGTCCATTGGGTGGATTTGCCATCAAAAAGTTTGACCAGGCCATCGACAAAAAAATTCCCGCTGGCTTTGAAATGCTTGTCAACAATTTTTCGTCCGGTATTATCGGCGGTATCATCGCCATCATCGCCTTTTATGCCATTGGCCCCATGGTGGCTGCTGGCACCGCCATGCTGGGCGCCGGAGTTCAATGGCTCGTAGATATGGGACTTTTGCCGCTCACGTCCATCTTGGTGGAACCTGCAAAGGTGCTCTTTCTGAACAATGCCATAAATCACGGTGTCTTTACGCCCCTTGGAGCAGAACAAGTGGCCACGGCGGGCAAATCCATATTCTTTATGATAGAATCAAACCCGGGGCCCGGCCTTGGACTTTTGCTGGCCTATATGATGGTGGGCAAAGGTTCAGCCAAGAGTAGCGCTCCCGGCGCCGCAATTATCCACTTTTTTGGTGGTATTCACGAAATATACTTCCCCTTCGTACTCATGAATCCCATTTTGATTGGCGCCATGATTGCCGGCGGTGCCGTGGGTGTGTTTACCATCAATGCCCTTGGCGGTGGCCTCACAGGCGTAGCGGCTCCGGGCAGTATTTTTGCGGAATTGCTCATGACGCCGTCGGGCGCATATTTTGCAAACCTTACGGGCATTGGTCTGTCTGCAGTGGTGACTTTTGCTCTTTCGATTATCCTTTTGAAAATGTTCGCCAAAGAAAGCGCTGACGATGACATGTCTACGGCCACCGCTAAAATGCAAGATATGAAAGCACAGGCTAAGGGCACAGCCAGCACACAAGACACAACGCCTGTCTCGCCAAACACTACGCCCGCACAAACTATTGGCGAACAGCACGTGCGCGTGATCAAAAAAATCATCTTTGCCTGTGATGCGGGCATGGGAAGCAGTGCCATGGGTGCCACAAAATTACGAAAAAAACTGCGCGATGCCGGCTTTGAAGGCATTGAAGTGAAACACTCCCCCGTGAGTGAAATCCCAGCAGACGCCGATGTGGTTGTGACACACAATCAACTCAAAGAACGTGCGGTACAAGCCAATCCGAAAGCACACCTTGTGCTCATACACAATTTCTTAAATGCACCGGAATACGATAAACTTATCAGTGAACTACAGTCCGAAGGAGGAGTCGTCTATGGAATCTTTTAGTTATGTCATAAAGGACGAACACGGTATACACGCCCGTCCCGCCGGCTTATTTGTAAAAGAATTACAAAAGTTTTCTTCCACCATATCCGTACAAAAGGGCGAAAAGAAAGTGGATGGGAAAAAGCTCTTTGCCCTCATGAGCCTTGCAGCAAAACATGGTGACGAAATTGTGCTGACGGCCGAAGGCGAGGACGAGGCGGCCGTATGTGTCATGGCCAAAGACTTTTTGGAAAAAAACCTTTAGGAGATTTATAATGCTCAGAACAGAAGATATTGTTTTAAATCTGCCAGTGGAGCCCAAGCTCGACATTATCCGCCGTTGCGGCGCCCTGCTCCACAAGGCAGGCTACGTGGAAGAAGCATATATTGAAAGCATGGTGGCGCGCGATACCAGTTTTTCCACAGCTATAGGTAATCTTATTGCCATTCCTCACGGCGAAAAGAGTGCAGCGTCGAGCATAAAACAAACGGGTTTGTGCGTCCTCACCTATCCCGACGGCATTGAGTGGGGCGAAGAAAAAGTCAAACTTGTCATTGGCATTGCGGCCTTGAGCGACGAGCATTTGAGCATCCTTGAAAATATTGTGGAAGTGCTCGAAGACGAAAGTGATGTGGAGCATCTTGTGGCGGCGGCAAGCAAGGAAAAAATCCTCGAAATATTTACAAAAGCGTAATGGAATACACATGGTTATAACAGTCACACTCAATCCGGCTCTGGATAAGACGGCCACCATTGCTCCCTTGCTTCCCGGAGGGCTCAATCGCATTCAAAAAAGCGAAATGGACGCGGGCGGCAAGGGTATCAATGTTTCAAAAATCCTGGGTGTGCTTGGCTGTAATAATGTGGCCACGGGCTTTGTGGGAGGCAGCACGGGAGATGCACTGCTGCGCATGCTTGACGACTTGCCTGTACACCATGCAATACCTTTTCAACACGACTTTGTGCGGGTAAAAGGGCACACGCGAATCAATCTTAAACTCCTTGATACAAAAAACGGCATTACGGAAATCAATGATCCCGGTGTGGCGGTGACCGAAGAAGAGGAACGCCTCCTCGTACAAAAAGTTCATTCGCTCATGGAACAACATCCGGAAAAACAACCTGCAAGACATCTTGTGGTACTGGCCGGCAGCATGCATGCAGGCGCACGCCCGGACTTTTATAAAGACATGACTCGCACACTTAAAGAGATGGGCGTGCAAGTGTTTATGGATGCAGACGGTGAAGCCTTTGCGCAAGCGATCCTTGCTGCGCCGGACTTTGTCAAGCCCAATGCGGAAGAATTGCTGCTCTACTTTGGGCGTGACAGTGACCCCGCTCTCCTTGACAGTATGCGCAACACCGATGAACTTATCCTTTTATGTCAAGAGCTTGTACACAGCAAAGGTGTGGGCATGGTTGCGCTTTCTTGCGGTGCAGATGGTGCCATTTTTGTGACTAAGGAGCAATGCCTTGTCTCACCCGGCCTTACAGTGCCAGTGGCGTCCACTGTGGGTGCTGGCGACAGTATGGTGGGCGCCGTGGCCTATGCCGTTGCACAGCAATACAGCCTTGAGGACACTGTGCGCCTTGCCATGGCATGCAGTGCCGGCGCTGTAATGACAGAAGGTACCAAGGCACCTTCATTGCAAAATATCAATGAATTGTTGCGACATGTAACTTTTACGTACAAATAATGAACATATAACAGAAAAATATAGAGATGACTTTATGGGAATCATGACGAAAGCGATACGCATGTACGGCGCTAATGATTTGCGCTTGGAAGAATTTGAGCTTCCAGATATCAAAGATGATGAAATCTTAGTAAAGATTGTCAGCGACAGTTTATGCATGTCCACCTACAAATTGCTGACACAGGGCAAGGCACACAAGCGTTGCCCCCAAAATGTGGATACAAACCCCATTCTTATCGGTCACGAATTTGCTGGTGATATTGTGCAGGTGGGCAAAAAATGGCAGCACGAATTTACGGTGGGCGAAAAATTTGCACTGCAACCTGCCCTTAACTATAAAGGAAGCCTCGCATCACCCGGCTACTCTTATGAGTTTTTTGGCGGTGCTGCCACGTATTGTATCATTCCACAAGAAGTCATGGAGCTTGGTTGCCTTTTGCATTATGGCGGAGAGGCCTATTTTGATGCATCCCTTGGCGAACCCATGAGTTGCATTATTGGCGGTTACAATATTATGTACCACACCAATAAACAGAATTATGACCATGCTATGGGTATAAAAGAGGGAGGAAATGTCCTGATTTTGGGCGGTTGCGGCCCAATGGGGCTTGGCGCCATAGAATATCCCCTTGTGGCGGGTAACAGACCTGCGCGCGTGGTCGTCACAGACCTTGATGATGCCCGTATTGCTCGTGCCAAGGAATTGGTTACGCCTGAGTTTGCCAAGCAAAAGGGTGTAGAACTCGTGTATATCAATCCCGCAAAAAGTCCCGATATTTATAAAGAACTTATGGATATAAGCCAAGGCAAGGGCTATGACGACGTCTTTGTATATGCGCCTATTAAAGAATTGGCAGAATTGGGTGACAAGCTTATGGCCTTTGACGGTTGCATGAACTTTTTTGCCGGTCCTTCCAATCCTGACTTTACGGCTCATATCAATCTGTATAATTGCCACTATATGTCAACACACATTTTGGGCAGCACAGGCGGCAATACCGACGACCTAAAAGAGGCCATCAAGTTGTCCGAAGAAGGCAAGCTGCATACCTCTGTTATGGTGAGTCACATATGCGGTCTGGACGCCGTTGCAGAAACCACGGCAAACTTACCCAATATCCGTGCGGGAAAGATATTAAGCTATACGCCTATACATATGCCTCTCACGGCCATCGACGACTTTGAAGCGCTTGGCAAGGGCACAACGAACCTTGCGCCCCTGTATGCAAAGTTGCACGAGAGCGTGAAGGCGCATAAGGGTTTGTGGAATGTCGACGCGGAAAAGATTTTGCTGGCGCATTTTGGTGTGTGAGTTGTGTGTGATTGGCGTATGAATATATAATGAGAATGTGCCGTGAAACTGTTTTACATATACAGTTTTACGGCATTTTTTATGAGAGAAAAGTGAGGTAATAGCATGCTGCATCTTCAAGGGAAAGGTGTTTCGCGGGGCATCGCCATAGGGCGACTTTCGTTTTCGGTACAACTCAGCTTGGACGTGCCCTTTGGCAGCACCGACAATGTGGAAGGAGAGCTGGCGCGTTTTGAGTCTGCGCGTCTTAGGTCCATGGAGCAACTGGGCATTATAGCAGAAACAAGTAAGGAAAGCTTGGGCGAAGAAGGTGCCATGCTCTTTGAGGTGCATCAAATGATGCTGGACGACATGGACTATCGCGATGCTATTACCGGTATCATCACAGACAACAAAGCTCTTGCCGAGTACGCCGTTGGACAAGCTGCCGCGCAATTTTCTGCAATGTTTTCCAGCATGGATGACCCTTATATGCAAGCACGCGCCGCCGATGTGCAAGATATTTCCCGTCGTCTGTTAGAAGCACTTCAAGGCAGATGTACGCCAAAGCCCTGTGCCGACGGAACCTTGGGCACCGACGGCACGGATCTTCTTGTGCTTGCAGGTGTGGACTTGACGCCCAGTGAAACGGCTCAATGCGACCGCTCAAAAGTGTGTGCCCTTGTCACCGCAGAAGGGAGCAGCAATTCGCATACGGCCATTTTTTCCAGAATACTTGGAATTCCTGCCGTTATCGGCTTGAAGGAAGGCTTACACGAAGGCTTAAACGGCCTTCTTGTGATCGTAGACGGTACTACGGGCGACGTGCTTGTGGAACCGGACGAGAGCACCTTGGCACGCATGAGAGAGAAAAAAGCGCGCCTTGACGAAGAAGCTTTGCGCCTTGAGGCTTTTCGCGGTAAGCCCACACTCACAGCCTTAGGCAAAAAAATCAAACTCTTTGCCAATATCGGTTCCACTGCCGATGTAGACGCTGTGCTCAGCAATGATGCCGAAGGTATTGGCCTCTTTCGTAGTGAATTTCTCTACCTTGAGAGCGATGATTATCCATCTGAAGAAGTGCAATACGATGTCTACAGTAACGTAGCGCGTAAAATGGAAGGCAAAGAAGTTGTCATTCGCACCCTTGATATCGGTGCCGACAAACAGGCGGCATATTTTAATTTGCCTAAGGAGGAAAATCCGGCACTGGGAATGCGTGCCATACGCATTTGCCTCACGCGCCCCCATGTGTTCAAAACGCAGTTACGTGCTCTTTATCGTGCCGCCTGCCATGGTACCCTCCTCATTATGCTGCCCATGATAACCAACATAGCAGAAGTGCGCCGAGCCAAAGCTCTCATTGCCGAGGTGAAAGAGGAACTGAGCGCAGAAAATATTCCTTTTAAAGACGATGTGCCTGTGGGTATTATGATAGAAACACCCGCTTCTGCCATCATGAGTGACGTCTTAGCGCAGGAAGTGGATTTTTTCAGCTTGGGTACCAATGATTTGACACAGTATACCTTGGCCATTGATAGGCAAAACGATAGTATTGCAGAATTCTGTAATATCCACGACGAGGCTGTATTGCGTCTTATGGAAATGGTCTGTGTCAATGCGCATAAACACGGCATTTGGGTAGGCGTGTGCGGCGAATTGGCAGCGGATGTGGCACTGACAGAATTTTTTGTTAAAATAGGTATTGATGAATTGTCTGTGAGCCCTGCGGATGTGTTGACTCTACGTGAAAAAATTAGCAAAACTTAGGGGCTGTTTCTAAATAAAAAGATTTTGTGTTTCTGCCAAGGAAAACACGTCTTTTTACGGAAGGAATATACTCTTATGGTATTTGACTGGAGTAAAAAGCGCTGTTTGACGCAGGCAGAATGCAAAAGAATTTATTTAGAGACAGCCCCTAGGGAATTTCAGTATAATTATACTGTTTTTTCACGCCACGCTTGAGGCGGCTACCGGGCAAAAAATATTTACCAGTGTTTTTTTAAGGAAAACGACTTACATATTTTGCATCGCCATGTTTGAAATACAAAGCGATGACACAATTAAGGAGATGCCATGCTCGGCAGACATTTACAAAAGGTCTTACAATTTGCTCTACACGACGCACAAAGACGCAAGCACGAATTTCTCACCATTGAACATGTGCTCTTTGCCATTGCAAGTGAGTCCCAAGGACGTATTTTACTCGAAGGTTGTGGGGCAAGCCCTCCTGTATTACGGGAACAATTAGAGGGATTTTTTTCCCAGTATCTCGATATTCGACCGGAAAATAGTCGCGGCGAAATTCTGCAAACCGAGGGCGTACAAAGGGTACTTGAAAATGCCTTGCAACACATACGCTCCGCAGGGCGCGAGCTTGTGGAACTTGGTGATGTACTTGCGGCCATCATGGACGAAAAAGACGCTTATGCCAGTCATTTTCTCAAAAAGCACGGCGTCACAAAAACAGACGTCCTCGAGGCCATTTCTCACGGCCCTGCAGGCAATGGCTCCCGCGGCGTTAAGGGTGGAAAGGGTGGTCAGCCTCAAGAAAAGGAAGACCCGCTGTCGCGTTTTACCATTGACTTAACAGCCAAAGCGCAAGCAGGCAAAATCGATCCCCTCGTGGGGCGTACTGCAGAGCTTGACCGCACGGTGGAAGTGCTTTGCCGACGGCGCAAAAACAATCCTCTCTTTATAGGGGATCCGGGTGTGGGCAAAACTGCCATGGCGGAAGGTCTTGCCCTACGCATTGCCGAAAAAAATATTCCGGAACTCTTTGCAGATGCCCGCATATTTACACTCGACATGGGCACACTCCTTGCTGGCGCCCGCTATAGAGGCGACTTTGAAAACCGTTTAAAAAATGTCGTGGAAGCCTTGAAGAAAATTCCCAAGGCCATACTTTTTATTGATGAAATTCACACACTTGTGGGAGCAGGCGCTTCTTCCGGCGGTGCCCTTGATGCATCAAATCTTCTCAAGCCCATGTTGGCAGAAGGGGAAGTGCGTTGTATGGGCTCAACCACGCACGAAGAATATCGCAATCATCTGGAAAAGGACAAGGCTTTACTCAGACGCTTTCAACAAATTGACATTCGCGAACCGTCCACCGACGAATGCCTTGACATTTTACGTGGCCTGCAAGACCGTTATGCCAAACATCACAAAGTTCGCTATCCGGTAGACACACTCAAGGCCGTGGTAGAACTCTCTGCACGCCATGTGCAAGATCGCCTCTTACCGGATAAGGCCATCGACGTCATGGACGAAGCAGGCGCCGCCGTGTTTTTACAGCATCATGGTGTCAAGGTTGCTGATGAGGGCAGTGACATGGAAGCCGTGTCGCAAAACAAAAAAATTCGTGTCAAAATCACCAAAAGACCCACGGTCAGTGTACAAGATATTGAGCGCATTGTGGCACGTATGGCCGGCATTCCCCAGCGTTCCGTTTCGTCACAAGAAAAGCAGCGCTTAGCAACTCTTGAGCAAGATGTATGCG
Organism: uncultured Desulfovibrionaceae bacterium; assembly: GCA_964371965.1. Classification (GTDB taxonomy): domain Bacteria; phylum Desulfobacterota; class Desulfovibrionia; order Desulfovibrionales; family Desulfovibrionaceae; genus CAYJAD01. The sequence goes on from CAYJPE010000016.1 coordinate 12,984, forward strand.
CCCGTGTCTTTGGTCAAAATGAAGCCGTAGCCTTAACAGTGAAAGCGATTTTGCGCTCGCGGGCAGGGCTTGCCAGAGAAAACAGACCCGCTGGTAGCTTCCTCTTTTATGGCCCCACGGGCGTAGGCAAAACAGAGCTTGCACGGCAGTTGGCAGAACACTTGGGTGTGGAATTTATACGCTACGATATGAGCGAATATATGGAAAAGCACGCTGTTTCGCGCTTTATCGGTGCGCCTCCGGGATATGTGGGCTTTGAACAAGGCGGACAACTGACAGATGCCATACGCAAAACACCCTATGCCCTTGTGTTGCTCGATGAAATTGAAAAAGCGCATCCGGACATATTTAATGTACTTTTGCAAGTCATGGATTATGGTACACTTACAGATAATGCAGGACGTAAAGCGGATTTTCGGCATGTGATCCTTATTATGACATCCAATGCAGGCGTGCGCGAAATGAGTAGTGGACATTTGGGCTTTGGCGCGCAAAAGCAGGGTGATGTCACAAGCAAGGGTCTGAAAGCGGTGGAAGAAACATTTTCACCGGAATTTCGCAACAGACTTGACGCACTCATTCCCTTTGTGGGCTTGACGCAAGACCTTATGGAGAATATTGTCGATAAGTTTACTGATCAACTTGCGGCTTCCTTAGTTAATAACAAGGTAACGATGCATCTGACATCCACGGCGCGGCAATGGCTTGCCATCAAAGGTTACGATAAGGTATATGGCGCACGTCCCTTACAAAGACTTATACGCACAGAAATAGAAGATGTGCTTGCAAAAGAATTGCTCTTTGGCGCCTTACATAAGGGGGGTATTGTGACCATTGATGCACAAAATACTGCGGCGGAGCATTTGTCATTTCACTATGCTCCCAATACCAGCAAGGGGCCCAAAATCACCTTGCCGGAAACAGATGTGATAACTGACGCAGTCTAAAAAACTGCCGAAGGCTTGTACTCGATGCCCTCTATCATTTCTCGACATTCACCCTTTCCTCCTGTCCACGAGGCCACAGAAGATGGTCTCGTGGCCGTGGGAGGTGACCTTGGTTGTGAGCGCTTGTTACAGGCTTACAGCCAAGGCATCTTTCCGTGGTTCAATGACGATAGCCCCATTCTCTGGTGGTCACCCAATCCGCGTTGCATTCTGCCCTTAAATAATGTGCGTGTGTCACGCCGTTTGCAACGAAAACGAAGAAATACATCCTTACGCTGCACACGCAACAGAGCCTTTGATGCGGTTATCAGTGCATGCGCCCATGTGTCACGTCCCAATCAGCATGACGGACAAGGGGGAACGTGGCTTGTGCCGCAGATGCAACAAGCGTATAAACGCCTTCACGAACATGGCTATGCCTATTCGGTAGAATGCTGGCAAGGCACCGCGTTGGTGGGTGGTGTTTATGGTGTGGCGCTGGGCAAGGCATTTTTTGGAGAATCCATGTTTCATACTGTGCCCGATGCCTCAAAACTCGCCTTATTGGAGCTTGTGGCATGGCTTAATCAGTTCCACTTTCAGCTTTTTGATTGCCAACAAGAAACGCCGCATATGATGGCACTGGGCGCACAGAGTATCCCGCGCGAAAATTTTTTGGCACTACTTGAAAAGGCGCTTGCGTAATGTACATCACAAAGGTGGCACGGAAGTGATATTGCTTGTGGAGAGCAGAGGAGCATTGTTCTTGAGAAAATGCTGTTGCATTATTTTCTTGACAGCCTGTTGAAAAACTCAATTTCCAGTAGTCCGTTCAAAAAGTGCCAGATGCAAGGAAGCGAAAAAATTCAAGCTTCGCAGTCTATTGGGCACACATAAGATGGTTGGATTTTTATCGCTGACGCAGCAGATGGGGCTTTTTCAACGAACTGTTGAAGGGGGAAAGAGGAACTTTCCCCCTTAGACGTTGTCGTCAAATGACGATTTTCTGTATTATATCAAGCCCATTGAAACAAAGTCGAGCTTACTTTGAAGGGATATACTCTTATGGTATTTGACTGAAAAAGCAAGTAAAGTCTGACGCAGAGGCCGCTTCGATAAGGGCGAAAAGGCGCATTTGACGACAGCACCCAGGAAGGGACAGGTGCCAAAAGCCAAAAACTTTCCCTTCCCCCTCAAACTCCCCTACCCTCTCAAAATGCTTTCATTATTCCTCTTTTCAATACATTGAAAAGAGGAATCTTCAATCACGAGAAATAGGAGAAGTTCCATTCTGGAATTATTTTACCGTGCAGTTTGTATACATTTTCATTGAATCAGTATTTTCTTCATCCACCACAAAAAATACAACTCGAACTGTTTTGTTTATGCGTATTTTTGACGCAACACTTCCACAAGGGCATCTTCGTCGGGAAAGGTTCCCGCAGTCGCTTTGGAAAAAACGAGTTCGTCGTTCACATGTACGTCAAAGACACCTCCGCTACCCGCTATAACACGTGCTTGTACGTCAAAGGCTTCTTGCAGTCTTGCAGCCAAACTGGCTGCTTTGGGGGCATAGTTTCATGCCCCGCAATATGTTATGACTATATTCATGGTGTTTCCTTTGTATGTTGAATGTTCACATACGATGAGGATAAGAAATCTTTCAAGCAATGTCAAGGTATCAGTAACGCGGCACGCGTTCATACGGCAAAAGCACATTTGACGGCAAAGCTTCGAAACTCGCTGAAAAATCCAAATATATAGCCATTTATGCAGCGATCAGGCATATTTTTGTCGCAAATGCCTGCTTGGCAGAGCGAGGCTATGGCGTTTGTTGGTCTTGTGCCAATATAAGTTCCACTTCATCAACAGTGATACCGGCATTTTTCGCAATCTGACGCGGACTAATGCCTCGACTGCGTTGATTTAAAATGAGTTCCCGTAAAAATTGCGGTGAGCGTGATATGCCTTCTGCCTGTGAGACAAGGCGTTGCAATTCGCCAACTCTGTCTTGGATTTTTTGGTCAAGGGCGCGCAACTCTGCTTGCCTTTGGGCAAACGTTGCCACAAGCTCCCGCTCCAGCTCGGCATTATGTTGTAAACGCGCCAACAATAGCTCTTGGTTCGCCTGCAGGTTTTGCATAAGGCTTTCGGAGCGTCGCAAGCGTAAAAAAAAGAAAAGAATGGCTCCCAGTAAAAGAAGCTCTACCACTGCAAAAAGAAGAAGAACCCAAAAAGACAGCATATATATCCTATTTAATATGACCTGAATGTGTTTGACAGCCTATCATGTTCTGTGAAGGCATGCTCAATGCGTGAAAGAAGAAAGATGCCCTCCTCATCTATAGAAACAGTAATTGAGTGCCTTTTTGTCCTTTGACGATGTTAGGCGCTGTCGTCAAATAGCGATTTTTCGTATTATCTCAAGGAAGACGCGCTTGCTTTGAGGGAACATACTCTTATGGTATTTGACCGAAAAAGCAAGTAAAGCCTGACGCAGAGATAACCGAAAGGGCGCATTTGACGACAGCGCCTAGACACATTTTGCAAAATCCTTATATATACCAAATGCATCTCAATATTCATCTTTCTCGCCAAAGGACAAAGTTTCGACTCAATCAGTGTTTTTCCGTGTACTTTTTTGCAATGCGACGAGGAAGGCACACAGGCACGATTATGCTTTGCCGGATGTTCCCATAACATTGCGAATTTTATGAGCCACCATTTGGGTGACTGCTTCGCGTGCAGGGCTCAGGTAGCCGCGTGGGTCAAATTGATCAGGCTTTTCAGCCATGAACTTACGAATACATGCGGTCATGGCGAGGCGAATATCCGTGTCTACATTGATTTTACACACCGACATGGAAGCTGCTTTGCGCAACATGTCTTCAGGCACGCCACGAGCACCGCCCACAGCACCACCGTAGGCATTGCACATTTCCACAAACTCTTGGGGCACGCTGGAAGCGCCGTGCAATACCATGGGGACGCCCGGCAGCCCGGCGGTGATTTTTTCAAGGCGGGGGAAGTCAAGTTCTGCTTCTCCCTTAAACTTATAGGCACCATGACTTGTGCCAATGGCTATGGCGAGGGAGTCGCAACCGGTACGTTGTACAAATTCAACAGCCTCGTCCGGGTCGGTATAGACATGTTCTGCGGAGGAGACGTGCTCTTCTATGCCGGCCAGTTTACCAAGTTCAGCTTCCACCCACACGCCCTTGTCGTGGGCATAGTCCACCACTTTTTTGGTGAGGGCGATATTTTCTTCAAAGGGTAAGTGGGAACCGTCAATCATGACCGATGTAAAACCGCCGTCGATGCAGTCCTTGCACATTTCAAAGGTGGGGCCGTGGTCAAGGTGCACAACAACAGGCACATCTGCTTCTAAAAGTGCTGCTTCCACAAGCTTCATTATATACACTTGACCTGCATATTTACGTGCCCCTGCGGAGACTTGTAAAATAACAGGGGATTTTTCTTGAGCCGCGGCTTGCATAATCCCTTGAATAATTTCCATATTATTGACATTAAATCCGCCTATGGCAAATCCTTCCTTGTAGGCGCGATCAAACATATCGCGTGGTCCGATCAATGGCATGGTACCGACTCCTTTTTGATGGTAGATATTTACAAAAAAACACAATTAAACTTGACGAACTTAACAGAAAAAGTAAAGAATGGGAAGCGAAAAAACACCATTCGATGTACGCCTTTTCAGGCAAGCTTGCGACAGGAAAAAAATACCCTACGCTTATGCTTACGTCTTATGCATATGACGAAAAAAGTTTTGTGCGACGCGAAAGATTATGGAATTTTTTGCATCCACTGCATGGCATAGGCATGGAACATACCGAAACTGTAGACATATATTTTCTTGGCATAAAGCCTGCATAAAGAAAAACAAGCTGCAAACGTGAGTCGGTTTTTTGCATGTTGCAAAGTTCCACCACGAAGATATGAATTATCAGGCATGGGTTGTAACGCATGATTTTTTAGGCATGAAGCGCACACGCATATGTGCGCTTGCAACAAAAATAGACGCAACGGATGTGTGCAATACACTTTGCAAGAATCCATCAACTGTCTATATGTATTGAATAACTTTATTGGGGAGAATATCATGAGTAATAGTCTTGATTATGAAATCAACAAAGAATTGGGTGAATGCTATCTTTTTATGGCCGATTATGACAAGGCAGAAGATTATTATCGTAAGGCCATAGAAAATGACGGAGCGCAAATGGCGCCTTTCTTGGGTTTGGCAACTGTCGCGGTGCAGCGCGGTAACCTTGACGATGCACTCGCTTTATACAAAAAAGCCTCTTCCATTGAAGAAACAGATAAAACCTTGGCAGGTATGGGTCTTGTACACATGGAACAAGCTGCTCATGAAGACGCTTTTGATTGCTTTACCCGTGCTCTCGCTTTGAATCCTGAAAATATGGTGGCGCTCAATTGTCTCGTGCGCGAAGGTTTTCATTTGGGACGTCTTGACGAAGTTGTGCCCGTTCTCGAAAACAGCATGAAGGTTTCTACTGAGGTAAGCGCCATTCGCATAAGCCTTGCAGGCATTCTCATGTCCTTGGGACGTCATGAAGAAGCCAGAGAGCATCTGGAAGTGGTGCTGGGTCTTGACCCTTCCAACGAAAATGCGCGTGAGTTAATCGCGTGTATTGCGGCATAAGGCAGCATAAAAGATTACTGCAACACTCTTGCCGGCTCTCCATTGCGGATCTCTTGAGGTGCGGTGTTGTCTATATTCCCTCCCCACAGATTCTTCGGTTCCCTTGCATTTGCTCTGTGCTGGGGAACCTGAAGAATCTAGCAAGCTGTTGAAAATCACTGTCTTGCGTGCGTCGCATACCTTAATGCGCTTATAAATGTAAGTTATGGCGTATATGATTCTTGTGAGGCATGGTTTCAACAGCTTGCGATTTTGAGTGGAATGTGGCCTTTTGCCACAAAAAAAACGCAGGATAATCCCTGCGTTTTTTATGCTTTAAGGGCTGAGTTCATGCTATCTCTTCATGCTCCGCTTGGATGCCTTCAGCGGATTGATCTTGGCCGCCGCTTCCTTGGGCATGGCTTGAATAAGATGCTTGTTCGTCTCAAAGAGTGTTTTATAGTCCACCCCAAGCGCGTTGATTCTTTGCTCCATAAGCGCTCTGTCGCTGTTCCTATTGGGATCTGCAAGTGTGCTGCCTATGTAGCGTTGCACCGTCAGATAGAGCCCCCGTTGATCAATAGCAAGAAGGTATTCAACGCCATCCTCTGTCATAGGCTGGACAATCATTTCCTGAGCGGTTCCAAATCGTGTAATCATCTTTTATTACTCCGGTAATATGTTATTGAGCATATGCTCCCACCGGTAAACGGTTGACACAATGCACTCACTGCCTCATTGCGCACGGCAGACCATGTGCAAGAGGGAGTATGACAATTATGAAAATAAATGTCAATATCACATAGAAGAGGATTAGTGCTAAAAAGAGATAAAAGAGCCTTCGATACAGAAAATTCTTTATCAGGCTGTTGAAAATGGGCAGTCTAGTGGCTTGTCTACTCTAAAAGCTCTGATTGCATTCTATACATGTTGCCAAGCTCCACAAAAGAGTTCCTTCTTTTCCAAGTAAAAAGCTTCGGCATGAATGCGGACTTATTGGTTTTTTTGAAGGGGGGTGTGGGGGGGGAACTTTTTTTCCCAAAAAAGTTTCCCCCCACATGCTTTTAAAAATCCACATTTAGCGAAAACACGCTACTAGCAGACCATAATTGCACTTTTTTAACGGTCTGTTACAGGCAAATGGCAGTTCCTCTTGAATGGCAGTGAAAACCTACACAAAAATACTTGCCCACCTTTTAAAAAGACCGTAGAATACGTGCTTTGCGGCACTTTTTATTATCTTTAATCAAAAGCGATACATATCATGAATTCCTATCTCATCACAGGCGGTGCGGGCTTTATCGGCTCCTGTTATGTTTTACAAAGTCGTCGTGCCGACATACACGTCGTTAGCGTGGACAAGCTCACCTATGCGGGAAATATGGATAACCTCTCAGCTTTGGGCGACCGTAATACGGCGGATCATGTTTTTGTTCATGGAGACATAGGTAATGAAGAACTCATGGCGCATACTTTGCGTACCTATAGGCCAAATGCCATTATCAACTTTGCGGCAGAGTCGCATGTTGACCGCTCCATCATGGATCCCGATGCCTTTATTCGCACAAATGTACTCGGCACCTGCGTCCTCCTACGCACTGCCCTTGCCTACTGGCAAAGCCTTGAGGCAGATCAAAAAGAGAATTTTCGATTTTTACATGTGTCTACCGACGAAGTCTTCGGCACCCTTTCCCTCACGGCACCGGCCTTCACCGAAGAAAGCCCCTACGCGCCCAACAGCCCTTATGCCGCTTCAAAGGCTGCCAGCGACCACTTGGTGCGTGCATTCCATGAAACATACGGCTTGCCCATTCTTATGACAAATTGCTCAAATAATTATGGGCCGCGTCAATTTCCCGAAAAGCTCATTCCGCTTCTTATTTGCCATGCTTTAGACGAAAAGCCCTTGCCTATTTATGGCAAAGGAGAAAACATCCGCGATTGGCTTCACGTGGAAGATCATTGTGCGGCCATAGAATTGGTGTTGCAGCAGGGCACTGTGGGGCGTACTTATAACATTGGTGGACGCGCCGAACGCACTAATCTGGAAGTGGTACACAGCCTGTGCGCAATCCTTGACCAATGCATCCCCCGAAAAAAAGGGCGCTACGCAGACCTCATTACCCACGTATCCGACAGACCGGGCCACGATTTTCGCTATGCCATAGACTGCACCCGCATGGAAACAGAATTGGGCTGGAAACCCGCCCAAAGCTTTGATGAAGGCCTCAAAAAAACAGTAGAATGGTACTTGGATAATCAAGAATGGGTCACACGGGCACGCAGCGGTGCCTACAAAGACTGGCTCCAAAAAAACTATACGGCAAGAATATGAAAGAACGCAAAGGCATTATTTTGGCAGGCGGTTCCGGCACACGTTTGCATCCGCTTACTTTGAGTATCAGCAAACAGCTCATGCCCATCTATGACAAACCCATGATATACTATCCGCTCAGCATTCTTTTACAAGCAGGAATACGGGATATCAGCATCATTTCAACGCCGCAACATGTGCCGCTCTTCCAAGAATTGCTTGGTGACGGCAGTGCGTGGGGCTGTGTATTTCGCTATATAGTGCAGCCTTCTCCGGACGGTTTGGCGCAAGCATTTTTGCTGGCACGCCCCTTTATCGAAGGCCATCCTTCGTGCCTCGTTTTGGGCGACAATATCTTTTTTGGGCACAACCTTGACACGCTTTTACAACGCGCGACACAGCAAGAACATGGCGCTTGCGTCTTTGGCTATCACGTGAGCGACCCGCAACGCTATGGCGTGGTAGAATTTGATGCACAGCACAATGTTATCAGTATCGAAGAAAAACCCCGTGACCCACGTTCTAATTATGCCGTGACAGGTTTATACTTTTATGATGAAGATGTGGTAGACATCGCCGCCTCCATCACGCCCTCTGCCCGCGGTGAACTGGAGATTACCGACGTGAACAATGCTTATCTTCGTCGAGGTGACTTGCACGTGGAACTCATGGGGCGTGGTATAGCATGGCTTGATACCGGCACCCACGATTCCTTGTTGGCAGCTTCGTCCTATGTGCAAGCCATGCAAACGCGACAAGGACTGTATGTGGCTTGCCCCGAAGAGATTGCGTGGCGCAAAGGTTTTATTGATGTAGATCAATTGCGCACATGCGGTCTTGCGCTGTGCAAGTCGGCCTATGGTGAGTACTTACTCGAACTTGCCGACGGCAGCAAAGGGACGTAGTTATGGAGAGAGAACACACACATATTGAAGGCCTTATACTCGTCAAGCCAAGGATTTTTGGCGATGCGCGAGGTTATTTTGTGGAAACATGGCAGCAAGAACGCTATGCGGCAGCGGGCATAAACATGGATTTTGTGCAAGACAATCATTCATGCTCTCGCTATGGTATTTTGCGCGGTCTGCATTTTCAAAAAACACGCCCACAGGGCAAGCTTGTTTCCGTGTCCCTTGGGAGCGTTTTTGACGTGGCTGTGGACATTCGTCCGCACTCTCCCACATATGGTGCATGGTATGGTGTGGAGCTGACACAGGAAAATCAGTGGCAATTGTGGGTGCCGCCGGGCCTTGCCCACGGCTTTGTGGTGACGAGTGATATAGCGCACTTTCACTATAAAGTGACTGACTTTTATAACCCGACCGACGAGGGTGCCTATAGATGGAACTCGCCGGACTTGGGCATACAATGGCCTGTGACGGAGCCGACGCTTTCGGCAAAGGATGCGGCGGCGCCTGTGTGGTGTGCGTAGCAGGCTGTTTTTCAACGGGTTGATATGGGTGCCGTCAATATCATGCGCAGACCACCTTCTTTTAAAGGGGCAATGTCAACACTCCCTTCAAGTATACGTGCATACAAATATATGAGTTCTATGCCATAGCCGTGTTTTTTTTGGGCAAGGTCAAAGCCCATGCCGTCATCTTCCACACTCAAAACAATATTGTCACCCTGCACAGCAAGGCTCACAAAGAGATGACGCGCGGCTGCGTGTACGCCAGCATTGGCGATGGCTTCACAAGCGACATTATAAAGGGCACGGGAACGTTCCGGCGTGAGACTTGGCACCTGTGCCACATGACATTGCACATGAAGGGACGCACTTTCATGGGCTTTGCATAATGCACGAATGCGATCACTGAGTCTTTTATGGGACTGCTCGTCTTGCCCATAACGCAACGCTTCTAAAAGACGGAGCAATTCTTCACTTAATGGCGTTGTATCACTGGTGCGCATCGCACGGTTGTCAAGCTTTGCGTGTTCTTGTATGTCAGGTGTGGCGCGTCGCAAGCGTCCCACAATGGCCGCCACCACCACGATGGAATAAATATAGGCCGTCACTCCCAAGAAAACTGTGGCATTGCGCGCCACCCACGACTGAGGCACAATGTCGCCATAACCGATGGTGAGTATGGTAATGTAGCTGAAATAAAACAAGTCATTAATGACACGTATGCCTGTACCAAGCCCATTGAATGAGCCGGGGCTGTGCGTCTCTATACCCAAAAACACATAAAAACCACAATAGCCAATGAGCAAAAGCCCGCAAATGGCCGCTACAACACTCTGCATGGTCACAGCGCGTATATGACTCATCTGCCGAAAAAGTTCCAAGGTGACACTGCCAAAAAAGACAATATAGAGGAGCATGAGTTGTTTTGCCAGCGTGCCTATCAAGAAAAAATGCAAGACATGGCACACAAAAATGCCCAAGGCAAGGGCAAGGAGACCCCACAAAAGATAGCGTTTTTTTTCAAAAAGGAGAATGCCCGCCATGAGCTGCAAGGGCAAGTAGAGCGATTGGGCAAGGCCACCATGAATGTCAAGCGGAAAAAGAATATTGAGCATAAAGACAATGAGCAAGGAGGCCAACAGAATTTCAAAGCGGAACGAATAGAGCGTGTGCCGAAACTTTGCCAAGGAATGTCGCAATGCCTGATCATGTTCTTTACTATTTTTCATGATATTTCAAAACCTTCTGCGAAATGTTTTTTCTTTCAAGAAATAGCTCACAATTATGCGAGCACAACAACACTAACGCAAAAAGTGCTTCTTAGCAAGACCCATGAGTTTTTTTGTACGACTTCACAAAGTGCCGAACACGCGACATCTGCCGGTCTGTCAATCACCGACATATGTGTTCGACGTACAAGGTCAATCCTCCTCTACACATAAGACTCCCTCTTTGACGCACAAAGGGCGCACAGGCACAATACCGTCCAATCGTCTCACCTCCTTGTGAGACACATCAAGCACACAAGGGGCATAGTGTGCGTCAAGGCCTTTGCGCAGCGTGGGCGTGGTAGGTGTCGTCGGTGCATCAAAAA
>CAYJPE010000017.1:0-22587 GCA_964371965.1 uncultured Desulfovibrionaceae bacterium
AGAATGAATCTTAATAAGTCAAGGGTTTCGCAAAGTTTAATTTTGGGCTGTGAGTTTGCTTCGTGGGATCTAACAGGCTGTTGAAAAAACACCATTTTTGACAGTCCGTTCAAAAAGTACCAGCTCTGTAAGGGGGCAAGGAAGTGAAAATATCAAGGCGCGCAGGCCGACTTAAAGGGTGCCGAAGGCGTGGCCGTTACACGAGGAACGAGTATTACGGATTTCGAGAGCAAAGCGTATGAGACATATATAAGCGCTTTGACTTTTTATCCCCCCTATCCGAAGGGAACGCCGCAGATGACACTTTTTCAACGGGCTGGTAAGGCGTGCAGCGGAGGAGAAGAGGATCCCTTGCAGCAAAGAATGATGCATTTGCTTTGCTGCAAGAGAGTGTATTTGTTGGTAAAGGGAAACTATTTAATTTCGTCGTCAGTCAAATAACAAGCAGGATCTTGAGCCCAAATATCACCATAATAGGCTTCTGCACGAGCTCGGAAATTACCGCCACAAATACTCAGGTAGCGACAGCCGGCGCAACGCCCTTTTACATGCGGCTTTTTATCTTTCAATTTGTGGAGCAATTCAATATTTGAATCGTCCCAAATTTCGGAGAATGGTCGTTCGAGTACATTGCCAAAGGTATGATTTCGCCAGAATTGGTCAGCATGTACACTGCCATCCCACGAAATACAGCCAATACCGCGGCCGGAGCTATTACCTTCATTGAATTGTAAAAGTTCCATGACTTCATCGGCGCGTTTTTTGTCTTCACGCATGAGGCGCTCCCAAACATAGGGGCCGTCGGCGTGATTATCCACCGTCAGGATTTCTTTGGGCATTCCAGCGTCAAAGAGGGCGCGACTTTCGTCCATAATGAGGTCGAGCAGTTTGCGCGTATCTGCGTGCGATAAATCTTCTTCAATCAGTTCAGAGCCGCGACCGGAATAGACGAGATGATAAAAGCAGGCGCGTGGCACTTCTAAATCTTTCAAGAGTTGAAAAATACCCGGTACTTCTTGCACATTACGCTTATTTATGGTGAAGCGGAGACCCACTTTTAGGCCTTCTGCTTGGCAGTTTTCTATGCCTTTGAGCGCTTTACGAAAGGAACCGGGAACAGCGCGAAACTTGTCATGCACGTCTTCCATTCCGTCGAGTGAAATGCCCACATAGGATAGCCCCACTTCTTTGAGTTCTCTGGCTTTTTCCTGTGTGATGAGGGTGCCGTTGGTAGATATGACAGCGCGCATGCCGCGTCCTGTGGCATGTTTTGCCAATTCCACAAGGTCTTGGCGTACAAGAGGTTCACCTCCGGAAAAAAGCATGACCGGTGCGCCGTAAGTGGCAAGGTCGTCAATCATGGCTTTGGCCTGATCTGTGGAAATGTCGTCCTTGCCGTCCACTTCAAGGGCTTTTGCGTAGCAATGGACGCATTTTAAGTTACATCGGCGTGTCATATTCCACACGACCACGGGTTTTTTATCTTTAGAAAATTGCAGGAGGTGTGAGGGCAAGTTTCCTGAATGTCGCCCGTAGCGCAGGGCATCGGAAGGCTCCACTTGTCCGCAATAAAGTTTTGAAATACCTATCATATGTGCTCCGTATTTATGCAGAAATACGTTTTTTTAAAAGATCAAAGGCTTGCTGTATGCCTTCTGGCTTTGTGCCGCCGGCTTGTGCAAGTTCTGGGCGACCGCCACCGGAACCACCCACAGGAACAGCTATATCTTTAATAATATCAGGTGCTTTAAATTGTTCGTGCAAGTCTTTTGAAACGTAGACAAGCATGGTCACGCGTTCTTCTTCTGTGGATACAAGGCAAGCAATGCCGGAAGGCAGCTTTGAGCGCACGTCGTCCATAAGCTCGCGCAAAGTCTTTACGGGAACAGCACCCAAGGCTACGGCTAAAAGTTTTATGCCACCCACATCTTCGCATTGCGCCATAAGGTTTCTGCCTTGTCCCGATGCTGCCTGGTGGGCAAGTTTTTCTTTGTCTTTGCGCAACTTTTTATTTTCTGCCTGTAGTGCTTCAATACGCGAAACGATGGTGTCGTTGGTGCTGCTTTTCACCGTATGGGCAATGGTGGTCATGTCCTCGCGCTGTTTTTGTAACAGGGCTATGGTATGCCAGCCTGTGGAGGCTTCTATACGGCGCACACCGGCAGCCACGCCGGATTCGGAGAGAATGCAGAAGCAACCGGCTTGACCTGTATACTCAAGGTGTGTTCCTCCGCACAGTTCTGAAGAAATGTGCTCATCGGCACTGCCAATGGTAAGAACCCGTACTTCATCGCCATACTTTTCGCCAAAAAGCGCCACGGCACCCGTGGCAAGAGCTTCTTCGTGACTTTTAATTTCTGCACAAACGGGGTAGTTGGCAAGAATGGCGGCATTCACATCGTGCTCCACCGCAAGAAGCTCTTGAGGCGTGAGGGCGGCTATGTGGTTGAAGTCAAAACGTAAGCGATCCGGTGCCACGAGTGAGCCTGCCTGCTTAACGTGGGCACCGATCACACGGCGTAATGCTGCGTGTAGAAGGTGCGTGCATGTGTGATTGCGTGCGGATGACAAGCGTTCATTTTGGGTGACGTGCAATTGCACTTCGTGGTCAAGTAAAATGCTTCCTTCTGTGACGGTGACAACATGGACAGTCATGTCTGGGAAGGGGCGCATGGTGTCCGTCACCTGAGCTTTGCCAAAGGGTGATGTCATGGTACCTTCATCGCCCACCTGACCGCCTGATGCACCATAAAAAGGAGTTTGACCGGTGAGTACATAGCCTTGTTCGCCTGTGTTCAATGCTTCTGTATGGAGGCCGTCCTTGTCGAGTAAGGCCACAACGCGTGAATCCATGGCGAGTTCTGTGTAACCGACAAAGTCTGTGCGCAGGCCTTCGTTATGGAGGGGAGCAAAGGCGGCAGAAATATCTTCACCGCCGGCGCCCAAGAGGCCGGATGCTTTTTGGGCTGCGCGGGCACGTTCTCTTTGCTCTTGCATGCAAGCGGCAAAACCTTCCGCGTCCACGCCAAAAGTGCGTTTTTCTGCAATATCATTCACAATATCAATGGGAAAGCCGTAAGTATCGTAGAGCTTGAAGCACAAATCACCGGGGACGGTATATTGTCCTTTGTGTTCAAGGTCTTGTAAGGCATCTTCAAGGAGTTGTAAGCCTTTGCCGAGTGTGAGAGAAAAGCGCTCTTCTTCTTCGCGCACGACGCGGGCGATGAAGTCCGTTGTTTGTGCCAGTTCTGGGTAGTCGTCTCCCATAATTTCTGCAACTTTTTTGGCCGTTTTGTAGAGGAATGGCTCGCGCATACCCATGAGTGTGCCAAAACGCAACGCTCTGCGTAAAAGGCGGCGCAAGACATAGCCACGTCCTTCGTTGGACGGTAAGGCACCATCGGCAATGAGGAAGGCGGCAGCACGGCTATGATCGGCAATGACGCGCAAGGCTGTGTCCACATCGTTGGTGTCTGATGGGCTGAAGGAATAGGTGACGTTTGCAAGGCCGGCGGCGTATTGGATAATTTCTTGGAAAAGGTCACAGTCAAAATTGGAGCGTTTGTTTTGACAGACGGCGGCAATGCGCTCAAGCCCCATGCCGGTGTCAATGGACGGGCGGGGGAGGGGGGTGCGAGAGCCATCGGCAAATTGGTCATATTGCATAAAGACGAGGTTCCATATTTCCAAATAGCGGTCGCAATCGCATTGACCAATGCCGCAATTGGGGCCGCACGACATGTCTTCACCTTGGTCAATATATATTTCGGAACAGGGGCCGCAAGGGCCTGTGTCGCCCATGAGCCAAAAGTTATCTTTTTCTCCCAAGCGGAAAATGCGTTCAGGGGAAATGCCAGTGATGCTTTGCCACAGTTCAAAGGCTTGCTCGTCATCTTTATATATGGTGATGTACAGGCGATCTTTATCAAGGCCTAATTCTTCTGTGACAAATGTCCACGCAAAGTGAATGGCCTTATCTTTGAAATAGTCGCCAAAGGAGAAGTTGCCGAGCATTTCAAAAAATGTGTGGTGACGTGCAGTACGACCCACATTCTCAAGGTCATTGTGTTTGCCGGACACACGTAAGCATTTTTGCGACGTGGTGGCGCGCACATAGCTACGCTTTTCTTCACCAAGGAAGAGGGATTTGAATTGCACCATGCCCGCATTGGTGAAGAGCAGTGTAGGGTCGTTGCGTGGGATAAGGGGCGAGGAGCTGACAATTTCATGGTCATATGTGTTAAAATATTCTAAAAATTTTCGACGTATTTCTTTGGCTGTGAACATTGTTTACCCTTTTTATAGAGACGTTCTTGTGTGCAAATGATAAGGTTCGCGTAAGTTGTGAAAAAGCTTTTGGTGTTCGCGTTGCTGCTTCATATCTTACGGTAAAATCTTAAAACTCTTCCGGATCACCTTCGTCCAAATCTTCGGCCGAGGGCACAAATTCCTTGGGATGCATGCCAAGGTGTTCAATGATTTTTGCTTCGATGGCATTGCGCAATTCGTCATTTTCTTCAAGCAGTGCGCGAACTTTTTCGCGTCCTTGCCCAAGTTTTTCAGAACCGAAGGCAAACCACGAACCGCTTTGATCCACAATTTTTGCTTCAATGCCAATATCTAAAAGTTCGCCTGTGCGCGATATACCTTGTCCAAAAAGGATGTCGAAGACAGCACTGCGAAAAGGCGGTGCTATTTTATTTTTCACCACTTTCACACGCGTTTTGGAACCAAAGGCTTCTTCTTTGTCCTTCAACGTTTGGATGCGCCGAATGTCGAGGCGCACAGAGGAGTAGAATTTGAGTGCATTGCCGCCTGTGGTTGTTTCCGGACTGCCATAGCCTGTGACGCCAATTTTCATACGAATTTGGTTAATAAAAATCACGGAGGTGCGTGATTTATGTATGGTGCCCGTGAGTTTACGCAAAGCGTGAGACATAAGGCGTGCATGACCACCCACCTGTGTTTCGCCCATGTTGCCGTCGAGCTCTGCTTGCGGAATGAGCGCGGCAACTGAGTCGATAATAACAAGGTCAACGGCGCCGGAGCGAACGAGCATGTCGGCAATATCAAGGGCTTGTTCGCCGTAATCCGGTTGCGAAATAAGGAGTTCGTCGGTGTTGACGCCAAGGCGACGGGCGTAGGAGACGTCGAGCGCGTGTTCGGCATCCACAAAGGCACACGTGCCACCAAGCTTTTGGCATTCGGCAATGATGTGGAGTGTGAGGGTTGTTTTGCCTGAAGATTCAGGGCCGTATATTTCCGTGACGCGACCGCGGGGTATGCCGCCCACGCCAAGGGCAAGGTCAAGGCCAATGGAGCCTGTGGGGATGACGGGGATTGCCACATGCGCGTCGTCCGAGAGCTTCATGACAGCACCCTTGCCGTATTTACGTTCGATGGTGGAAAGAGCAGTGCTGAGAGCTTCTGCGCGTGCTTCCTCAGGGGACATGGAAGGTTTTTTTGCCATGGTGATACTCCGACTAAAATTTTGCGACACTCAGCGTCACAAGGGCAAAAGCATAGCAGAAAAGTTTCTCTCACGCAAGCATTCTGTTTCGAGGCGATTTTTTTTCCCACGTGAGTCTCATTGTGTGAATGGTTACTATGGATGGTTACTATGAATGGTATGTTCGTTATCCGCTTTTGGGCGTTTATCGGGAATTAAGCTTTTTCCCCCTCGCGTGGTCAGCAGTTTTTTTCTTATACTTACGTATTCATATATGCTTACGCGAAAAAAATTTCACCCTGATGGTGCCACAGCTTCCTCGCGAGCGAAAAAATCCTCATTTAGCTCAAACGCTCAAAAAAGCACATTGTGTTTTTTTCTTTCCTTGCTTCAACATCCTTTAACTTTCAACATAATTGGCATAAACATAATGTGACAAAAAAACAAAAATAAAAGAGGAGGGACAAATACGCATGTTACCTCCCCCTTATTGTGAAGCATGCACACAATTTGAACCACGTAAAGGTGAGCAAGTCTTTGCAGGCTTTTGCTTGACGTTTTTTTTTGTACGAGGCACAATGACTCTATGCAAAAGACGGCTTTACTTATTTTTTCCGGCGGTCAAGATTCCGGCACGTGCCTTGCGTGGGCACTTGAACACTTTGAGAGCGTCACGACGTTGGGCTTTGACTATGGACAGCGCCACTTTGTGGAGATGGAATGTCGTCTGCGTGTGCGCGAAAGGGTGGCTGCCCTTAAACCCTCTTGGCAAGAGCGCCTTGGGGCAGATTATGTGCTTGCAACGGACTTTTTTCAGCAGATCGAACACACAGCTCTTACAAGTCAGCAGTCAATTATAAACACTCCACATATGCCAAATACATTTGTACCTGGTCGTAATCTCCTTTTTTTAAATATGGCAGCATCTTGGGCTTATGGGCGCCATTTGGAGCATATTGTCATGGGCGTGTGCGAAAGCGACTCTTCCGGCTATCCCGATTGCCGCGATGACAGTATAAAAGCCATGCAAGTGGCGCTCAATTGTGGCATGGAGACGCACTATGTGGTGCATACCCCACTCATGTGGCTTTCTAAAGCGCAGGCATGGGCGCTTGCGGAAAGTCTTGGCGGTATGGCCTTGGTGGATGTGTTGCTGGAGTACAGCCATACATGCTATGAAGGAGTGCGAGACGCGCGTCATGTGTGGGGCTATGGTTGCGCGCATTGTCCTGCGTGCGTGCTGCGAGCAAAGGGCTTTGAGGGCTATCAACAAGGATTGGGAGCAGGGAATGTCATCTGAAGGGGTATCACGCAAAATATGGAGCCGAGCTCAATCCGTGGAGGGGGCGTGTATTCTTTTTTCCTTAAATACGGAACCACAACACGTTTTGCAGTTGGCAAAGCAGTTGCAAGATATGGGTTTGCGTTACGGCAAAAGTGTCGGCATTCTTGAAGGGGAACGCCTCTTTTGTCATCACTGGTATGCCTTTGTTCACGCATCCATTGTGTCGCGACTTATGGTTGTGGCGCCCAACAGTGTTCTTGTGGACTATTTGCGCCAAACAACGACACTGCTCGCACAACGCCATATTCCAAAACGTGAGGCTAAATTTTATGTGGATACGTACTTTTCGCCCTATATGGACTTGCTTGCGAAAGAAGAGCAAAAGTATTGTCCGCAATTATTCTTAAAAAGTGTATACGGATTTGAGAATGTTATGGACGTACCGCCACGTGCTTTGGCGCTGTTGTCCGGCACCATGGCCATGCTGCTGAGTGCCGTTGCCGACAAGTTGGATCAGTATGATATGCAAGTGGATTGAGAAAACTGTTGCCTATGGCTGAGGCCTTGCCGTTGCTGACTGAGAGAGAACGAAGCGGAAGGTGTAGACTAAGAAGCATTGATTTCATGTCTTTTTGCCCTTTGACGGCATAGGACTCATTTCGCGAAATTCTTATATATTTATATATATCGAATGTTTGTAAAATTTCTTCTTTCTTGTCAAAGAACTCAAACCCGATTATAGTAGTACTTTCTTAGCGATGTACGAACGCTTGTGCAAAAAGCTTTTTTTCTAAAAAACGCTTCAATGGCATTGTCAAATATGCTAAAGAGCCTTACATTATGGCGGTGCTTGGCGCCGCACCAGAAGCGGTTGACCCTTGCAGTATTTTATATTTGTCTTAATATACGCAAAAATGCTTCGTTATATAGAGAGAAGCGTCTAGAAAGACTGTCATATCATGGAGGCCAACTTGAACCAATTCACTCGCAACCTGTTGCTATGGGCTGCTATTGCCTTAGTTATGGTGATGCTTTTTAATACTTTTCAACAACCGCAAGGGGCCGGTCAGCAAGCCACGTACACGGAATTTTTGCGAGAAGTTGATGACGGTGGCATCACGCAGGTCACCATCCAGGGCAACACGCTTACGGGCATGACGGTGGATGGCAAGCAGTTGCAAACCTATGCGCCGCCGGACTCGGATCTTGTCAGTCGCCTCATGGAAAAAAAGGTGGCTATTAAAGCGGAGCCTTTGGAAGACCAGCCGTGGTATATGACACTCTTGGTTTCGTGGTTTCCCATGCTGTTGCTTATTGGTGTGTGGATTTTTTTCATGCGCCAGATGCAAGGCGGCAGTGGCAAGGCCATGAGTTTTGGGCGGTCGCGAGCGCGTTTGCTCAATCAAGAGCAAGGACGTGTGACATTTGAGGATGTGGCAGGCATTGATGAAGCCAAGGAAGAGCTTTCCGAAGTTGTGGAATTTCTCTCAAATCCCAAAAAATTCACGCGTCTTGGCGGGCGTATACCCAAGGGAGTCTTACTTATAGGCCCTCCGGGAACAGGGAAAACACTTCTTGCTCGTGCTGTGGCGGGGGAAGCGGGTGTGCCCTTCTTTTCCATATCCGGTTCGGACTTTGTGGAAATGTTTGTGGGTGTCGGTGCTTCTCGTGTGCGCGATCTTTTTACACAGGGCAAAAAAAATGCGCCTTGTCTCATCTTTATAGATGAAATTGATGCCGTAGGTCGTAAACGCGGTGCCGGTCTTGGCGGAGGACATGATGAGCGCGAACAAACGCTCAATCAACTGCTGGTGGAAATGGACGGCTTTGAATCCAATGAGGGTGTTATCCTTATAGCCGCCACAAACCGCCCGGATGTGCTTGACCCGGCCTTATTGCGTCCGGGACGCTTTGATCGTCAAGTGGTTGTGCCCACGCCGGATTTGCAGGGGCGTCGTCGTATTTTAGAAGTGCATTCACGGCGCACACCTCTTGCCGAAGACGTGGACTTAGATACACTTGCCCGCGGTACCCCGGGATTTTCCGGTGCCGATCTTGAAAATCTCGTAAACGAAGCCGCCTTGCAAGCGGCAAAGTGTGATGAGGAAGCTTTGGACATGAGAGACTTTGAGTACGCCAAGGATAAGGTGCTCATGGGGCGCGAAAGGCGCAGTCTTATATTGTCTGACGAAGAAAAGCGTATTACAGCTTATCACGAAGCGGGGCATGCCTTGGCAGCGCGTCTTTTGCCAAAGGCGGATCCTGTGCATAAGGTGACCATCATTCCCCGCGGTCGCGCTCTTGGTGTAACAATGCAACTGCCGGAAGAAGACAGGCACGGCTATTCACGTGGCTATTTGCAAAGTACCCTTGTGGTCTTGCTCGGCGGTCGTGTGGCAGAAGAGCTTATTTTTGATGATATTACCACGGGAGCAGGTAACGATATTGAACGTGTCACACGTATGGCGCGTAAAATGGTGTGCGAATGGGGCATGAGCGATGCCATTGGACCCTTGGCCATTGGTGAAACGGGCGAAGAGGTCTTTATTGGGCGCGAATGGGTGCAAAATAAAAACTTCAGCGAAGATACGGCGCGCCTTGTGGATGCGGAAGTGAAGACGATTGTGGAAGGTGCACGCAAAAAATGTCGCCAGCTGCTCGAAGAGAATATGACGTATTTACATGCCATTGCTGAGGCACTGTTGGAGCGCGAAACCATAAGCGGGCAAGACATTGATCTTCTTTTGAACGATGAGGTATTGCCGCCTTTGGATTTGAAGGGTGGAAAAAAGCCTGTTTTGCACAAAAAATCTGAGGCTCCCGATACGCCTCATGATACTGATGGCGAAGCAAACAATGCGTCTGAAAAGTCTGAGGGACAATACTTTTTATTTGATACGGAAGACGAACAAAACTCAGAGCACTCGGACAAGCCCCGCAAAGACGATACAACGAAGGACTGATGTCACGTTTTGCATGGATATTACGAAAAGGGGAGGTTTTTACGCCTCCCCTTCCACATATGTGCGGAGTTATGGGCATTGTCAATGTGACGCCGGATTCTTTTTATGATGGTGGTGTCTATAATAGGCAGGATTCCGCCCTTGGCTATGTGCAATGTTTGGTACAAGAAGGCGCGCACATAGTGGATGTGGGTGCAGAGTCCACACGTCCCGGCGCACGTCCTCTCACAGCGAGCGAAGAAATGGCGCGCCTCATGCCTTTTATGCAAAAACTTTCTGCCATGCGTCATGCTGCAAGCGCATTCCCCTTTATTTCTATAGACACTTACCATGCCCAAACGGCCGCCGCTTGCCTTGAAGCCGGTGTTGATATTATAAATGATATTTCGGCATGTCGTTTTGATCCGGCATTGCTCGACATTGTTGGCCAGTATAAGCCGGGCTATGTGCTTATGCACACGTCTGAGCAGCCCGCTGTCATGCAGGATACGCACATGCTGGAAAAACATGCGCATAAAGATATGCTTGACGTGTTATGCCAATTTTTTGAATATCATATGCAGCAACTCACACAGGCAGGTTTGCCCGAAGAACGCATAATCCTTGATCCGGGTATAGGTTTTGGCAAGAGTGTTGAGCAAAATTTTCACATTTTACGCAATATCAAAAAATTACATACTCTTGGACGTCCTGTGCTTATGGGCTTGTCTATGAAGTCATTGTTTGCTTCCTTGTGTCCGTCGCTATCACACACTCAGGAAACTCAAGAGCAGATGCGTTCGCATGCCACCCAATGTGCCATGGCTTTGCTTGCTGCACAAGACGCCTGCCTTGTATATCGCGTCCACCATGTGGCGGAGACATTGCGGACTTTTGAGTTAGTACGTTGTATGGTTTAGGAGCTATTTGGGGGAGAACATTCTTTGAATAAGAGGACTGTGTATGTTGTATCCTTTTGTGTGGGCGCGTGTACTTAGAAAATGGCATGTTGTACGTTTGTCCATATGTCGAGAAGCCGTTCAGAAGCCTTTTTTTCATGCTTTGTCATTTACTTTTGAATATGTGTTGATTTCTTATCTGTATGTTGTCTTGCATAATTACCTGAGCAGCCCGGAACTTGCAGTCACACTTTCAAAATCCCTCTATTTTACAGCAATTTCTGCATCCACGGTAGGTTATGGTGACCACTTTCCCGTACACGCCGTCACGCAATGGTATGTTATTGTGTGTATGATCATGTATTTGCCCATACGATTTGTGTATGTGGTAGGTTCTGTAGGTTTTATTGTGAAGAATTATTATGCTTTAAGAAGGTTAGGGAGGTGGTTCCCCATGCAGTCTGATCATATTATTGTCTATTGTAATGCGGCGACGGTGGATAGAAATAATTTTATTTGGCTTGAACGTTTTCTTTGTGAACTTCATGAATCAGCACGCTTTCGCGAGCATGAAATATTGTTTGTGAATTATAATACGCTTGTTGATGAAAAGCTTAATGCTTATTTTGCCGAAGATAGACCTCATCTCAAAAATGTCTACGTACTCAATGCTCATATGGATGAAGATGATTTTTTTGTAAAAATTCATATAGATATGGCAGAACACGTCTTTGTGCTGGCAGACAAATGCAATGTGAATTCGGACTCCTTTGCTTTAGACGTATTGTATCGGATCCATAGGGAGACGGCCTACGAAAAAGGGGTCACTGTGGAAGTGGTACACGATCAAAACCGCCAGCGTATGCGCGACCTTGGTGCGACTGTGCTCTTGCGTCCCAATCGTGCCATGCCTGAGCTGCTTGTGACGTGTACCATTGCTTTGGGTGCGGCAGAAATGATAGAGGAAATTGTTTCTCGTGGACATGGTAGCATTGAGCGTTTTGCCATATCGCCGCAAGATTTTGTGTGGGGAGAATTCCTTTATGATTTGAATATGAACGGCATCGGTACGGCTATGGCTGTCATCTACGAAGATGGACGCGTTGTACCTAATCCTCCGGGAAGGTCTGTTATCAAGAATGCCGTGGGGATCTTATTGCTTATCCATGAAATGCGTCAAAAATCCTATGACGATATACAGCAAAAAATCCATACAGTGTTTGATGAGAGTCGACGGAGAGTGTCTGCATAAATATGCCATTTTTATGGCTTAGCTATGTGTGGGCGTGGCTATCAACCTGTTGAAAATAATGTACTTTGCGGCGTTCTCTTCGGAGCGGGGATAAAATGTCAAACCGCTCATGTATGTTAAAGGAAAGACTGATTATATAAAAATATATATAAAATTTACTATAAAATAATTTCGGAAAAGAACTTCTCCTATCACATTGAAAAGAGGAATAATTAAAGTATTTTGAGAAGATGGGGGGAGTTTGAGGGGGGAAGGGGAAACTTTTGGGTTTTGGCAACTGTCCCTTCCTAAGGGGGAAGTTCCCCTTCCCCCCTTACAGAGCTGGCACTTTTTGAACGGACTGTCAAAATGGAGTTTTTCAAAAGGCTGCTATGTGTCGTGGCGGCTGTTTTGTAAAAAAACCAATTCGTCTGTGATATTGATAAGTTCTTGAAATAAACCACCACCAAGCATGGGCTTGCCAAAGAGTTGTTCGCGCTGTGAAACGAGAAGTTTTCTACTCACTACATTGGGCAAGGGCACGGCAAGTGTGGTGATGAGTCGTTCTGCCAAGAGGTAGCTCTCTACCCCTTGTACAAAGCACAAAACTTTTTCTGAAAATTTGTCGCACAGGCTGTGTTGCCCGTACTCCCAAAAGTGCCACGTTTCTTCTGAAGGAGCTTGTGCAAGGGCAGTGCAAATGCTTGTATATATATTGTTAAGCGCACCGCCGATGATGCCCGTACGCCAGCCATACAACCATGGACGTCTTTTAAAAAGGATGTGATGTTGCATGCCCAAGGACATGATATGCTGCATGCCGTGGTATAAATCATACAAGGATTGGGTGTATGGTGTGCGTGGCCATCGTGGTGATAACTTGCCTACATGCCACTCCGGGACTGTGTACTGCGTGCACACAATGCCTGTCATGCTTTGGCAGAGGAAGGCAAGCCAACCATTGGCGTCGGGAGAATGGGGCGTTTCTAAGTGCGCGTAGGATATGAGATACGTGCCCTTACCATACGCGCCTGTCAGAACACAAGGTTGTCCGCGTAAAAATTCTGTACCCATATTGACGCCGAACATATCTTTCCACTGTTGTAATGTGGACTCCGGTAAGGATGATAATTCAATATCTGCCAAAAAGAGGTCTGTATCTGGTTTTTCGTAGGTCGCAAGAACCTGCACATCTTCATTGTCTTGCAGGGCAAAAAATCCCGGCCACCATACGGGAAGGGAGTAGAGGCCACAGGCTGGCACATGCACGTGTGGAGCAAGGCGCGACAGGACATGTCCCGAAACAAGATGCTGCAATCGTTCACTATATGTGCCGCGCGTCCACGGACACAGTCCAAGCCCTTCTGTGTGAGAAAGAGCAAAACCTGCCCCACCACAAAAACCCATATAGTGTCCGCCGCTTGCCACATAATCGCGTATGGCAGCGCAACCCTTGGCACCAAGAGCTGCGTATTTTAAACGCGCCGCACCACCGGGCACCAAGAGTATGGCAGGCGGTTCGTGTGTCAAAATACCTTGTGCTATATGTTGTGCTTTAATAAGACGAACGGTGAGCCCCATGGAGGAGACGGCATGCAAGGCCATGAGACCCCATATGTG
Organism: uncultured Desulfovibrionaceae bacterium; assembly: GCA_964371965.1. GTDB lineage: Bacteria > Desulfobacterota > Desulfovibrionia > Desulfovibrionales > Desulfovibrionaceae > CAYJAD01. The sequence continues at coordinate 13,427 of CAYJPE010000017.1, forward strand.
AGATGCGTCCCAAAGGATATAGAGAGTTTTTTGCATAATTTTGTACATATACCATAAGCAATACGAATGTTGCTCGTAAAAAGTGCCGAACACGTCTACCGAAGCTTTTTTCAACGGCCTGAATGGATTGCATTCTACTCGTGTCCGTGATAAACGCAAGGGGTGCGTGTGCGGAGAAAACTGTTTCCGCAAACGCCAAAGAAGACGTTCACCTTTTTTGGAGATAAAACATGGCGGAAAATGCACTACCTAAGGGCTATGAGCCCCAAAATGTAGAATCGCGCTGGTGCGAATATTGGGAAAAAAATGCTACCTTCACCCCAAATATGGACAGTGATGGTGATTCCTATTCCATTGTTATTCCCCCGCCAAATGTGACGGGCATGCTTCATATTGGACACGCACTCAATCTTACCCTTATTGATGTGCTCTGTCGACACGCGCGCCAGTTGGGAAAAAAGGTGCTGTGGGTTCCAGGTACTGATCACGCAGGTATTGCCACCCAAAATGTGGTGGAGCGAGAGCTTGCAAAGGAAGGCTTACAACGCCAAGACCTTGGGCGCGAAGCCTTTATTGAAAAAGTGTGGGCGTGGCGTGAAGATTACGGACACCGTATCTTACATCAAGTGCGTAAGCTTGGCGCTTCGGTAGATTGGACACGTTTGCGCTTCACCATGGACGAAGGGCTTTCTCGTGCTGTGCGTAAAGTCTTTGTGGACTTGTATAAGCAGGGCTATATTTATAAGGGCGATTATATTATCAACTGGTGCAGCCGTTGCCATACGGCCTTGGCCGATGACGAGGTGGAACACGAGCAGCGCCAAAGCCACTTGTGGCACATTCGTTACCACGTGGTAGACAGCACCGAAAGTATCACCATTGCCACCACACGCCCAGAAACTATCCTTGGCGATACTGCCATTTGTGTGCATCCAGATGATGAACGCTACACCCACCTTGTGGGAAAAAAAGCCTATGTCCCCATGATAAATAGGCAAATCCCCATTATTGCCGATAATTATGTGGACAGAGAGTTTGGCACTGGCGCCCTTAAGGTAACGCCTTCCCACGACCATAATGACTGGCAGTTGGGGCATACGCATACTCTTGAATTTATTCAGGCCATCGATGATAATGGTATCATGAAAGAGGTGGCGGGGCCTTATGCAGGCTTGACAAAGGCACAATGCCGCAAACGTATCGTTGCCGATATTGAAAAACATGGCGATCTCCTTCTGATTGAGGATATTACACATGCAGTTGGGCAGTGCTATCGTTGCCAAACTGTTGTGGAGCCGCACGTTTCGACCCAGTGGTTTGTAGCCGCCACAAAGTTGGCACCCCGTGCCCGTGCCGCCGTGCCAGAAGTGACACAAGTCTTGCCGGAAAGTTGGCAAAAAACGTATTATAATTGGCTGGATAATATTCGGGATTGGTGCATTAGCCGGCAAATATGGTGGGGGCACCGTATCCCTGCGTGGGCATGCCAAGAGTGTGGCACCCTTGTGGTGAGTGAAGAAGATCCCACGCGTTGCACGTCTTGTGGCGGTACAGAATTGTTGCAAGACGAAGATGTGCTCGATACGTGGTTTTCCTCTGCCTTATGGCCTTTTTCCACCATGGGCTGGCCTGATAAAACACAAGATCTTGCCACGTTCTATCCCACATCTGTCCTTGTTACAGGCTTTGATATTTTGTTTTTTTGGGTGGCGCGCATGATGATGATGGGCTTGCACTTTATGGATACTGTACCCTTCCACCATGTGTATCTTCATGCCCTTGTGCGTGACGGCGAAGGGCGAAAAATGTCGAAATCCTTGGGTAATGCCATTAATCCCATTGAAATGATTGAAAAGTATGGTTGTGATGCCATGCGCTTTACCCTTGTGTCCTTTGCCGCCATGGGGCGCGACATTAAGCTTTCGGAAGACCGCATTGAGGGGTATCGCCATTTTGTGAATAAATTATGGAATGCCGCTCGCTTTGCACTTTTGCATTTGCCGGATGTACCGCCTGCGTGTGCTCTGGAAAGTGTCAGCGGTATGCATCACCAGTGGATGTTGCACAGGCTTGAAATTTTTAAGCAAGATATGAAGAGCGCCATTGCCGAATACCGTTTCAATGATGCTGCGCAAGGGGCATATAAGTTTTTATGGGGCGAGTTTTGTGATTGGTATTTGGAATTGGTGAAACCCGATATTCAAAATACTGAACGCAAACCGCAAGCGCAATATGTCCTTTGGACAGTGTTGCGAGAGATGCTTGTGCTTTTGCATCCTATGCTGCCCTTTGTGACGGCAGAGATTTGGCAAGCATTGCCGGGTGGCGCAGGACAAGATATTGCGTGTGAACTGTATCCGCCAAGTCGTCCTCTATGTGCGAAACCTGACGAAGCGGCGCGTATGGAATTTGTGCAAGAGGTCATTGTGGCCGTGCGCACTGTGCGTGCCGAACTGAATATAGCGCCCTCGCACCGTCTTCATGTGTTGATACAGCCGGCGGACGATGCGCAAAAGGCCATGCTGACTGAAGCAGAAAAAATGATGTGCACACTTGCTCGTCTTGCCGAAATTACCATGGACACAACAGTGACAGTTCCCAAAGCGTCCGCTTCGCAAGTGGTGCAGGGTTGTCAAATTATTATTCCGCTCTCCGGTGCTGTGGATTTGCAGAGCGAAATGGCACGTCTTGATAAGGAAATTGGTAAGCTTGATAAAGAACTTGATGGTATTGCCAAAAAATTAGCCAATGAGAGCTTTGTGGAGCGTGCTCCGACAGAGGTTGTACAGCGTGAAAGGGATCGTGCTGAAAGTATGTCCGATGCGCGTTCCAAATTGGAGGCATTGCGACAGCGTTTTGCCGAGGCTTTGACGGATTAAATTGCCACCTAAAAGCCTGTTGAGAAAGTTATTTTTGAATGGCTTGCGAATGTGGAGCTTTTCAACGGGCTGATAAAGGCGTACCGGGGGCTTTCCAGAGTGCGCATGACAGAAATACTTGCGAGGAATATTTTTTGCACATAACCATGGGGGCATTCTCTCGTGGAAAAATATGCCCTAGGCGCTGTCGTCAAATGCGCCCATTCGCCCTTATCGAAGTGGACTCTGTGTCAGACTTTACTTGCTTTTTTGGTCAAATACCATAAGAGTATATTCCCTTAAAGCAAGCGCGTCTTCGCCGATATAACACGAAAAATCGCTCTTTGACGACAGCGCCTGTGTGAAAACTTTTTTACCATGACAAGAGGTTTATATGGCCATATCATTAGACTCCTATACATCTGCCACGACGAGTAGCGCCTCGTCGCTTTTGATGTCGTCCGGCAGCACAGTGGGCGACGCTTTAAGCTACAGTGAAGACGAAGTAAGGCTTTCCGAAGAAGCTATGGAATTGTTGGATGAGTTACGCTATAAAGAAAATTTGAGCAAAATTACGACAGAAAATCAACGCCTTTTTGATAGAGTGTCCAAGGCTTTGCCTGCCACAGAAAGTTTTAATGACATGCTTGATTGGCTCACCACATTGGCTCCCGATGAAGGCTTTACCATTGGCGGCGATATGAGCGAGAACAATCGCAATATTTATGAGAAAGACCCTGAAAAGTATGCCGATATGTGGGGCAATATGTATAATCACTTTAGCGACCTCATGGAGACTTTGGGGATTGCTGATGATGAAGTGATGATGCGCGAAGTGCTGTCTGAAGAGAGCGTGAGTGCTGAACTTATGATGCGTTTTAAAGACAGTTTCAGTGAAGAGACAAATGAATTGCTCAGCTTCTTCAATATTACTGTTTAAGGGCTGATGTGGGCAGAGCTGTATGGCGCGAGAAACTGCATTACGTGAAGGTGATATTTGTGAACTTACAGTGACGTCCCTCTCTCATGATGGAAGAGCCGTGGGCAGGGTAGGAAGGCTCCCCGTAGTCGGGCTGATAGACAAGCCAGCGAGGCAATTTGTGCTTTTTGTACAAGATGCTTTGCCCGGACAAACTGTGCGTGCTTGCGTTACGGCGGTAAAGAAGTCCTTTGCTGAGGCGCAATGCATTGAAATCATTCGGGATTTTCCAAAAGCACTTGCGCCTGCCTGCCCACATGCTCAATTTTGTGGTGGCTGCACATTGCAAAGCATGCCTTACGATATGCAATTGCATTGGAAAAAGCATATTCTTTACGATGCCTTGCAGCATATAGGGCATATATCTCATGTCACACAGCATGACGTGTGTCCTTCCCCCACTATTTGGGGCTATAGGAATAAGATGACTTTTGCCTTTGGGGAAGGAGAGGATGGCAAACTCATTCTTGGCCTGCGTAAAAAGGGAACGCATACAGTTTTGGATGTGGGACAGTGTAAGCTCATGCCTCCGGAATGTATGGATGTTTTGAAAGTTGTGTCAGACCTTTGCGCAGAATTGCGTTTCCCCGTATGGACAGAAGAGCATGGAGGCGTGTGGCGCTTTGTGACCATTCGGCGTCCTAAGGCATGTAATGCGCAAGGGGAGCAGCAGTGTCTTGTGCATGTGATAACCGGCGAAACAAACAAAACACAACGTGAGGCCATCGAAGCTGTGGGGGAGAGACTCTTGGGTTTGACGATTAAGAAACCCAACACGGGAGCCGAAAAGCGTGTGCCTTGTATGGTAACGGGCTTTGTTCATGACGAGCGTCTTTCCGCAACAGCCATAGCCCAAGGGGAGCAAGAAATTACCCGTCGAGGACAAGACGAATTGTGGGAAGAACTTGCAGGTGTTCGTTATGCTTGTCCCCATGACAGTTTTTTTCAAGTCAACACAGAAGCGGCAGAAAAGCTTTGTGCGCATCTTACCGCGTTGCCTGTGTGGGGCAACGAGGCCGTTCATTGCTTGTGGGATGTGTATTGCGGTGTGGGGGCACCGGGGCTGAACTTGTTGCATGGTCGAGGAGCACGGCAAGGCTTTTGTCTTTATGGTGTGGAATTGCAAAAACGTTCCGTACATGCGGCTCATATGAATGCCGCCCGTCATATGCGCCCGCCAGATGCCTTTCAACAGGGCACTGTGCCTGATGTATTTCGTTATAATTATCAAACGGGGCTTGCTCATGAGTGTGTAAAAAAATGGCCGCAAGCCCATACGATTCTTGTGGACCCACCCCGAGCAGGCTTACACAAAGCGCTTTTACAGACCCTTATAAAAAGCCGCGCGCAACATATCATATATATTTCGTGCAATCCTGCCACGCTCGCACGAGACGTGGCTCTGCTTCAAAGCCACTATACTATTGACAGTATACAGGGCTTTGATTTTTTCCCACATACGACACATGTGGAGAGTTGTACGCATTTGGTACGAAAAAATACGTAATTGCCCAATATGTGGATACAAGGGTGGCTTTTCTCTTGAGGGACTGTGTCAACGCGCTGTTTCTGAAGAATGTTTTTGCGTTTTGCGCCTGCTCCGAGGGTGTCAAGCGACGTTTTTGACTCAAGTTATGCATGCTTGTATGCGCGCCTCGTCTCAAAAAACGCATTTGACGATGGCTCCTAGAAAGCTTTGTGCAAGTATTTTTTGCATCACCAGAGGAGGTGTGTTTCCGTGGCTTTTTCTGACGTTTTAAAAAAATTCAAACTACTTATCATTTTTGTCCTGCTCGCCGGCCTCTCTGTGGGGGGTTATTTTGGGTGGAGACATTATACATTTTTGCAAAGCCCTGAACATTATGTTGACAAACTCAATACGGCTCTTGCAGCAAATAACTTTGAAGAACTGGCAACACTCGTGGATTTTCGCCGATTGACAGAAGACCTTGCTGTGCGCTTTCTTGCAGCGCCCTTACCTGACGAATCCATTCGCCCAAAAAGCATGAACGCTGCCGAACTTGCCGAAGAGATGCAGCGAATTTTCATGGACGCCATGCTCACACGCAACGAAGCACCCAAGGGTGGGCCGCCAAAAAATCCATTGCGCCCCCTGGAACCCTTTCCCGAAGATTTTGCCAAACAACTTGTGGGCGCCATATCGCTCACATCCAAAACGGAACATGATGCTCTTGCACAGCTGAGCATACATTATCCACGTTTGGAAAAAGACATAACATTTCTCCTACAAATCACAAAAAATCCTGAATGGCAGCTGACACATGTGGCAAACAGTGACAGTCTCCTCCAAACATACATAGCAGAAGAACGTGCCATGGATGCCAAAAGGAAGGATGCCTATATTAAGCAGATGGATGAAAACGCCAAGCGCATGGCAGGACAATTCATCATCAACTCATGCTTTGCCTTTATGCAAACTGTCGCACAACAAGAAGGCGGTATCTTTATCGTGCGCGTTAAAGGTTATAACAAAGGCCCACAAATCATCCGCAACATGACAATCCAAACAACCATAACAGGGCAAAGCCTGCAAGGAGAGTTTGCCTTCAAAAGAAGTCTCCACTCGGCCACACGTATCTTGCCCGGTGTCGATATGGAAGATTCCTATACCTTAGAACTCGATCCTAATAATCCCGAAGATTTTCGTATATTGCAGGGACATAGTTTCACGTGTGATGCCATACCCACAACCATGACGCTCGGGAGCGGAGAGTTCCTTTTTGTACACACATCGCCCGAAGCGGGTCAACCATAACAGGCTGTTGAAAAGGAGTTTATTTATGAGTACCAGAACACGGTCAACACACCTTTCCCTTCACGTCCACAAAGATACTGCCACCATGGCTGAAAGGGCGGCACATATTTTTGCCGACCACTGCGAGGCTGCCATTGCAGAGCGCGGTATTTTTACTGTAGCTATTTCCGGAGGTGTCACACCCTTACCTCTGTATAAATTACTGAGTAGTGCCGATTGGGCAGAACGACTTCCATGGGATAAAATCGCCATATACTGGGTGAACGAATGCTGCGTGGAGCCAGATAATATCAACAGCTTTTATAATTATGCGCGGGAAAATCTGCTTTCACATGTCAATGCCACTCACTTTTACCGGATGCGCGGCGAAGATCATGCGGAAAAAGCCGCCGATCACTACGAAGCACTCTTAAAACAACACTTTGAAACAGAACTCCCCCGTTTTGATTTCATCATTCTTGGCATGAGTGCCAATGGCAATACGGCCTCCATGTTTCCCGGCTCCCCCGCATTGCTCGAAAAAAAGCGCCTCTGTCTTGACCAATATGTGCCCGATCGCAAAGCAGACCGCCTCACCCTCACACTGCCCGTCATCAATAATGCGCGTTGTTGTCTTTTTCTCGTTTCCGGAAAGCGCAAACACGAATCCCTACAAAAAGCATTGGATCTTTTGGCACACCCCGTATTGCCGGCACAAATGATTCGTCCGGTGGCGGGCGAACTTATCTGGATTGTGGACCATCAGGCGGCTCTTGGAGAATAAGAAGCGCAAACCAACATTTCAGCGAAGAAACCAGACATCCTCTTTTACATGTCTGGTTTTTTCTGAACACATATTTGAAACAAAGCCTATTGAAGGCTATTTTCGTATCATATGCTTTCTTTTTGCCTTTTTTCTTCTCAACTTCCTTCTTTTCACTGGCAACATTCGCCATCACCTCTTTCATACGTTTTATGTATGTTTTATGTAGGCGTGAATTTTGCAAACTCATGATACAGGTGCATACATCAACGTATAAGTCAGCAAGTTTTTCCCACCTTGCTCAGCAAAAAAATCCGCGCACCCCATTGTTATGTGACAATTTTCGTAGATATGCGTTCAGAACATGAGGAGACGACATGGCTTTTACCATAAATCATAATGCCATGGCATTAAACAGTGCCAATGCGCTCGTCCGGAATTTTACCAGCTTTTCAAATTCCATGCGTAAATTGTCAACCGGATTGCGTGTAGAATGTGCGGCAGACGATGCCGCCGGACTTGCCATTCGCGAACTCATGCGCGCAGATATTGCCGCCCTCAATCAAGGCGTACGCAATGTCAACGACGCCATCTCCCTTGTCCAAACCGCAGACGGCGCCATGGATATCATCGATGCCCAGCTTATTCGCATGAAGGAACTCTCAGAACAGGCCGCCACGGGCACATACAATTCCGTTCAACGCCTTATGATTGATTCGGAATACCAACAATTGGCAGACGAAATAACCCGCATTGCCGATTCTACAGATTTTAACGGTATAAAACTTTTGGACGGAAGCCTTGACCGTTTTGCGCCAGTAACGCTCAATGGCGAGGCTATTGCTTTTATCAATGAAGAGTTTGAAAAAACTTGGTACGGAGAAACAAGTGGCTTCTCTCTCTTTGAGTTGAACGCGACAACAGGTTTCTATGAGCTCCCTTCCGGACGATATAACACTTTGCTTGATGAGGCTAGTGGTGACAGATACGTTAAAGTCGCTCAGGCCGGAAAACTGAATCCTCGCGATTATGATTATGTTGAGTGGCAAGCACACGCTGCCAATGCCATGAATGTGCTCAATGCTCTTGTTGCTGATGGCAAACAATATGAACATGTGACGCACAATGATGTGGCAAATATTCCACAAGCAGACACATTGAACGCGGCAGTAAAATTTACAGGCACGGTAGATGTCACACAAGCTGAAATAAACAATGCTCTACGGGCATCAGCCGAAGCCAACGAAAACAATGGCCTGCTCATCCACTTTGGTCCCATGAATGACAGCGCCGAAGATTATTACTTCATCGACATTGGTCGCGTCACAGCGCAGGCTCTTGGCCTTGGCAATAATTCCATCAATAATGAAGGCAACAATATCCAAACACAAGCCAATGCCGCGGAAGCCCTCGTGGCCGTCGATGCCGCCATTGTTTCCAAGGATAAAATCCGCGCACACCTCGGAGCCATGCAAAACAGGTTGGAAGCCACAGCGGAAAACCTCATCGTCCAATCAGAAAATCTTGCCGCCGCAGAATCACGCATATCTGATGTGGATGTGGCGCAAGAAATGACCGGTTTTGTGAAAAAACAAATTTTGACACAAGCAGGCATTGCCATGTTGGCACAAGCCAATGCCGCACCGCATATGGCCATGAGTCTCATTGGGAATTAAGAAAATATTGATTAAATGCTTTTTTGCCCTCTAACTGCACCACGCTCGCTTTGTGAAACGCTTATATATATCTATGGAAACGCTGATTAAATAAAAATATATATAAAATTTACTATAAAATAATTTTGAA
>CAYJPE010000018.1:0-22096 GCA_964371965.1 uncultured Desulfovibrionaceae bacterium
TTCCCCCCACATGCTTTTCAAAAAACACACATTTAGATAAAACACGCTACTAGGGGGTGCTTCTCAATAAAGAGATTTTGTGTTTTTGCCAAGTTAAACACCGCTTGACGAAGGCAAAACGCAAAAGAATGTGCTGAGAGACAGTCCTTAAGCAAAACAATACGTGGCACCCATATATTAAAGATTGACAGCGGTAAAAGAAGAGCTGTACAAGTAGCAGGTAAAATCTTTACAGTATGCCCTGTGTGCAGATGTATTTGTCAACTGAGCATACATTGAGGATTTCAACTATTCACAATACTTATAATACGGTGAATTTGTGGTTCCACCGCAGAACTCCCTTTCCTTTATACACATCGCGTAGAGATATATATGAAAAAGAATAAAAAAGATACTGCTAAAACGCCCACTTCCTCACATACGGATAAGGGTGCTTATGCGCAAAAAAAACGGACATCGGCAGGACGCAAAAAGAAGGATAATGCCTCGTTATCTCTTGAAGAAGAGTATACTGTCGCGAACTCTGCAGCACTTACAGCCGGGGGAAACGGTGCTGAAGACATTGTGGTGGCGCAGGTGACTGTTGCCGGCGAACGGGTCGGCGCTGGAAAGGGTGGCCTTGGTATTGGCTTGTCGAAGGATGAGCCAGATAGTGCACTCGGTGATGAACTTGGCGACGATGAACTTGGCGACGATGAACTTGGCGATGTTGAATCAGCCAATGTAGAGAATGACGACTTGGATGCGGAGGTTTTTGATGCCGAACTCATGGATACGGATGACTTTTCATCTGAAGATTTTTCCTCCGACTCCATAAATGCTCTACCAGTCCTTGCAAAGAGTCATCTTCCCGTTGCTACCGGCAGCAAGGATAGTTTGCACCTATATATGAAGGAAATCAGCCGTTTTCCCATGCTCAAGCCTGATGAAGAGCATATGCTTGCCAAAAGAGTGCGCGATCATGGCGATACGGATGCCGCTTTTCGCCTTGTTTCTTCTCATTTGCGGCTTGTGGTGAAGATAGCCATGGATTTTCAACGCCGCTGGATGCAAAATGTTTTGGATCTTATTCAGGAAGGTAACGTGGGGCTTATGCGTGCCGTGAATAAATTTGACCCCGATAAAGGTATTAAGTTTTCGTATTATGCCGCTTTTTGGATTAAAGCGTATATTTTGAAATTTATTATGAATAACTGGCGCATGGTGAAAATCGGCACCACGCAAGTGCAGCGTAAGCTTTTTTATAATTTGAATAAAGAACGCCAAAAACTCATCTCTCAAGGTTTTGATCCCGATGCAGCCATGCTTTCTGAGCGCCTTGGTGTAAGTGTGGATCAAATTCACGAGATGGATCAGCGTCTTGGATCGGCCGACATGTCTCTTGATGTGCAAATAAGTGACGATTCCGGCGGAGCCACGCGCATGGATTTTTTGCCCGCCTTGGGGCCCGGAGTAGAAGAAAGCTTTGCAAGTGATGAAATTGCGAAGCTTGTACAAGCGCATCTGCAAACAATTTTGCCAAAGTTAAATGAAAAAGAAACATTTATTTTACAAAAAAGACTTCTCTCCGATGAACCCCTGACCTTGCGTGAAATAGGCGAAAGGTATAATGTAACGCGTGAGAGGGTACGACAACTAGAGGCGCGCCTGCTCGAAAAGCTTCGTGCACACTTGAGCAACGATATTCAAGACTTTTCAGAAGAATGGATAACCAACTAATATGAATATGCAACGCACATTCCGCCATATTATTCTCGCTTTTATGGCTATGACGTCTTTTTCCCTTCTGGGCTGTGGTGGTTGTGCATCACAAGACACGACTGCTACGAATGAAAGAGAAATAAGAGAGCGTTCAGTTTTTTCTTATGCGTCCGAAAAATCTTCAAAACCAGAGAAAGTTGTCGTATGGCGCCTTGGAACCAAAGCATCGTCAATTTATGCCTATCTTGTGTTTGAAGATGCCGTGCGACATGACGATGCGAAAGGTATTGTGACCGCGCTGACTGAATTGAGTCGATACGATGCCCCTGAATCAGCCTATATTGACGCTGGGATATGGTTTTTGGATAATGATCCCTTGCCTATTCTACCTATTTTTGAAAAAGGTTTGCAGAAATATCCTTCAAGTACCTCTCTTCATTTGCTCTATGCGGAGCTTTTACAAAAGGCAGGAGAAGGCTCAAAAGCCATTGTGCATATGCGTGGTTTCATTCAACGCGCTCCTGAGAATATCGACGCCAAGCTTGAACTTGCCTTGTTATTGGTACAAGCCGATCAATATGATGAAGCTGAGTCTATTTTGCAAAATATTTCCAAGAAAGATCGCACGCCCTTGGTGGAGTATTATCATGCCAAAGCGTTAGTGGGTATGCAAAAGTTGAAAGAAGCCCTCCCATATTTGCAAAAAGCCCATAAGCAAATGCCAGATTTTTTAGATGTTTTGGTGGATTTGGCCTTTGTCTATGAAAAGCTGGGTGAGCTAAAAAAGGCCAAGGACACTTACGAAAAGATTTTGCTTTTAAGCCAAGGAAACTTAGATGTTGTTGTGCGTATCGTTAACCTTTCTTTGCGTCTTAAAGATGTTGAAGATGCCTTGGCATATTATGAGGATTATGCTGAAAACCCTCTTTTTTCGGCCACGGTGGGGAGTCTTTTTGTAGAAACGGGATATTATGACGAAGCGGAATCCATCCTTAAAAGGCTTGTGGATGTGAAAGATGCACCTCAAGAAATCTATTTTTATCTTGCTGCCATAGCCTACGAACGCGATAAAAATCTGCTTGAGACGACACAGTGGCTTGAAAAAATATCCTCTGACAGCAATGCGTACCCACGTTCTGTCTTGTTGAGAATGGAACTTTGTTTAGAGCAAGGTAAAATGGAGGAAGCGCTTGCATTGGCACGGGAAGGGAAGGACGTGGCTGCAAATGCTGTGGAATTTTGGATGATGGAGGTGCGCATCCTCTTGCACCTCAAAGAAATGAAAGGCGCTTTGGAAAGTGTCAGTGTTCTTCTTGAAAAGTGGCCGGATAACACAGGTGCGGCTTATTTAAAGGCGTCTATTTTAGAAGAAAATGGACAAAGGCAAGAAGCGGTGACCTTGATGGAGGCCATCATTTTGAGGGAACCGAATCACTATCAGGCACTGAATTATGTGGGATATACCCTTGTTGAGGAAAACCGTGACCTTGATAGGGCTTTACAGCTCATAGAAAGGGCTGTACGTCTTTCTCCCGACAGTGACTATATACAAGATTCCCTTGCATGGGTACTTTTCAAAAGGGGTGACGTGGCGGGTGCGTGGCGTGTCATCAGCGCAGTTATTCATAATAATATTCATGAGGATATTGACCCTACCATTTGGGAACACTATGGAGAGATTGCTCGTGCTCTTGGAAAAAAAGAAGAAGCGCGTATAGGTTATGAAAAAGCTTTGGAATATGGCTCAGAAAATGCTGAAAATATTCAAGAACGTCTAACAGGATTGTGAGAGAGTTTATTATGTGGCAGAAGCGATATATTGTTTTACTCTTCTTGTGTGTGGCTTTGAGTGCGTGCGGCAAGGCTCCGCAGGTTGTGCCCCCCTCGCAGGTGGATGTTGAAGCCTTGTGGGAAAGGTATAGCCTTGGGCAGGGAGAAACGGTACAACCCTTTCGGACTTCTTTTAGCTTGCGCTTTGGAAGTGAAGGTGACACACGACGTGTCACTGCCATTTTATGGGGGAATTCTGCACAAGAACTGCGTCTTGATGTGAATGCCGGCATTGGCGTTACCATCGCAAAAATTTTAGAGGATCATGAAACTTTCCTTGCCTACTTACCCAATGACGAAGTGGCCTTTTTTCATGAAGGGAAGCAAAAACCACTGTTTAATCTAGGTATCCCCATACCCCTTGGTTTGAAGCATGTCACAAATATTTTGGAAGGCCGCTATGGCGATGTCTTTGGCACGAAGCGTACGGACGAGATAGCAGGTGTCAGTGACAGTGCGCTTCCAGACGATGCCATACAGTTTACTCTACAAGATACACCCTTTGCGGGATATTTGGTTTTGAACTCGCAAGCGCTTCCCTTGCGCTGGCAAGAGGCAGACAAGAATGGCTGGATTGTGACGCTTGCCTATAGAGACGGTGCCGTAATTCCTTATAAACTCACCATAACTCATACCGGCACAGAAAAAAAAGCCATCTTGCTTGTAAAAGAGCGTAGTCAGAATCTTATGCCCTTTACGGAAACGCAAATGGGACTTATGTTGCCCGAAAGGACCTTGGTGCGCCCGCTGGAAGAGTGGCAGGGCAGCTAAGTTTATGGAGTATTGTACGAAAAAAGGAGTTCCTATGCAAAAAAAACTTCACATGGCTTCAGATCACGCAGGATTTGTACTCAAAGAATTTTTAAAAAATTATGCCATGGCGCAAGGGTATGACGTTGAGGATCACGGTACTCATTCAACGCAGAGTTGCGATTATCCTGTTTTTGCCAAATCTTTGTGTGAGGCTGTTGTCAAAAGTGGGGCGCGTGGTATCCTTGTGTGCGGCACAGGTGCCGGTATGTCCATAATGGCAAACCGCCATAAGGGTATTCGGGCGGCTCTATGCGGTACAGAATTTCAAGTGAAAGCATCTCGTCAACATAACAATGCCAATGTGCTTTGTCTTGGCGAACGCGTTACGGGACAAGGACTTGCTCAAAGTATGTTGGATGTCTTTTTACAAACTGCCTTTGAGGGCGGACGCCACGAAGGGCGTATTGCGTATTTTGATAAAGACTAGGCACTGTCGTCTCATGTGCCTTTTCGCCCTTATCGAAGCGGGCGCTGCCTCAGACTTCGCTTGCTTTTTCAGTCAAATACCATAAGAGTATATTCCTTCAAAGCAAGCTTGTCTTCCTTGATATAACACATAAATGCGCAATGTGACGACAGCGCCTAAGAGTATAAACATAAACATATGTTCACGCTGTGATTTTTGGAGAAATAATGCAGATTTATAATACGTTGACGAGGAAAAAAGAGCCTTTTGTGCCGGTGAATGAAGGTAAAATCACTATGTATGTGTGCGGTATCACAGCATATGATTATTGTCATATTGGGCATGCACGCTCATCTATCGTCTTTGATGTCCTTGTCCGCTATTTTCGTCATGTGGGATACGAGGTAAAATTCATTAGAAATTTCACAGATATAGACGATAAAATTATTAATCGGGCAAATGCAGAATGTCGTGACTGGCGTGAGCTTGCGACCACCTATATGCGTGCCTTTCACGAAGATATGGACAAGCTTTTTGTGTTGCGAGCGGATACCGAACCTTGTGCCACCGAGTACATTTCGCAAATGCAGGATTTGTGTAAAACGCTCATTGCCGACGGTAAAGCGTATGCAACACCTTCCGGCGATGTGTATTTTCGCGTACGTGCTTATGCCCCTTATGGCAAACTTTCGGGGCGTAGTTTAGATGATTTACAAGCCGGGGCACGTGTGTTGCCCGGCGAAGAAAAAGAAGATCCGCTTGACTTTGCCTTGTGGAAAGCGGCAAAGCCGGAAGAACCTTTTTGGGAGAGCCCATGGGGAAAGGGGCGCCCCGGTTGGCATATTGAATGCTCTGCCATGAGTGAAGCTTATTTACCTTTGGACATACATGGTGGCGGACAAGATCTTATTTTTCCGCACCATGAGAATGAAATAGCGCAAACAGAAGCGTGTACGCAAAAAGAACTCGCCAAGTATTGGGTACATAATGGCTTTGTGCAAATAAATGCCGAAAAAATGTCAAAATCCTTGGGAAATTTTCAAACAATTCGGGATATTTTAAAAAATTATTTGCCGGAAACATTGCGCTTCTTTTTGCTGGGCAAACACTATCGCAGCCCCATTGATTTTACCGATACGAGTATGGATGAAGCCGAACGCGGGCAAAAGCGTGTTTATGAGTGCCTTCATGAAATGTCCGTCCTCCTTGACCGTGATTTATGGAAAAAAATACCTTTCCCTCCGGAGTTAACGCAAGAAATGCAGGATTTGGACAAGGCCATTGCAGATTCGATGGCAGATGATGTGAATACTGCCGCAGCTCTTGGACATATATTTGCGCTTGTGCGTCTTGTGAATAGGAGCATGGAAGATAAGAATGTGCGCAAAAGTGTTGGCATGCGAGAATTTTTGCTTGCCGCACAAAAAATTATTCGCACATGGGGGGCGGTGCTAGGTCTTTTTTTTGAAGCATCGCAGGATTTTTTACTACATTTACGTACACAACAAGCATACAGAAAAAATATAGATCCAATGCATGTGGCAAAGCTTTTGGCACAACGCAATGAAGCGCGTGAAAAGAAAGATTTTGCCGCTTCGGACAGCATTCGAGACTCCTTGTCGAAATTAGGTATTGTCATTCGTGATACTCCTGCAGGTGCTGTGTGGGATATTCAATAATACCTTTTGTGCAGGGCATACCGTGTTGTGCTATTGGGGTGTAGCGGGCTGTTGAAAAACGGCAATCTGCGTCGTCAACTTCGGAGCGGGGATAAAAAGTCACACTGCTTATGTTACGTTTCATACGTGTTGCTCTCGATAGCCGTAACACGCGTTCCTTGTGTAAAGGCTACGCCTTAGGCGCCTTTGGGTCGCTCTGCGCACCTTGACTTTTTTCGCTTCCTCGTCTCTCACCATTTTGAACAACCTGCCTAAAATGGAGTTTTTTCAACAGGCTGCTAGGGGGTAGAGTATGATGCGTTCTTGTTCGGCATATAAACAGCTTTTCGAAAAAATAACGGCATGCCTTGTGTTGTGCATTGTTTTAGTGACGCAAACGTGCGTTGTGCCGGCCTATGCTTTTTTAAGTTTTGGAGAATTTGGCATCAAGGATGAGGCTGAATTGGGTCGAAAGTTTGATGTGCTCATACGATCCCAGATGCCTCTCGTGGAAGATCCGGAAGTATCTTTGTATGTACAGGGGCTTGTGGATAAAATTACGAAAGTGATTCCGCCGCAACCTTTTCCCTTTCGTTCCGGCGTTTTTTTGCATAATTCTTTGAATGCCTTCGCTGTGCCCGGTGGTTATATATTTATTTTTACGGGACTTATGATGCAACTCGAAGATGAAGCAGAACTTGCTGGCATAATTGCTCACGAGATGGCTCACGTGACGCAGCGCCATGTGGCTTCGCGGATGGAACGTGCTCAATATCTTACTTTGGCCTCCTTGTTGCTGGCCGTGGCCGGTGTGGCGGCAGGAGGAGCCGGTGGTGCGGCTCTCGCTACGGGCGCATTAGGAGCAGGGCAGTCTGCCATGCTCAATTATAGCCGCATTGATGAAAATGAAGCTGATGATATTGGCTATCAGTTTCTTGTTGCTGCCGGTTACCCACCCATGGGAATGGCTGGCGGGTTTGAAAAAATCCGTGCTAAAAGTGCGCTCAGCGGTGGTGGGAGCATTCCTACATATCTTTCGACACACCCTGACCTTGGTACACGTATCACGAGTGTGGTGGCCAAGGCACAAACAGGCCCGCAGCATTTGAATAAAAGAAAGGTGGATAATACAAAGTTTCATCGTGTAAAAACACTTTTGTGGGCACGGTACGGTACCCTGCAGGCCGCGCGTCAAATTTTTGCAAAAGATACAAGTCCACTGGCAATTATGGGTTTGGCCATGCTTTTTTCACGAGAAAATAAAGTACACGAGGCCAGTGCATGGTTTGATAAGGCGCTGGCAGCAGCGCCCAACGATGCATTGATTGTACGAGAAGCAGGTATCTTCCATTATCGCAAAGGGGATATGCACAAGGCAGAATCTTTGCTCACAAAGGCCATGCGTCTTGATGCACGAGACTATATGGCGCAATTTTTCTATGCACGCCTTTTGGACGAAACAGGCCGAACACCACAAGCGGAACAGTATTACAAAGCCGTTCTGCGTATTTTGCCTCAAGACCAAGAAGTGCATGCTGCTTATGCGCGCTCCCTCGGGCGTAGCGGTAAGCATTTCGATGCGTATTTGCATTTGGCGTACAGTGCCCTCTATGCAAATCATAAAAAAAAGACTCAACAATATCTAGAAAAAGCCCAAGGCTTGGCCACAACGTCCCTGCATACAGCACACTTGCAATACTTTGATGAACGCTATAAGGAACGTAAGGCCATTTGGGATGAAGGAATGTGATATGGAAACACATGCGACCACTATTCTTGCGGTACGTTACAATGGACGAGTTGCCATGGGTGGAGACGGGCAGGTGACGCTTGGACAGAGCACTGTAATGAAGCACGGTGCTTGCAAAGTGCGACGCCTTTATAAAGACCAGATTTTGGCTGGCTTTGCCGGAGCCACAGCTGATGCCTTCACATTATTTGAACTCTTTGAGGCGAAACTTGACGAGGTGCATGGCAATTTGACGCGTGCGGCGGTAGATATGGTGAAGGATTGGCGCAAGGACAAATATTTGCGTCGACTGGAGGCTATGCTGCTGTTGGCAGATACGGAACACATACTTTTGCTTTCCGGAACCGGTGATGTTATTGAACCGGATGATGGTGTTGCCGCCATCGGGAGTGGTGGTGCTTATGCTTTGTCAGCGGCGCGGGCTTTAGTGCGCCATGTACCGCAAGGCGAGGCAATGGATGCAGAACATATTGTCCGGCATGCCATGGATATTGCGGCAGAAATTTGTGTCTTTACCAATAATCACCTGACAGTGGAAGTGCTGTAGCTCTTTATGAAAGAAATACGCAAAGCAGGCTGTAAAGTGAATTTATCCTTGCGCATAACTGGGGTACGCGAGGATGGATACCACACATTGGACTCTTTGTTTTGGCCTTTGCGTGTCCCTTGTGATACACTTGAGTTTACACCCTCACAGAATATGCATTTGACGCTCAGTTGTACGCAGAGCCATATTGATTGTGTGGATAATACACTCACAAAGGCTCATGCAGCCTTTGTCCGGGCGGGTGGCGTTGTGCCGGGTGTGCATGTACACCTTACGAAACAGATACCTCATGGTGCGGGGCTTGGTGGTGGGAGTAGTGATGCTGCAGAGGTGCTGAAGTGGTGCAATGTCCATGCGCACACACCTTTTGATACAGCGCAGCTTGCCAGAATCGCTTTGGAAGTTGGGGCCGATGTTCCCTTCTTTTTGTATAATGTGCCTGCAAGGGTGCGTGGTATTGGAGATCAGATCGAGTTTTGCGCTCCCAACTGGCACGACTTATATTATGTTCTTGTGTTTCCAAATATATATATATCAACACCTTGGGCGTACAAGGCGTGGGACGAAAGAAAAAATAATTTTTTTTTAAAAGAAAACTTGACAAAAGACGCTGTCACAGATAAAAACGACTTCTCTTGTACGGCACATATTCATACACAATATGAGTGTGCCAATGATTTCGAATTGGTGGTTTTTGAACACTACCCGATTCTCGCAGAGCTTAAGGAGAGTCTCCTCGAAGGGAGCGCCGAGTGTGCTGTGATGAGCGGGAGTGGGTCGGCGATGATTGGATTATTTACAGTTATTGAAGACGCGCAAAGAATTGCAAATTTGATGCAGTGCAAGGGCTACAAGGTGTTTTTGGGAACACTATAGTGCAGGGGTGTCGCCAAGAGGTAAGGCAACGGGTTTTGGTCCCGTCACTCGAGGGTTCGATCCCTTCCGCCCCTGCCATTTTTTTGCTTTAGCTATAAAAGGCAAGCCATGTTTAATGACTTGAGAATTCTGACAGGTTCCGCCAATCACGCGCTTGCGTCGGCCATTTGTGATCATCTCGGATGTCAACTGACCCCCTCTTTGACCAGCACTTTCAGCGATGGCGAAATCAGGATTGAAATTGGTGCAAACATACGCGGTGACGATGTCTTTGTTGTTCAGCCGACATGTGCACCTGTGAATGATAATGTCATGGAATTGTGCCTCATGTTGGATGCGCTAAGGCGCGCAAGTGCTGCGCGCATAACGGCGGTTGTTCCATACTATGGGTACGCACGTCAAGACAGAAAAGTAAGTCCTCGCGCGCCCATTAGTGCCAAGATGATAGCCGATTTTTTGCAGGCTGCAGGGGCACAAAGGGTTGTGACCATAGATTTACATGCTGGTCAAATTCAAGGATTTTTTAATTGCCCTGTGGACAATTTATACTGTGTCCCGGTAATGATGGAGTATTTGCGAACCTTACCGCAGGAAGAAATCGTTGTTGTTTCGCCGGATGCTGGTGGGGTAGAGAGGGCGAGGGCGTATGCAAAACGTCTTAATGCCTCTCTTGCTATTATTGACAAGAGACGTGATGCTCCAAATCAGGCACAAGCCATGAATGTCATCGGTGATGTGACTGACAGGATTGCCGTTATCGTTGATGATATGATTGATACGGCAGGAACTTTGTGCTCAGGTGCCGAAGTGTTAGGGCAAAGTGGTGCGCGGGAAGTTATAGCCTGTGCGGCTCATGGAGTTCTTTCGGGACCGGCCATTGACAGGATTAATGCAACGGATCAGTTGAGCAAGGTTATTGTAACAGATACAATACCTATGGATGAAAAGGCCAAGCGATGTCCTAAGTTACAAGTTGCCTCGGTAGCTTCTCTTCTTGGTAAAACTATCCATAATATCCATACAGGTTCTTCTGTGAGTGTGCTTTTTGTGTAAGTGTGCCTTGTCACACGTCTTGAGATAAGGGTATTTCTCGCTCTTTGCGTGGCGCCATTTCTGACGGAATATGGTGCTGGCGGTAAGCAGCGTTATTCATAAGGAGTCAAGCATGTCCACCGAAAAAGTTCTCTCTGTGCAAAAGCGTGATGCATTAGGCAAAGGGCCAAATCGCCGCCTTCGCACTCAAAAAATAGTTCCCGGAGTATTTTACACAGCTGATGGGAAAAATGTGCCTGTCCAAATGCAGGCATTGCCCTTAGAAAAAATGTACGCAGAAATGGGTCGTACAACTGTCTTTACTCTTGAAGTGGACGATAATGGCACCAAGACAACACACCCCGTCATGGTGTGGGATGTGCAGTATCACCCCTATAAGAATGCTTTTACCCATATTGATTTTTATGGAGTAGACCTTGAAAAGCCTGTTCATGTTCATGTGGACATTGAGTTTGTGGGTGTTTCCAAGGGTGTAAAGCTCGGTGGGAAGCTCGAAACTTATCGCGAACGTCTTTTGCTTGTGGCAAAACCTGCAGAAATGCCCAAAAAGATAACAATTGATGTGACGGATATGGGGCTGAATAGTACTGTGCGCGTGGCTGATGTGCAGCTTCCTGATGGTGTGAGTGTCTCTTATAATCAGAATTTTGCTGTTGTCTCCGTCATTTCCAAAGTAAAGGATGAGGCTGAAGGCGACGCTGAAGCTTCTTAATGTTTTTTACAGCAAGATGTGCTGAGCCGATTCTCTGAATTAGAAGGAGAATCGGCTTTTTTTACGAGACTTTTTGTCAAAGGTACTGAGGTATCAGTACTTCCATAAGATAGGTGCCTATGTATCATGCGACATTGAAACCCTTTTATGAGCGCGCGCAGCACATTACGCTCTGCTCTCAAGGTGTTTCCATTGTGCTTTCTGTTTGGGAGAAGGATTCTGAGGCGGTGACAGTGCTTTTTTATCCAGGTACCATGGCGTCACCTCATATGTATCTCTTGTTTTTATACGAATTATTTGGTTATGGATGTAATATTGTGGCAGTGCATCCTCTGAGCCACGGTTTGAGTTCTCGTATAAAAAAAAGTTTTGTTTTTGATGATATTCTTCTTAATGGGTATGATGCGCAGGAATGGGCGAGAGGTAAATTTTCTGGGCCGCTTGTGGTATGTGGGCACAGTCAAGGAGGCATACTTGCCCTTGCTCATGCGCTGGATAATCCGCATATTGCCGCAAGTTTTCCTGTTGGTACATTGTTGCCTCATGAAGACGATGCGGGCAGTGTGACGCGCTTCGCTTCACTTTTGCAGCATAAAGAAGTTTTGCTCCGATACCTGGGAGCCTTTTCTTCATATGCACCGCGCTTGCCTTTACATTTTATGTTTTATTTACAACTACATCGCATAGTGGCAGGTGCCTCTCACGTTATCGCTCCAAGAAAGCAATGTCGACAAACCTATCCTTTGTGTTTTGTGCACAGTTTGTTCACAAAGGATTTGTCCTTAGCACAACAAGAAGGACATATACATTGCCCTGTATGTGTGATTACTGCTAGGGACGATGCGCTTTTTCCACTTGTCATGATGCAGGGTATTGTAGATACGCTTGTGGCACCATATAAGGAGTGTTTTGCCATACAAGGGGGAGGGCATATGGCAATTTTTAGCACAGACTATGCCAAGATCATTGCAGCCCATGTGGCAGGAAGATGTGCTGGTTTTGGGCTACCTTTACATATGTATTCGTAGTCTTGGAGTTGATATGGAATATGAAGGTGTTTTGGTGGGTCTTGGTAATCCCGGTTCGCAATATGTGGGTACGCGACATAATTTAGGTTTTGAGCTTGTGGATTTTTTTCTTCGCGAGGCAGAAAACAAGGGTCGAGTGGAGTCCCTTTCTGGGGCAAAATTTCGTTGTGAATTATGGAGGTGTACTTTATGGAACTCTCCCAAATGGTGGCTTGTGGCAAAGCCTTTAACATTTATGAATTTGAGTGGGCAAAGTATCCAACCTCTTTTGGCTTGGCATAAAATTTCGCTTGATAAGCTTATTGTTGCACATGATGAATTGGATCTTGCGCCTGGGAAGCTTCGTTTTAAAACAGGTGGGGGCAATGCGGGTCATAATGGGCTCAAGTCGCTTTGTCAGCATCTTGGAGCACCAGACTTTCATCGTTTGCGCATGGGCATTGGTCGTCCACAGCAGGAAAGTGAGATGAAGCATAGGGACGTGAGTGATTATGTGTTGACGCGCCCGACAGGTGATGAAATAAAAATTTATGAACAAATATTGCCAAAAGCACTGCAACTTATTGAAATATTTTATAAAGAGAATTCTGATGCCGCAAAAAAATATGCGCTTCGCCTCTAGACATTACATGAAATATGTTTTAATGGGGGCTATCGAAGGCTGAACGTGGCACATGTGATTGATGTTTTTTGTAAAAGTGATTTTATTATTACCATCTGAATTTCAAGGAGATTTTTTGTCAGTTTTTTTCACGTTATGTAACGTGCTGAAAAATTGGTGAAATATATATTTTTTTTCACTAGACAAAAACTCTACAGTGGCATAAGAAAATATATCACTTGTACCAGCCTTCTTCCTTTTCCCTTTCACGTGTTGAAAAGGAGGTCTCTCATGTTTCAAGCTGATGAATTGGTCGTCTATCCCGCACAGGGAGTCGGAAAGATTGAGAGTATTGACCACCAAGATATAGGTGGGGCACACTGTGAGTTTTATATTGTTCGCATTATGTCTAACAATATAACGCTTATGGTTCCTGTGCATAATGCACTCAATGTGGGCTTACGCCCGCTAATTAGCGAGCAGAAAGCTCAGGAAATATATGCCTTCCTTTGCGATGATCAAGAAGTAGTTGTTTACGCTGGCCAAAACTGGAACAGACGGTATAGAGAGTATACCGAAAAGCTCAAAAGCGTCGATTTGACAGAAGTTGCGGATGTTGTTCGCGAACTTTTGTTAATTAGCAGGCAAAAAGAGCTTTCGTTTGGAGAAAAACGCCTTCTTGAGCAAGCCATGCTGTTGATTACCGGAGAGTTATCCGGTATATTGGGCGTGAGTGAACAGGAATTGCGGGAGACTATTTTTTCTCATTATGCCTTACCTCAAGCCAAGGATCGGGTTAAAGAGTAAGTCCTTTCATAAGAGAGTTTTTTTCTTGCTTTCTTTTGAAAATTGCGCTACATTATCTCAGTTATAGGTGCTTGCGCTTGAGCACTCGTTTCTTTTATGTTTTCCGCAACGCTATGTTTGAAGTATTCAGATGTTTTTATGTGCCAGATGTGCGCCAAACACAAGTGTATTTGGGGCGCATTACGATGAGTCATAAGTCGAGAAATTTTCTAAGTTAGGCGAGTGCTTTTTCCTCAGGGGCAAAGTGCCGTTTGATGAGTAATTTTTGGATTTTTGTGGCTGGCACGTTGAGCGCCTTTTGTTTTTTTAGGAAGCAGTTTTGTGTTTAAGATTCATCGCATGCTCAGCTGAAATTGGCGGTATGCCTTTTTGAGAGATGTGAGACGCGCCTCTTTGAGAGTTCGTTTGACAAAAACTCTTGTTATGTTGATAACAATTGCATGAATCTGCTACAAAGCGGCTTGCTGCGGATACTCCGTTGAGGATGCTGACGTAGTGTTTTTTTGTTCTTTGAAGCTTTTCAGTAATGAAATGCACATGTCGATAAACACGCAATATTGCGATCTGTGATTGTATAACTGAATCGCGAGCGGTTTTTGGCGCAGTTAAAGGGCAAAAATCTATGATATCAGTGATTAGTTAGTTTTATTTGCGACGGCAGCCTCAGATGTAAGAAGGCAGGAGTAGGTTTTCTCCAGTCGCCTTGTCACTCCTTTTGAAAGGAAAACCGTTTGTTTGCCTTTAAAAAGTATTGGTTCAACTTGTGAAGGTTCTTGTGTATGTTGCATACAATGGAATTTTCGTCATTTGCATCTCTAGATTAAAGTGCAGAACTTCAATGAAAGCGGTGATTTGTGGGATACCTACTAATCTACTCTCCCTGTCATAGTGAAAGAGATAATGCGTTGTGCGTAATGTGTCCTTTGTGGTCTACTTCTCGCTTTCGCAAGCCTAGTGATCTTGTATTGACGCATGTCTTTTGCTAATTGGTGAAATTAAGACTTTTTTGGAGCATTGGGAATAGGGATTCCTAAGGTTGGAATGCTCCAAAAAAGTCATCGTTTTTTTCTTTAGATTCCCTCACACATCTTTCGTGCCATGGTTATGGCATATCTTCGTTAACCACTAAACAATACTTATTATTGGGATTTTATGCGTAAAAAGAAAGTTGCTCCTGAAAATATGGAAAGTGCATTGAGCCTAAGTGAACTTAAAACAAGAAGTATGCAGGAACTTATGGAGTTGGCAGAGCAATATGCTGTCGAGAATGCAAGTTCCATGCGTAAACAAGAGCTCATTTTCTCTTTGTTGCAAGCCTGTTCGTCGCAGAACGGTGCCATTTATGGTGACGGTGTTTTAGAAATCTTACCGGATGGCTTTGGTTTTTTACGTTCACCGCTCTGTAGTTATATGCCGGGTCCTGATGATATTTATGTTTCTCCGTCACAAATACGGCGATTTTCTTTACGCAAGGGGGATATTGTCTCAGGGCAAATTCGTCCACCAAAGGAGGCTGAGCGTTACTTTGCTCTTTTGAAAGTCACGGAAATCGGTTTTGAACCTCCTGAAAATGCGAAAAACCTTGTTCTTTTTGATAATCTCACCCCCATCTATCCCAATAGTCAGCTCACCATGGAAAATGGAGACAAAAATTTCTCCAATCGTGTTATTGATCTTATGTCTCCCATAGGCTGCGGTCAGCGGGGGCTTATCGTAGCGCCGCCCCGTACGGGAAAAACCATTCTTTTGCAGTCCATGGCCAATGCTATAAATGCCAATTTTCCTGATGTATACCTTATTGTATTGCTTATTGATGAGCGTCCTGAAGAGGTGACCGACATGGAGCGCACTGTGAGTAAGGCAGAGGTTGTGAGTTCTACATTTGATGAACCGCCGCACAGGCATGTGCAGGTGTGTGAAATGGTGTTGGAAAAGGCAAAACGTCTTGTGGAGCGTAAGCGCGACGTGGTAATTTTGCTTGACTCCATAACGCGCCTAGGGCGCGCATATAACGTTGTGACACCCCCTTCCGGCCGTGTTTTGTCCGGCGGGCTCGATGCCAATGCTTTGCAAAGGCCAAAGCGCTTTTTTGGTGCTGCGCGTAATGTGGAAGAGGGGGGGAGTTTGACGATTATAGCCTCTGCTCTTATTGACACAGGCTCTCGCATGGACGAAGTGATTTTTGAGGAGTTTAAGGGCACGGGTAATATGGAAATTTATCTTGACCGTCACTTGTCGGATAAACGTGTGTTTCCTGCCATTGATATTAATCGTACGGGGACACGTAAAGAAGATTTGCTCTTGGGTGATGAAGTATTGAATCGAGTGTGGATTTTGCGTAAAATTCTTGCGCCTATGCCGCCCATTGATAGTATGGAATTTTTGCTCGATAAAATGCGTGGTACAAAGAGCAATAAGGATTTTATGAGCGCCATGGGTAAATAAGGATGCTTTGATTGAAACGTGTGTGTATTCTTTGACGAGGAAAGGAAAGCGCAAGTCGTTGGTGTATATAAATATATATGACTGCCGCAGACCAAAAGTTGTTTCGTTTTTTTGCTCATCTTATGCCTTCATCTGCCTGTCGAAAATATATTTCACTGTCTTTCTTTCAAATTGGGATAAAAGCAAGCGAATGTACATGGCTGCCGTGCACATTTGCTTGCTTTTTGTGTGTTTTAGAGTGAAGAATATGGCCTTTTGAAGTTTTGAGGAAAAATATGATTGTTGCGTATGTAAAATTGGTGATGGTTTTTGCGCTTATGCTTTTTGGCATAAGGTTGCATTGTGGGCTTGGTGTTTCGGTGCTTTTTGGGTCTTTTGTTATGGCTTTGCTTTTTGGTATTTCGCCTATGGACTGGTTTTACCTTGCCATTGATATTTTTTCAGACACATCCATTCTTGTTATTTGGTGCGTGGTGGTTTGCGTTTTATCACTCTCACATATTATGGAAAGTACAAAGCAAGCGGAGCGCTTCATGTCTGCCCTTGCTTACAGGGTAACGTCGCCACGTGTACGAATGGTGCTTTTTCCCATGCTCATAGGTTTGTTGCCCATGCCGGGAGGAGCGGTTTTTTCTGCACCCATGATAAACGCAGTGTCAAAAGAATTGCCCATGCCGGAACAAGGTAAGTCAATTATTAATTATTGGTTTCGTCATACGGTGGAAATGTCGTGGCCTCTGTATCCTGCCATGATAATGGCCGCGAGTCTTGGGGGCATAAGCACGCCGTCTCTTGTCATGTGGACATTTCCTTTGAGTATAGCCTTTTTTTGCATTGGTTGGATTTTTTTTGTGCGCCCTCATGTCTTACCACCCCCAAATAGAGAACTTAATACTATTCCTGAAGGAAATGTGAAAAGTATTTTCAAAGAAGGTTTACCGCTCTTGGTGGCTGTGGGTGGTGCTTTGTTGTGTGAAGCTTTTTTTGCACTTTTTTTACCGCAATACCCCATGGATTATGGAGTTGTAGCAGCGCTTGTTGCGGCAGTGACTGTGTGTCTTTTGCAAAATCGTTTGGGTGTGGCGACCTTTGTGCAGACTGTTATGAAGCCAAGTGTGCGCGCCATGATTTTTGTGGTGGCTGCTCTTGGGGTTTTTAAGAATGTTATTGCCGGTGGTGGTATAGTAGAAAGCCTTATAAGTAAAGATGCAGGCATGGTGGCTTTGTGGTTGTGTGCCATTCTTTTGCCGTGGGTCATGGGTGCATTGACAGGGCTTATGATGGCTGCAGTGGGGGCAGCCTTTCCCTTGCTTATGGCGCTTGTGGAGGCGAGTGGTGCAGGACCTGTGACGCCGTGGCTTATGATTGGCCTTGTTTCTGTCATGACGGGTGCCATGATGAGTCCTTTACATATTTGCTTTATCCTTTCATGCCAATATTTCAAGGTAAGCTTGCCAGATTCTGTGAAAAAAGTTTTTGTACCCAGTTTATGTTTTCTTGCTGTGGGATTGGTATATTTCTTTATATTGCAGTTTTTTTTACGAATGGCATAACAGCCTGCTGAAGCAACGGCAATCTGGTCGTCAGCGATAAAAAGTCAAACTGTGTATGTAGTCCAACTCTCACTGCTTTCGATTGCCGCAACATTCGTTTCTTGTGTAAGGGCTCCACCTCTGCCAGGCTGTTGAAAAAGTCTGAATGCGCAGGCCGTTCAAGGAAGGTGAGATACAGCGTGGCTCTCTATTGTTACTTGAAAATCAGTCTCACAAGATCCGTAAGGTGCGTTATTCACGTAACAGGCTGTTGAAAATCTCCATTTTTGACAGTCCGTTCAAAAAGTGTGAGATGCAAGGACGCGAAAAAAGTCAAGGCGCGCGGTGTATGAGGCATGCATAAGCGGTGTGACTTTTTATCGCTGACGCCGCAGAGTCCATTCTTTCAACGGGCTGTTAACGGCTACGCTTACGGCGCCCTTCGGGGAAGAAGGAAGCGCAAAAAAGCAAGCAAGGCCGTGTATGACTGCATAATAAGTTGTTTGCTTTTTTGCCGCTGACGCTGGAGATCGCCTTTTTTCAGCGGCCTGCTATTTGCGTACATGGGGGACATATTGTTTATCTGTGCCCATGATGTGCTTGAGTAGCCAGTCTTTGAGGAAGATAAGAAGATCCATGCTCAAGCTACCACTGTCCTTTGTAAGACGATCTTGAAATTCCACGAGCTTTTGTACAAAGGATTTGTGAAGTTTTTTGTGTTCTCTTGTATGCGGGTATGTGGAATTACCGAAGAGAGCCTCTTCCTCTTGGAAGTGCGTTTCGGTATATTCAAGCAATACTGCAAGAAGCTGTGCAATGCGTTTTTTATCATCGCCGTTTTGGATGGCTTTGTGAAGGGAATTGATGTAATCGCAGAGCTTTTTGTGTTGCATATCAACGCGGTCGACGCCAATATTGAGTGAGTTTGTCCATACAATGAAGGTATCGGAACTGCTGGCCGCCTCCAAGTCCCCGGAGCTTAAGGCATGAACAATAATATCCACATCATCCACACTGCTCGAAAATGTCACAAGAGTTTGCATAAAGTCTTGCATATGTTCGGTGGTTTTGCCTGCCACAGACTTGACTTCATCAAGCGCTGTGTGCACTTGTTTGCTGATGTGAGATTGGGTTTGCGCTGCACCGGCAATATCACTCAGCTGACCTGCCGTTTCTTCCATGCGTTCAATAATGTTTGTTAAGAAATCACCTGCACCCTTGGTAGATTGTGCGCTTTGCGTGGTATATTCAACGGCTTTTTCTACCACCATCATATTGCGCTCCGTTTCTTCCTTTATGCTACGTACAGCAAGCTCCACTTCCTTGGTGGCGGTGAGGGTTTTTTCTGCGAGCTTGCGTACCTCATCGGCAACGACGGCAAAACCGCGTCCAGCTTCTCCGGCACGAGCAGCCTCAATGGCGGCATTGAGCGCAAGTAAGTTTGTCTGATCAGCTACTTCATTAATGACAAGCATGACCTTTCCAATGTTTTCAGTACGTTCAGCAAGCTGGACCATAGTGTTGCGTAGGCTGAGCACCGTTTCTTGTACGAGCATGATGGATGTGACGGATGCTTTCACACCACTGACGCCATCTATGGCTTTTTGGCGTGAGTCGTTGGCGCCTTCAGAGGCTTCGATAACTCGGCTGGCAGAGGCTTCTGCGCTGTGAAGCATGTTTTCTACGCTAGTGTAGGTTTCTTCGATGCGCGAGAGTTGGGAGTGCATGCCACTGTTGACGCTACCGACCACGTGAGTCAAATCTCTGACTCCTTTAGAAAGTTTGCCAGTGACAGTAGCGGCTTTTTTGCCAATTTTTTGCATGTCGGACATTATTTGTTCTTGCGAAATCAACAAGTTTTTGCTTTGCTCAAGGGCGTTTTGTGTATCAAGCTGTTGTTTTGTTATGGAGTCCATGTTGTTATGCCATTGCCCGCAGTGGTTTTGCCATTCTTTTTGTGCATGCAAAACGCTTTGATAGATACTTTGTAGATCTTCTTCGAGCTGCTCAGTGTCCAGCGAAATGTCTTGAAAAAAGTCTGCTGTCAATGGTTGCTGTTGAATATGTCGCGGTGCTGCGGCATGCTTGCCTAATTTTTGAATAAATGCCATAAGGGCATTACTTTGTTGTTTACGGTCATGCACATAATAAAAGGCACTGCCTATTGCCAAAAGGAATGCGCACGCAAAAATCATTGTGGCGATGTTTGCTTCCATGTCCACAAAGGTTACTATGGCAAATAAGCTGATAAGAAGGCTTAGGGTCAAAAAGAAAGTTGTGCGTGCATGCATAGTATGCTCCAAAGTTTTTTTGGGGTTCAGCGGAAGAATAATTGACCAGTAGACACCTTATGTGGACTCATATCGCACCCATGTATATAAAACACTGATTGGGGTTATTCATATGAAAACACTTGATTTACGTAATATGCCATGCCCGCAGCCCGTGGTAGCATGTCGCAATGCCCTTTCCCGCGGTGTTGAGGGCAATGGCGGTGAAAATGCAAATAATATGCCTTTTACATTGCATGTCTTGGTAGACAATGAAGCAGCCGCAGAAAATGTGCAACGCTTCCTCGAACAGCAGTCCTTTTCTGTACACCGACAAGAGCAAGGAAGTGACTTTGCTTTAACGGCTACAGCGACTTTTAGCGTAGAACAAGCGCGCCTGCAAGGGGAAAATGTTCAAGAAAACCACAAACGTGATACTGACGAGTACAAAGAATATAGTCTTGTCTTTATTACCACGGAAACGCTTGGGCGTGGGGATGACGATCTTGGCGGCAAGCTTATGAATACTTTTCTTGCAACCTTGCCCGAATTTGGTGAAAATTTATGGCGTCTTATTTTATTGAACGGTGGGGTCAAATTAGCCGCCACGCAAGGCCCGGCACTGGGACATCTTAAAGCGCTGGAAGATGCCGGGGTGCATGTGTTAGTGTGCGGCACCTGCCTTGCTCACTATGGACTTATGGAGCATAAGGAAGTTGGGCAAACATCTAATATGCTAGATATTGTCACGAGCTTGCAAAGGGCAGATAAAATCATACGTCCTTAGCAGTCCGTTGCAAAAGTGCAATCTGCGGCGTCAGCATAAAAAAGCCAAATCGCTTATGTATGTCTCATACACTGCGCGGTTTGACTTTTTATCCCCGTTCCGAAGGGGACGCCGCAAATTGCATTTTTTCAACGGACTGCTAAGAGGTGTTAATCAAGGCTGCGTTCTTGCACGCCATCTTTTTTCTGTGATGAATTTTGTTGTGATGGGGGCGTGGTGACAGAACGCAAACCAGGGACGACATCCTCCACAGGCGCGTCGACATTGGCTTCGCTACTATGCATATACAGGCGGCCTATAACGCCAAGGTCATCATACACGGCCACCGTGCGGGCACGAAGCGCACCCTGTATAGGCGGATTTGCGACAACAACATAGTATATACGCGGATTTGCCGCCTTTGTACGCTTTAGGGTGCAGGCGACAATCCAGTCTTTTTTTCCGTCATTGTCCCAATCGCTGATCGCCACCATATCAACATCCAGACGACGCTCGGAGCGTTTTTTATGATTGTGGATGAGGGTAAAACCATGACTTTTCTTTGCAACAGTATCTCCTTTTTGTACGCTTTGTGCGAAGGATGTGTATGTGTTTTTACCTACAGTGTTGTCAAAGATAACGGAAGGGGAAAGGTCATGAAAAAGGCGCTCTCCATAATTTTGGGGTACTTCCTCCCACGTGCCTTCAATGTAATCACGATCGCTATCAATCATGTCGCGCGCTTCTAACTCAGTGGGCATCCTGTCGGCTAAGAGCTTGAATTGCAAAGGGTCAACCACTTTAACAGGTTGCCAAGAACAAGCACTTAATATAATGAACGAAAATAAAAGAACTAGACGGCGAAATAGCATATGGCAGCGCTCCCATTGTAACAATGTATGTGGATAGAGAAAATCTGTATGAAACATGACAACACATTGGAATTATGCCGTAAAGGAATGTATTTGCCAAGAAAAAAATGCTTTGAAAAATAAAGGAAGCGCTGATGCAAGAGATTGTGTGCTCTCTCACAAGTGAAATTATTTCTTATTAATATTTTGTGTGGTTACTATATATAAGATTTCACGCAATGCGTCTGACGCATGTAGAGGGCAAAAAAAGTATGCAATTAATGCTTCCTAGGCGCTGTCGTCAAAGAGCGATTTTTCGTGTTATATCAAGGAAGATGCGCTTGCTTTGAGGGGATCTACTCTTATGGTATTTGACCGAAAAAGCAAGTAAAGTCTGACGCAGAGCCCGCTTCGATAAGGGCGAAAGGGCGCATTTGACGACAGCGCCTA
>CAYJPE010000019.1:0-21203 GCA_964371965.1 uncultured Desulfovibrionaceae bacterium
CCCCCCATCCCCTCAAAACGCTTTAATTATTCATTTTTTCAATACATTGAAAAAATGAATCCGCAATCACTGAGAGAGGAGAAATTCTTTTTCGGAATTATTTTATAGTAGATTTTATATAAGCGTTCATTTGATCAGTGTTCTTCAAGTTTGAAAAGGATATTTTGGCAATATGTATAAAATAATCTATGTTCTGTTGGTAGTGTGTTTGGTATATTTTCATATTGAGCATCAAGTGAATATTTTTTTACTCGCTGTTATGTATTATTTTTCTATAAATATCCTTAGCTATTTATATTTTTACCAAGATAAACAAAGGGCAATAAATAATCAGTATCGAACGCCTAATGCTGTATTGCGAGGCACTCTTTTGCTTGGCGGCACTTTGGGCGGAATATGTGCGATGAAGAAATTTCGTCATAAAACAAGGCAGTTAGATTATAAAATCGCTGTGTACGCATCTTTTTTTGTCCATTTTTTCATTGTGCTTGCCTTACTCTATGTTTTTTTCAAAAATCACAATTTACTGCCAGATGCTCTTATTTTGTATGTGGACTCTCTTGTTGATTCAATAGTACCTTATTTACTCTAAAAGCTATGATTGCATTCTCTACATGTTGTCATGCGCCAC
This sequence comes from uncultured Desulfovibrionaceae bacterium, assembly GCA_964371965.1. Lineage (GTDB taxonomy): Bacteria > Desulfobacterota > Desulfovibrionia > Desulfovibrionales > Desulfovibrionaceae > CAYJAD01. The sequence goes on from CAYJPE010000019.1 coordinate 632, forward strand.
AAAATATGTCCTTCTTTCCCACGTAAAAAAACTCTGGCCTACACGTGAACTTATTGGTTTTTTTGAAGGGGCCGACCGAATGGCGCCGTAGGCGTAGCCGTTAGGCGAGGAACGAGCCTTACGGATATCGAGAGCAGCGATGGTGTGGGGGGAAAGCTTTTTTTCCTAAAAAAAGTTTCACCCTAAAGGGCACACGCCCCTCACATGCTTTAAAAAATATACATTGAGACAAAACATGCTACTAGGGATTTTTGTATGTCCATACTTCTGTCGTATAGGGTATAAAGTCCCACTGAAAAGTCCAGCGTTGCACGCCATCAAAACTGCGTTTGAAGTAGGCGTTTTTATAGCGATATTCTTTAGTAATGGCATCGATGGGGCCAAAGAAAGCACGCATGCTGTTGGCCTCCTCACGCGACCAACGGAAGCTACCTAAATAAATCATATGATTAACGATTTTCTTAAAGCGAAGCCCACCGGCGAGATTCTCCGGTAAGGATGTATATGTGAGGCGAACGCCGGTAACAATTTCTTCCTGCATAAAAATTTGCAAAGAGACGCCCTCGCCATAATCGACATAGTAGCCATTTTCTCCGGGCTGCGCCATTTCGATGGAGGTAATATCGGTTGCACCCTTACTCCAGTATCGTTGAAAAGCCGACCAAGGGAAAATAGGAGCTGCTTGTTCTACTTCAGTGCTCGAACAGCCAAAAAGTGCTCCGCATAGTAAGCTTACGCATAACAGGCAAGTAAGAGATCTTATACGGCAGGAATTTTTCATATGACACACTCCCATGAGAGAAAAGCGCTGAAATGTTTTTTTCCACAAGGCAGATTGCGGAATATAAAAAAGACTGTTGCAAAAATGATATTGACACGGTTGTTGGTCACGAAACGCTTATTTATGGATAAGTTCTTCACTTTTTAGCTTTCTTTGCTCCCATGCCGGTGGTGGTCGCCACACCCAAAGGAGGAGCAACAGGGGCACGAGCCCCGCACCTTCGGCCACCAATCGGTCTGTATACGGTAAAAGCCATTGCCACAGCCCCACGGCTATGCAAGGCACCGATACAACAACAAACCACTGCCGCGCAAGCAAGGGCTTGACCGCATATTGGAAATAGGAGACCGTACCCACGGCGACCCATACTTTTGTGAGTGTGATGGCAAGGGCAGCACCTTCCAAGGGCCCCACAAATTCCGCATAGGCAGGAAAAAAGTAGGGCATATTATTTGTAAGAAGAGCGCATAAAAAAATATTTAATACGAGCCCGCTGGCATAAAAAGCCAAGAGTAATACGTGTTTGCGCATGCTTATCATGGCATAGGCCGCCAGGTTATGGAGGAAAGCTGTTGCAATGCAGGGTGTTAAAAGTCTTTGGGCAAGCACAGAAACAGTATAGTTTTCGCCATAAATAAAGGTAATAATGCGGTCACTTTCCACACATAAAAGATAGATGAGGGGCATGGAAGCAGCCCAGAGCGTTCGTGCCGTTTGGCCTGTGAGTGTGCAAAAAGCGGCTTTATCTGTATTCCAGAGCTTTGCCATGACCGGAAAAACTACCTTGGCAAGCAGAGCCGTAGAGACGAGCACCGAGAGGCCGTCAACGGGTTCCCACGCCACACTGTAAGCGCCCACAGCGGCATCGCCACCAAATTTTTTTAAGAAAAATACATTGAGTTTGTTATAAAGAATGGCGCATGCAGAAATAAGGGTAAAAATCAAACCTGTGCGCCATGTGACGGCAAGGGCTTTTAAGCTTGAAAAATTGAGCCCCTTAAATGGATTGCGCCCCAAAACTTTGAGTGAGATTGCAAGGAGTAAGAGGGATTCCAAAGGCTTGTACAGGGCAATGACAATGGGCGGCGCTTCAAGCAGCACACACACAATGCCCGTACCAATGCCTATGAGGCTTGCAGGCACCCGAATGCGCATCTCAACGTCTTGTCGCCCTCGCGCTTGGCATAGGGCAAAAAATGAATCCGTGAGGGCATCTATGCCAAGGCCGGTGGCTACGGCCAAGACCGTGAAGCGCAATGTCATGTCATAGTCTTGCCATGATGTTATGAACCACGTGCCCGCCACAGCCAACACAAGCAAAAGCAGCTTGAGGCAGGTAATGGCGCCTAGCAGTTGTAAGGGGCGGCATTCGCGCCGGGCAAATGTGGAAATAAGATAATCATTGAGTCCTGCATCGGCCATGAGGCGCACAATGTAGCCGAAGGAAAGGGCGAGCATGATTTGCCCCATAATATCAGGGCTGTAACGCGCAAGGGCAATGGTAAAAGCCGTCCATGCCACGTCGCGCGTCCATTGTCCCCCGAGCACGTAGGCTAAACGCCTCGGGATTCCTTTGAGTTTACGCATATGTGCCCTTGCTCAAGAGTGTACTATTGTGCCGGTTCAAAGGTAACAATGGCCTTAAAGCCCGGCTTGAGACGCATGTCCGGATTGGGGACGGTGAGTTCTACGGTGAAATATGAAGGCGCATCCACTATCATAGAATTGCTTGTCCACGCAATTTCTGAAACAGTCCCTATAAATGTATTTTGTTGCGATTTGTCAGACTCCAGCGAGGGGATTGTTACCGTGGTAGTGGCGCCAAGTTGCAGCCGCCCCACTTCGGATTCATAGACCTGCACTTGAATGAGCATGGGGTTCATGAGTCCCACAAGTATGGGGGTTGATCCTGTCTTGAGCAAAGCGCCAGGATACAGGCTTGCGTCCATGGAGAGGACGTGTCCATCCATGGGCGACGTGAGCAAGAGGGTTTTAGGCAAGTCCACGCCGGCACTGATACGTGTTCCAAAGTAGCCGCTCAGTTCTTCCAGTCTTTCTTGAAAAACAGATTCTTTTTTGTCGATGGTTTGCTGCAGCAAGGCTATGCGTGCTTGTAAGGATTTGACATCTCCTTCTATTCTTTGAAAAGCTTGGCTTGACCCGAGACCGGAAGCGGCCAGTTGACGAGCCTTGTTGCGTTCAGCTTTCACATCGGCCAGTTGGCTTTCCAATGTCAGCATTTGACCGCGAATATTTTCTGTACTCGCCTCAATGGTTATTTCTTTTTGCAAGGCACGCTCTGCTTCCTCTGTCAGTGAATATGTCATAAGCACTTGATTTTTTATGACTTCTTGTCCGGGTGCTATGAATATCTTCTCCACAATTGCGTTAAAAGGCAAGGCTTTGGCGCGCACAACAGGACTGACGACTTTGCCGCTGAGCACTGTTGTTTGTGCCCTGGGGCTTTGCTGGGTGGCGTCTTCTTGTCCCTGTGCCTTACAAGCAAATGGCATAGGTAAGCTGAGGCAGAAAGCACAGGCGCAGTATACAAAAAGTCGGATAAGCGAAGAGTGCATATTACAAAATCTCCCTGGCAGGTTTGCCTATGTAGCGTTCTTTCAGAATGCCCGCCACATTCATCCATGCAAGTTGCGCAAGTTTAAATTCAAGTTCGGCATTGACAAAAGCTATCCGGCTACGGATAAGAGCCTCTTGCTTTTGCGCCAATTCCGGGAAAACGCTTATACCTTCAGCAAAGTTAATTTTCGCTTCTTCTGCTTCCATTTGAGCCACTTCCAAGTTTGTTTCGGCAATTTTTAAGCTTGTTTGTGCGAGTGTAACATTTTGGTGGGCTTCTGTCCACATATTATAAAATCGTGTACGTGCACGCCCTTGTTCTTGAAAAGCCTTTGCCTTTTGCATACGCGCTGTTTGTACGCCGCGATAACGACGCCCCCAGTCTATGATGGGGAAATCAAAGGTGAGGTGGACAAAGGTGTCTTCGGTGCCGTCCGGAGGCTGATATTGCCCTGACGGTGGGTCATTATTGACACTGATGGTCATGTCCGGCACGTATTCGGCCCAGGCAACCATTATGTTAAAGTCCTGCAAAGCGATTTGGGCGCGAAGGAGCAATTCGTCTTCCGTTACGAGCCAGCGTTCTGTCCAGTCAAGAGTATTTCCTTGAAATCCTTGCAAAATAGTATTTGCATCCTTGGTGTTTATGCTGAGAACTTGATCCAGATTGATACCTGCCAAAATTTTTAACTTGGTGCGCAACATGGTGCTTTGGATTTTTAAACGTTCCAGTTGCAATGCAGATTCTCTTTCTCTTTGTACGGCAAGGTTAAGAGCCACGCCTTGTCTGCCATCTACCCTTTCAAGCTGTTTCCAGTATTCGACGAGTTTATTGTTGAGCGGCAATAGTTCTTGGTGAATGTTGATAATTTGTCTTTGCGCTTCCATGCGTTGATAAATTTCCGCAATATCGTTAATGATGGTGCCGATGGCCTTTCTGTGCGTTGTAATGGCAAGATTGACCATGATTTGCTGTGCTTGATGATTAAAATAGGTAAATAAGGGATTTGGGAATTGCGCCGCAAAACCTACGCGAAGCTTTGTGCTTCCATAATTGTCCGCTATGTCACTTTCCCCATGGTTGTATCGTGTAATATTGTTGGAAACTTGAATGGTGGCACGAGGTTCCGGCAGGAATTGCCATACGGCATCGGTCAGCTGCAAGCGTTTTATTTCTATGTCAACGGCAGAGTTGACGAGCATGGGCGATTGTTGAATGGTCAAGTAGACACAATCTTCAAAGGTAAAGTGTTTTTCGGGATCATACAGGTTTGGCACTGCCGCGTGCAGTCTTTCCTTGTGCTCTGCCGGTACGCCAGGAGCTTCATCGAGCCAGTGCCGCGGGGGCAATTCCGGTGCTTGTTGCGTGGCGAGGGGAGAGGAACACCCCAGCAAGCCCAAGCACAGTATGCTTATGCACAAAAATGAAAAAGACGTGTTCATTCTCCTTTTGTACCACTGCGCTACCTGTGCACGGCATATGGAGAGCCAATGAAATAAGTCATGTCCTTTGTGCAAAAGAATGCTCCCTTTCATAGAAGTTCCATCTCCCTTTCAAGAGAGTACCGCCAAAGCGTGTGGTTTCGTTTTCTGTGCAACATGCTTTGCGGCAAATGCGGTTATTGTCTCCGGCGGCATAAGCAAGGGCAAACGAATATGTTTTTTTGGCGACAACTCTTATTAAAATTATTGCAATTCTAATCCCTGTAAAGTCATAAGAAGTGTTCCGTCATGGGCGCATATATGGCCATCCACATATGATGCAGGTGAACGTTGCTTCGCACTCCAGAGAAAGGTTATGGTGTGACGAAGGTAGTTTTTTTCTTTGAGTGCATAAGGCGGCAAAAAACTGATATTTTTAATGCGCCGCACCTTCATAGGCACATCCACAGGTGTACTTATGATTTTATTTAAAAAAAGTTGAAAAACTGCCCATAGAGGAGTATAACGTAAATGAATATGTTCTGCAAGAACCTGTTCTGGTAAAAGGTCATATTTTTGCAAATGTTCATGCTGCGTGGTCGTGTTTGCCACCCCTTCCGGCACAAGAAGCGCTGTGTCGCAGGGATCTTTTGCGCCAAGGCACATCAAGGCCTGACCATGCACCACTTGACGCCATGTATCCGTTCGACGACCATTATCAGTTATACTGCGTATATCAAGACTCACATCGCAATGCATTGGTTGCGAAAAATGTTCCGTTGCCTGTTGATTCGCATCGTGAAGAGGGCGTGGACTCACTGCATGAAGCTCCCCATCTTTACGTGCCGCGCTCCATTGTTGAGCCTGAACACATAAGGCTGCCTCGCGAACCATGCCTTGACTACATAAAATGTCCACACCACTTTCGTCAAATAAAATATTTTGAAAGGTACATACCGACAGCCAAGGAAAAGCCATGGAAGCGCCTTGGCACAGTCTTTCGAGGAGGGCTGGCGCATCGACAGTCTCCTTGATGCGAACAAGGCTGTCCGCTTGGGAAGAAAAATGACTCGTGGCACGAAAATATGGATCCGGCACAAAGGAAAGCTCTTGAGGGAATATGGCGGGAAACAGGATGGGATTTTCATATACATGGGATTTTTGTTGATGAAATGTACCGAGCACAAGGGGCATGCCGTCAAAGCGCACCTCGTCATGCGCTTTTCTTCTTCCTTTTTGACGCTGCTCTGCTATGTTTTCCGTCATATACCAATACCCATGCCCCTCAATGCCGCACAGGCACTGGTGGCGCAAAAGTGACGAAAAAAGAGGGAGACTTGCAGCAGTACAAAAATCGTGACTGGGCACATGGATTGCGTGCCAAGCTATCGAAGCAACATGTTTTTTTAAAGAGTTGACAAGGGCTCCGCGCACAGGCAACACCCACGCATCACCATCCTCCTTATGCTTTGCGGAGGCAGTGGGCGACACCGACACCACCGCGCGTAATGCAGTCATATGAGAAAGCATGCGGCGTATGTTGCTATATTGCTGTAAGGGTATTTGGCTTGGTGTCTGTTGCGTACGTGTATCTAAGGTCATGGGTTGCAGCAAGAAAGCACAATCCACGCGTGGAGCGTTTTTTGTCGTGCTTTCTTTATGGGCAAATAAGGTGTCGAGAGCCGTATCCACATCATGTTCAGTGTTCAGGGCAGAGTGTTCCATGTGGAGTTGACTGCCAGAGGCTTTGACAAGGGTCTGTGTTGTGGCATCGCAATGCACGTCGTGGGCGCACAGTACAAAGAATGTACACGCAAAGGGCGCAAAGGCGTGCAATACCGCAGCAAGCGTAATGCGGTCTTGCGCATAAATAAAAATATGGTCTTCTGGTTTGACAATGCCTTGTGGCAATGATGTTTTGCGTATAAAGCCGGCATTCCACGGGTATGGCTCAAGGTGAACACCATGCATATGGCTACGCCCCACATGCACATGAAAAGGCATAGCTTCATGTATAATGCGGTGCATGCAGGTTCTGAGCGCATCGTTCATTACTTGTGCATGATGCGTGAGCGCCACTGTATGCAGTTCCGTTTGGACTGTTGAAATATGCGATAAAAAAGCGTTGAGTGTCGCAAAAAAAGGCGATTGTGAATGTGCGGTCTCTTTGTCTAAGGGCAAATACAGCGGTGCCGGCAAAGCCTCATGTGTCACACATAGGCGTGCTCGCGGGCTGTGTACAAAGGCATGGACAAGTTCCAAGGCTTGCTGTGTGAAAAGCAGGATTTGTGCTTCTTGCTGGGCACGTTGCTCGTCGTTTTCTTGTGTCCTCTGTTCAGGTGTATCACAGCCGGTTATAACCAGAGCAGAGGGGTGAAAGCCTTGTTGCAATAAAACGAAAGCCATGCGCACATCGTGCACATGACGCACGTTTTCTTTGCCACCTAGCCGAGAAAATATGTCTTCCCATGCGGTGGCATGGGGCGTTTTTCCCACAATGAGCGCCGGTATGTGGACATGGCCTTGCGCCATATCTGTGTATTCTGTATGCCGTGCAGGAATGATAAAGGGCACGGGCTGTGCCATGCGATATTGTGCATGTTGCTGCACAAGAGGGCTGTGTTTTTCTTTTTGTACGGCCTGTGTGTGTGCTTGTGTTTCTTGTTTCGGCACTTCTTGATGCGTTATTGCTGTTGCGTGGCGCAAACGCGAAATCACTTGCGCAAGGTCGCCGATGGTACTCACATCAACAAAGTCTTCAAATTGCAGTTGAATATGGAATGCGTGTTCAATATTGAGCATAATGGCCGGAAAGCGACTTGAGCGCACCGCAAGATCATGACGCAAGTCCATGTGGGGGCGCAAGTCCTTCACGTCAAAGCCTGTGGCCTCGGCAAGTATGGGTAAAATGTCTTGGACGTGGGGGGGAATGTGCGCGTCTGCATGTACCTTGAGGCTTTGTGAAGAGGCGCCGGGTTCACCTTCAAGCATGCCTTCTTGTGTCCCTGAAGGCATGTTTGCGTAGGGTGCTGTAGGGTGAGAGGGATTGCTAAGTGCCGCCGGCACCGCATGCATGGTTCGTACGCCAATATGACCAAGGCTGTAGAGTTGCGCCACGGCGGCGCGCATGGCTTCCACTTCTTTTTCCTTGGCACCTGTGGGAACGCACACAGCTTGCGGTTGAATTTCTTGATTGAGGCCGCTAATGGTGTCCGCAGGGCCAAGTTCCACAAAGTGGCGAACAGCAAGTGTGTTCCACATATGGTTGACGCATTCGACCCAACGTACAGCACTGGAATCAAGGTCGGCGATGTAGCGACATATGGCCTCATGTTCGTGTGGGTATACGTCTCCCGTCACATTGCTGAGGAGCGGAATATAGGGCGCTTTTGTGGGGATTTCCAAGAGTCCTGTGAGAGAGATGTCATGGATGGCGCGTAAGTTTGGATGGTGAAAGGCCATGTCCACATTGAGTGTTATGGCGGGTACTTTTTTCTTACGCAAGAAGCGGCGCCCCTCCATGAGCACATCCTTAGGGCCGCTCAACATGTATTGGGTGGGTGAATTATAATTTGAGACGGTCAGTTCCGGAAACGATTCTAAAACTGTCGCGATATCTTCGTGAAAATTATATACCACGAGCATGCCTGTATTGTGTGCAGCTTCGCGTCGATAGTCGTCTATCACGACAGCATGCCTGTCGATAATTTCAAAGGCTTTTTCAGGCGTATATACCTTTGCAAGGCACAATGCCACAAGCTCTCCAAGGCTGTGCCCCGACATGATATCCGGCGCAAAGCCCAGGGACTCTAGATGGGTGGCCTGTGCATATTCCACAAGAAAAATATAGGGTTGTTGCCAACGAGTATCAAAGAGCATCTCTGTATCTGTGGCATCCATGAGGGAAAGAATATCCCACGGGGCAACAGCTGCAATGCGATCCATGGCTGATCGTGCCGCAGGAAATGTGTCATACAATGCCCGCCCCATGCCAAGCCACACACTGCCTTGCCCGCAACAGGTCACTGCCACCTTGGGTGTGCGGTTCTTTTCTTGTGCGCGGGCAAGCCAAACGCCCTGTGTGTTGAGGGCGCGCAGTGTGGCCTCGTCCGGGTTTGTAACCAAGGTAGCAAGAGGCGCGCGCCAGTTGGGTGTGGTGGAGCCAAGGCGCCAGTGTTCGCCTTTATGCATAAGGCTTACAAAGCGCACGCCATTTTCTACATATTCTTGTGGACTGCTTTCTGCTCGTGGATTAAGTGATTCGGGTGTATTCGACATTGATGGGCTTCCTTTCTTGACAAGCATAGGTCAAAAATTTCTTTTTGCCCCCAATTTTATGAAGACAAGAAAATATACACAAGGGGAGCGTAGCCCCTATATTTGACGACAGCGTGTAGACTTTATGTTGCCATATTCCACAAAATATTTCCTTTTTTCCCAAGCAAAAAACTTCGGCATACACGTAAGCCTATGGTTTTTTTTTGAAGAGGTGTGTGGGGGGAACTTTTTTTCCCAAAAAAAGTTTCCCCCAGATGCTTTAAAAAATACACATGTAAACAAAACAATCTACTGGTAGCGGTTTTCAAGGCAGCACCGATGTCATGTTTTTTTGCCCTTGGCGAAGCCCCTCTGAGGTTGTTGGAAAATGGTGAGATGCGAGGAACGAGTGTTACGAATACCGAGGGCAGCGCGTGTGAGTCATACAAAGCAGTGTGACTTTTTATCCCCGTTCCGATGGGGACGCAGTAGAGTATCTATTTTCAACGGTCTGCTATATCAAGTGATAGAGAGCAAGTTATTCTCAAGGCTTGTGTTTCTCGTCGGGAGCAAGAAACACAAGTCCGAGGCAATTGGCGTACTGTCATCACAAATGTTCCGGCGGCGAACCGAACTGACTCATGTAGCGGGTTGTAAACGCTTCCTTTGTGATAGTATGCATCTGTGTGCCGCATTTTTCGATGGCGAAGCTGGCGCACGTTGACGCAATTTGAGCCGAAATAATAATGTCAAGGCCTGCATGCAAGCCTTTGAGTAAGCCGGCGCGGTGGGCATCGCCCGCACCCGTGGGGTCAACCACTTGTGGCACGATGACAGCGGGAATATCCGTGCGTACGCCTTTATGTGTCACAGAAGCGCCTTTTTCCCCATAAGTCGTTATGCAGTGCTGGGTAAGTGCTTCAATTTCCGCCTGTGTTTTGCCCGTCTTTTGGCAAATCATTTCCAGCTCATAATCATTGATGGTGAGGGCAAAAGAGCCTTCTATGCCTTGTAAGAGGTTTTCGGCAGTCAACACAGGGAGTTGCTGACCCGGATCATAAATATAGCGTACTTTTCGATTTTTGTAATATTCCGGGAGAGCACGCATGTCATTGAGGTTTCCCGGAGACACAATGGCCACATCCACGTCTTCTTTCACATTGGGATAACCATAACGGGAGGGTAATGTCATGGCGCCGGGGTAAAAGCCTGTAATTTGATTGTTCGTTATGTCTGTCGTGATGTAACACAGAGCCGTAAACAGTTCGTCATCCTGCGCTATTCCATCGAGTGGCAAGCCCAAGGCTTCGAGATGTTTGGCATACGAACCAAAGTCTCGTCCTGCCGAAGCAAGGATATAAGGTTTTTCCCCAATGAGAGCCAGCGTGTAGGCAATATTGCCTGCGCAACCGCCAAATTGCTCTTCCATGCGGTCAACCATAAAGCTTATGCTCAAGGCGTGGAGCTTGTCAGGAATAATGCTTTCTTGAAAATTCCCTTTAAAAGCCATGATGCGATCAAAAGCCAAAGAACCTGATATGTATATGGACATAGCTTCTCCTATGGTCTATATGGCAATATTGTCTATGATGATTCGCTTAAAGTGTCTGAAAATACATTGGCTGTCAATGGGGCCTGGTGCCGCTTCCGGGTGATGCTGTATGGACACAATGGGGAGTTTTGTATGCGCAAAACCTTCTAAAGTATTGTCGTTAAGGTTGACATGCGTCATTTCTACATCGGCAACTCCGGTCAAATCCACGCAAAAGCCGTGATTTTGCGAGGATATTTCCACGGTGTTTGTGCGCAAATTTTTGACGGGATGATTGCAACCGTGATGTCCAAACTTCAGTTTTGACGTGCTTCCCCCCAAGGCATGACCCAGTAATTGGTGTCCAAGGCAAATGCCCGCCACAGGAAAGTGTTGTATGAGTGCTTGCACAATGGCTATTTCCTCGCGCAATATGGCAGGGTCTCCCGGGCCGTTAGAGAGGAATACGGCTTGTGCGCCGCTGGCTTTGACGGCACTGGGGCTAAAGTTTGGCGGTACCATGAGCATGTCAAAGCCTTGTGACTCTAACAGGCGCAATATATTCCACTTTATACCATAATCATACACGAGCAAGCGTGCCGAAGAGTCCTTTTTTGGCCATGCATAAGCGCCATTGCTGTCCAAAACAGCCGGCTTGGTGCCCGTGCCCGTCCAAACATAGGGCGCTTTGGGTGCCACACGCTTTACAAGGTTTTGCCCCACCATGGACGGCATGGCCAATGCGCGCTCTTGCAATTCTTTGACATCAAGGCATGTGGTGGAAATAATGCCGCGCATGGCGCCGTGTAGACGTAAATGACGTGTGAGTGCGCGGGTATCAAGCCCCTCCACACCGGGCACGTCATGCTCCACCAAGAAGTCCGGCAAGGACTTGATGGAACGCCAGTTTGACGGCTCCTTGCAGCATTCCTTGACAAGTAAGGCCGCCACATGCACGCGCTCAGACTCCATGTCTTCGCCATTTATGCCATAGTTGCCGATCATGGGATAGGTCATGCACACCATTTGGCCGCAATAGGACGGGTCTGTCAAGACTTCTTGATAGCCCGTCATGGCGGTGTTGAATATGACTTCGCCCTGCCCCACACGCACACCGTCTATGGCGCCTGTGAAGGAAGTGCCTGTGAGTGTAAAGCCGTCTTCTAATACGAGTAGTGCTTTCATATAGATCTCTTTTTATTTTGCAGCTGTGTGTGAATACTGGTTTTCACGCGCATAATATTCTTGCAGGCTTTCCACGTGCAAGGGCTCTTGTCTGCGTACGCTGAGTGCCCGGGCGGTAGCCCTTGCTCCCGCAAGTGTGGTGCAATACGGAATGCCATAGGTTAAGGACGTGCGGCGTATGGCGCGTGAGTCATGGGCAGTTTGCTTGCCCGATGCGGTATTCACAACCATGGCAATCTCGTTATTCTTCAATAAGTCGAGGATATTGGGGCGCCCTTCGTATACTTTCAGCACCTGCGCCACCTCAAGACCCTGCTCCTTGAGGAAGGCCGCCGTGCCCTTGGTGGCCACAAGTTCAAAACCTGCCTTGGCAAAGCTGGCAGCCACGTCTGGTAAAAAGGGCTTGTCTCTGTCATTGACAGATAAAAACACCTTGCCCTGCTGTGGCAAGCGCTGACCCGCAGCCAATTGGCTTTTATAAAAAGCCTCTTCAAAGGTGGGACCCATGCCCATAACTTCACCCGTGGAGCGCATTTCCGGCCCAAGAACCACGTCTACGCCCGGGAAGCGGTTGAAAGGAAAGACGGCCTCTTTCACACAATAAAAACCGCCGCGGCGTTGACTCCATGGATCCAGCTCTTCAAGGCTTTTACCCAGCATGACTTGCGTTGCCAAGTAAGGCAAGGGTACGCCCGTGGCCTTGGCCACAAAGGGTGCCGTGCGAGATGCGCGGGGATTGACTTCTAAAATATAGATTTTGTCGCCCTTAATGGCAAATTGGATATTCATAAGGCCAACGACGCGTAATTCTTGAGCCAAGGCTTCTGCCTGCAAGGCGATATTTGCCACATGGTCGTAGGAGAGTGAAAAGGACGGCAACACACAGGCCGAGTCGCCGGAATGTATGCCCGCCTCTTCTATATGCTCCATAATGCCGGCAATATAGACATCTTTTCCATCGGATAAGGCATCCACATCCACTTCAATGGCCTGCTCCAAAAACTTGTCGATGAGAATGGGGTGTTCAAGGTTTGCGGGAACATGCTGTTGAAAATACTCCGTCAGCTCCTCTGCATCGTACACAAGAGCCATAGCTCGCCCGCCAAGCACATAACTGGGACGCACGACCACGGGATAGTGAATGTCTTGCGCAACGTCCAAGGCTTCGCGCAGCGTCATGGCAACGCCATTGGGCGGTTGCAACAAGCCGAGCTTTTGTATGAGGGCTTGAAAGCGCTCCCTGTCTTCGGCACGGTCAATGGCATCGGGCGATGTCCCTAAAATAGGTACGCCCGCCCGCATGAGGGGTACCGCAAGATTGAGCGGTGTTTGGCCGCCAAATTGTATGATGACGCCGTCAGGTTTTTCGTGTTCCACAATGTGCATGACATCTTCAAATGTCAGCGGCTCAAAATAGAGTCTGTCAGACGTGTCATAGTCTGTGGACACGGTTTCCGGATTGGAATTGACCATGATGGCCATGACGCCGGCATCCTTGAGGGCAAAGGAGGCATGGCAGCAGCAATAGTCAAACTCTATGCCTTGTCCTATGCGGTTGGGGCCGCCGCCTAAAATCATGACTTTTTTGCGCGTTTCCGTCTCCAATTCTTGCGTGCTTTCGTAGGTAGAATAAAAATACGGTGTAAAGGCGTCAAATTCTGCGGCGCATGTGTCAACCAAGTAGTAGGAAGGTCGTATGCCCATTTCTTTGCGCAAGCGACGAATATCATCCTCCGGGCGTTTCCACATTTCCGCAAGCTGCCTGTCTGAAAAGCCGTATTCTTTTGCTTTGCGCAAAATATCGTGCAATTCTTCGTTGCCGGGCGTCATGTCATTGGCAAGACCAAAGTCCAGAAGTTGATTTTCCATGTGTACAATGTGGCGAATTTGGCGCGAATACCATGGATCAAAGCCGGAAACGTCAAAAATTTCTTGGTCGGAAAGACCCATGCGCACCGCTTCACGCAAGTCTAAAAGACGGCGCGAATGGGGATTGCGCAAAGAAGCGAGCACCGCTTCTTTCTCGGCAAAAGGTTTGCGAAAGTCAAAGCCCAAACCCGTATAGCCAAGCTCCATGGAGCGCATGCCCTTTTGCAAGGCCTCCTTAAAAGTACGCCCAATACTCATGGCCTCGCCCACGCTCTTCATGGCAGTGGTGAGTTCGTCCTTGGAGCCCGGGAATTTTTCAAAGGTAAAGCGCGGAATTTTTATGACCACATAATCAATGGAAGGTTCAAAACAGGCGGCTGTTTCCCGTGTGATATCGTTACGCAATTCGTCAAGCGTATAGCCAACGGCAAGCTTTGCCGCAATTTTGGCGATGGGAAAGCCTGTGGCCTTGGAGGCCAGTGCCGATGAGCGCGATACACGCGGGTTCATTTCGATGACAACAAGCTCGCCATTGCTGGGGTCTTGCGCAAATTGCACATTGGAGCCGCCGGTTTCCACGCCGATTTCGCGCATAATGGCAAGGGAGGCATCGCGCATGACTTGATATTCTTGGTCGGTCATGGTCTGCACCGGGGCAACGGTGATGGAATCCCCCGTGTGCACGCCCATGGGGTCAATGTTTTCGATGGAACACACGATAACGCAGGTGTCATTTTTATCGCGCATGACTTCCATCTCCAGCTCTTTCCAGCCAATGACGGATTGCTCCACCATGATTTCGGAGACGGGACTTGCGGCAAGGCCTTGGGCGCCAATGGTTTCCAAGTCTTCCATATTATAGGCAATGCCACCACCGGTGCCGCCAAGTGTAAAGGCAGGACGAATGATAAGCGGAAAAGGCAAGCTGTTTCCGAGGGCGCGCACATCATCCAAAGTACGTGCTATGCCGCTGGCAGGCATTTTTATGCCGATATTATCCATGGCTTGACGAAACAGGTCACGGCTTTCTGCTTTTTCAATGACATCTGCCCGTGCGCCGATAAGTTCCACGTTGCACTCTTCAAGGACGCCGCTTTTGAAAAGTTGTAAGGCCGCATTGAGCCCCGTTTGTCCGCCAAGGGTGGGGAGTATGGCGCAGGGGCGTTCTTTGCGCACAATGGCTGCCAATGTATCGTGTTCGATGGGTTCCACATAGGTCCGATCCGCAAGTCCCGGATCGGTCATGATGGTGGCGGGATTAGAATTTACCAAGACCACTTCGTAGCCTTCTTCTTTCAGAGCCTTCACCGCTTGTGAGCCTGAATAGTCAAATTCACAGGCCTGACCAATAATAATGGGGCCAGCGCCAATGACCATAATCTTTTTCAAATCAGTACGTTTGGGCATGGTATACTCGTTGTTCGTTTTGTGTTGCAAGTAATACGGCCACTGTCACCGTTTGTACCTCGAGTTTGTGCAAAGAGGCGCAAACTTGCTCAGTGTAAGAAATCCGCTTATAAGCGTCAAGAAAGTTTTTTTCGCCTATGTTTTTTGTTTTGTTAAGGGAAAGAACGCATGGCCTATGGCCTTGTCTTTTCAGTGAATATCGGACACATGCAGCAAGCCGTTCAAAAAGTGTGAGATGCAAGGTAAAACACACACAGAACGCGCCGTGTAATAAACATACATACGTTGTATACTTTTTTCTCTGACGCCGTAGATGGCACTTTTTCAACGGTGTCTAGCGTCCTGTTGAAACAGTCCGATTTGCAGGCTGTTGAAAAACTCCATTTTTGACAGTCCGTTCAAAAAGTGTGAGATGCAAGGAAGCAAAAAAAGTCAAGGCGCGCAGTGTATTAGACATACATAAGCGATTTGGCTTTTTTATGCTGACGCCGCAGATTGCACTTTTTCAACGGCCTGCTAGCGTCCGATGACGGTACGCGCCTTACTCCCATCAGCGGGTCCGATGATGCCATCCATTTCCAACTGATCCATAAGACGTGCCGCCCGCACAAAGCCAATTTTAAAGCGGCGCTGCACAAGGGACGTTGAAGCCTTGCCGCTTTCTTCCACAAAGGCGCGCACTTCGCCATACAGGGCATCATCTCTATTGTCATCTGTTGCGTTTGTACCGGTATTGCGTACGGCGTCATCGGCACCCCATTGAGCAAAGTCCACTTTGTAAGCTGGCGGCAAATACTTTTTCCAATGCTCCACCACAGCATGCACTTCTTCATCGGGCACAAAGGGACCATGCAGGCGCAAGGGGCGGTCGCCACTTGGTTTGAAAAGCATATCCCCCTTACCAAGCAAGCGCTCTGCACCCACAAGGTCGAGAATGGTGCGGGAGTCGTGGGCACTTGTCACTTGAAACGAAATGCGACAAGGAAAGTTTGCCTTGATAATGCCTGTGACAACGTTGACGCTCGGTCTTTGGGTGGCAAGAATCATGTGGATGCCTGCCGCACGTGCCAACTGCGCCAAGCGCACAATACTTGTTTCCACTTCGCGCGCCGCCGTGAGCATGAGGTCGGCAAGCTCGTCAATAACAATGACAAGATAGCTCATGGGCTGCAGGTCGGACAAATCGGAGGGGAGATTGTCACCATAGGCTTTTATTTTGTCATTAAAACCCATGATATTGCGAACGCTTAAACGCGCCATGGCCGCATAGCGTTTGTCCATTTCGTGTACAGCCCAATCAAGGGCATTTTTGGCAAATTGCATTTCTGTGACCACAGGGTGGACAAGGTGCGGCAAATCAGCATACACAGCCAGTTCTATGCGCTTGGGGTCAATGAGCAGAAGCTGCATGTGCTCCGGATATGTG
Source organism: uncultured Desulfovibrionaceae bacterium (assembly GCA_964371965.1). GTDB lineage: Bacteria > Desulfobacterota > Desulfovibrionia > Desulfovibrionales > Desulfovibrionaceae > CAYJAD01. The sequence goes on from CAYJPE010000019.1 coordinate 17,087, forward strand.
GTGTAAAGGAGGCTTAAAAGTATGGAGTTGAGTCCCACACTTTTGCCCGCACCGGTGGCACCTGCCACAAGCAAGTGAGGCATGCGCGCAAGGTCAGCCACATAGGGCTTGCCGGAAATATCCTTGCCCAAGGCCATGGGAAGAGGCCCGGCAGCGTTTTCAAAGGCTGAGGATTCCAATATTTCGCGAAAGTTGACCATATGCCTTTGCTTATTGGGGATTTCAATGCCAACGGTGTCAGAACCCGGAATGGGCGCCTGGATACGCACGGCAATGGCTTTGAGTGCCAGAGCAATATCGTCGCTCAAGCTGCTAAAACGCGCCACACGTATGCCTGCCGCAGGACGTACTTCGTACATGGTGACAACGGGCCCGGGCGTTATGCGCACAAGCTCCCCTTGAATATTGAAGTCCGAAAGACACGCCATGAGAGCCTTGCCCCGCGCTTCGCGTTCCCCACCATCATCATGGGAATTGGCATTGCCGCGCTTCAAAAGCTCCATGGACGGCAAGGGCACCCATGATGATTGCGCTTGCGGTTTTTGTGGGCTCGGAGCGTCTTCATGTGTGTCTGGGTGTACGTCTGGGTGTACGTGTGGCATGTCCTGTGTGTCAACAGGCGGAGTTGTGAGAGGTATGAGGGGAGGTGGTGGAGGTTCTGCGGTGGCAAAAAAATCGTCGCATGGCTCGAGCTGTTGTGAAAGTGGTTGCGGTATGAGTTGCGCGTCTATAAGGCTCTTTTCTGCTTCTGCGCTGTCTTTTTCTGCGCAGTTTTCTTGTGTGCCGTCTTCTTCTGTGGCGTCTTCTTGTACACAATCCTCTTTTGCACAGTCCTTTTCTGCGAAGGGGGCGTGCTCTTCAGTGGTTGGTGATGTAAGCCCTTGTACGTCTTGCTCTTGCGGCCTTTGCGTATCCGGTGCACGCGCGACAGTGTCGGCATGCGGTGCTGCGTCTTGCGTGAGTTGCGCTTTGGTGTCTGCGGTGCTGTGTGCGTCCTGTGTTTCCTGTGATACAGGCTTTGTGTCGGATGTCGCTTCTGTTTCCGACACAAGGTCAGGCATGATGTGCGGTTCAAGGACAATGGGCGCGCTGGCTGCACGGTCTGTCTCAAGAGGAGGTTTTTGTGGCGTCACATCCACCGTCTTGCTCTCTAAACAGACCTCCGGTAAGGCCTTTCTTGGTGATGAAGACATTTTTTCGCGCCAGCCTTTCACAGAAAGCGGCCACGGTAAGGCAAGAGGTGGGTGCGGTTTTGCCACTTCAGCCACAGAACCTCTGAAAAAGATATGGATTTTTTTAAACATTTTTAGCCAAGAAATGCCAAATGCCAATTCTAAAGCGATGACGAGCACAAAGAGCCACAAAAGCGCCGATCCCCCCGGGCTCAAAAGGCGCTCTGTGCGCGCATAGATGGCATTGCCAATCATGCCGCCGCCTCGTATATCCCCGAGCTGTATATCCAGCGCCGCCCCCACAGATAAAAAACATATGGTCAAGAAGAAATAGCCGAGCCAACGCCACCACAAAAGTTCATAGGCGGGAGACAAGCAAGCCGCCCCCACAGCCCCCACCACAAGAGGCCACACATAGGCTGCTATGCCAAAGACATCGTTCAAAAAACCCGAGATATAGGCACCCAGAAGGCCAGCATTATTCTGCACAGGCACAGCAGAACTTACCACATGATTCAAGCTAGGATCTGCGGGACTGTGCGTCACAAGGCTCAAAAAAATGAGCATGGCCCAGAACAATAAGAAAAGCCCAAAAACCTCGCGGGTCAGCTTGCGTGATTCCGTAAGCATATCCTCCTTGTGCTTTTATGGCGCTATATCCAAAAAAGTCACGTTATAGTCGCTCTTGACAGCCTGTTGGGGAGCATTGTCAAGCAGGCTGTTCAAAAAAGGCGAAATACGACGTTGCTTTCTCTCTCCGTCAGGTTTCTCCCTCACCCAAGGGCTACGCCTGCGGCGCCCTTGGGGTAGGAAGGAAGCGAAAAAAAACCAAGTATCGCGGTGTATGAGCGTTCATGAGATGTCTGGATTTTTTTCGTTGATGCAGTAGAGTGCTTTTTTTCAACAGCCTGATAGGGCACATGTTCATGTTATGTCGTGCAAAGTCCGACGCGCCGATATAAGCAAACAAGGACATGTGCAGGCATGCGTTCATGTTGTCGCCGCAAAGAATGCGTTTGCGACAAAGTATGCTTCGTTATTCGTGGGAGCGCAAGTCAACAATGCGTTGTGCTTTGCCTTCCGAGCGTTGGATTGAGCGCGGCTCCACAAGGCGCACCTTCACATTCACACCAAGAAATTCCTTGACATTTTTCTGAATGGTGATTTCGCTTTGCTGCAATTCCCGAATTTTGTCGGCAAAGTTGTGCTCTGCCACCTCTACTTTCACTTCCACATGATCCAAATTATTGTTGCGGGTGACAACAATTTGGTAGTGCGGCGTCGTGAGGGCATTTTCGAGGATAATGGATTCGAGTTGTTGCGGGAATAAGTTGACACCGCGAATGATAAGCATATCATCGCTGCGCCCTTCAATGCGCCCTATGCGCGCATGGGTGCGACCGCATACGCAGGGTGTGTAATTGAGGGTGGTGATGTCGCGCGTGCGATAGCGCAAAAGAGGTATGCCTTCCTTGGTGAGTGTGGTGATAACAAGCTCGCCCCGTGCGCCTTCGGGAAGTACTTCTCCTGTTTTGCTGTCGATGATTTCGGGATAGAAGTAATCTTCAAAAATATGCATGCCGTCCTTGGCTTGTACGCATTCCATGGCCACACCGGGTCCCATGATTTCGGAGAGCCCGTAGATATTTAAGGCATCGATGTTCATTTTTTCTTCAATGGTATGGCGCATATTTTCTGTCCATGGTTCTGCGCCAAAAACGCCTATGCGCAAGGGGAGCGTGCGCATGTCCACATGCATTTCTTGGGCGGCGTCCCAAATATGGAGTGCGTAAGACGGTGTGCAACACAGCACGGTGGCCGCAAAGTCTTTGAGGAGTTGCACTTGGCGTCTGGTGGCCCCGCCAGACATGGGGATAACCGTGGCGCCAAGTCTTTCTGCGCCATAGTGCGCACCAAGTCCGCCGGTAAAAAGGCCATAGCCATAGGCCACATGCACAAAATCTTTGGCTGTTGCGCCGGTACAAGCAAGGCTTCTGGCGGTCATTTCTGCCCAGTATTCGATGTCGCGCTTGGTATAGCCTACCACGGTGGCTTTGCCTGTGGTGCCACTCGAAGCATGGATACGAACAATATTTTCGAGGGGCACGGCAAAGAGTCCATAGGGATAATTGTCGCGCATATCTTGTTTTTCTGTGAAGGGCAAGTTTTTGACATCTGCCAAGCTCTTGATGTCTTGAGGGCTTATTCCCACCTCGTCAAAGCGTTTTTTATAAAAGGGCACATTGGCGCAAAGACGTACACACAAATCGCGTATACGACGTAATTGCAAGCTTTCTATATCTTCACGTGGCATGGTTTCTTTTTCGATGTTGAATATCACTAATAAACTCCTTGAAGATGGCTGACGTTGACGAGGGGGTCAAAAAGTCTCTCTTTTATGTGTTCGTCATGGTTGTCTTTGCAAAATTGTGTGAAACTCTTTGGCGACCCTTTTTGACAGCAGAATATGGCGTACGCGATATGGCTCTCACTCGCAGGTCGCGCACTCCTTGGACTAAGAATGACGTGTTTTGGCATTGAAGTCAAGATTCGACAGGACACATTCTCTTGAAAAATGAAGATAAGTTGCAATTTTGAGAGCTTGCTGTGAGTATGGCGTTTTTTTTTCATGTTTTTTATGTTAATTGTATGTGGCAAACGCTTTTGAAATTTTGCGACACTGACCTTTGAGTGTTGATTTATGCATGAATTTACATTAAAGAGCTCGATGGCAATGGCGAAAAGCCCCATGAGCCATAACAACTGTTGAAAAAGCGCACTCTGCGGTGTTCTCTTCGGAGTGTGGATAAAAAGTCAAACCGCTTATGTATGTCTGATACACTGCGCGCCTTGACTTTTTTCGCTTCCTTGCGACCTTTGCAGAGGGGCCCTTTTTGAAGGGGCTGTCAAAAATGGAGTTTTTCAACAGCCGGTGAAGAGCTTTT
>CAYJPE010000020.1:0-20822 GCA_964371965.1 uncultured Desulfovibrionaceae bacterium
AAGTTCTTTTTCAGAATTATTTTATATATATTTTGATTTAATCAGTGTTTCCCTAAATAATTTCTTTTGCGTTCTGCCCCTGCTCCGAAGGGGTCAAACAGCGCTTTTTAATCCAGTCAAATACCATAAGAGTATATTCCTTCCGTAAAAAAACGTGTTTTCCTTGGCAGAAACACAAAATCTTTTTATTTAGGGAAACGCTGATTAAATAGAATTTTTGTTCTCTAACAAGGAAAGCGAGTTTTGGGAAGCACGCGGTATATATAGACATATATAAGTGTTTCACAAAACGAGCTTGACGCAGTTAGAGGGTAAAAAGGCATTTAATCAGTGTTTCCTTAGAAACGGCCCCTCGCAAGGCCACGTGCCAAATCCCAAAAGTTTTCTCTTTCCCTCTCACACTCCCTACTTTCGCTCAAAAAAATCTCCCTAACGGCCTGCTCAACAATACACACCCGCATTGCCTCCCCTTCCCACAAAGCGAATCTTGAAAAAGCATTAAAGAACAGTTCTCCAATGCTTTGTATTTACAGTGTTATTTCTGATTTTTCAGAAGTAAAAGCCACCTAAACTCAAGATATTTTGCAAAATTCCTTGAACAGTTTTTCAGAATAATTTTTTTTGAAAATATATCTGCACAGATCACGTATAATAAAGCCCTCACTATCCTTTTGTATATCAATCGCTTGCGCATTTTTCAAGTGATATTGCGCCTAAGCACTTACAATCAAAACACTTCTCAACTGAAATGTTTCAGTCTTACGCCATTGTGCAAATAGGGCACAACTGTGTGCACGAGGCCAAGGCAGGTTGCGGTAACCTGTGAACAGGCCGTTGAAAAGCGGCCATCTGCGTCGTCAGCGTAAAAAAATCAAAGCGCTTATGTATGCTTAATACAAGGTCAGCCTTGATTTTTTTCGCTTCCTCGCATGTCACCATTTTTGAACGGGCTGTCCAAGATGGATTTTTTTAACAGACTGTTACGTTTTGAGGAGTGTATCATGACAAAAAATTTTACATTGGCGCAAGAATTTACCGTGCAATGGGAGAGGCAGGGCGTAGCAAAAAAGGCGTCAGCGCTCTTAAATAAAGCACAATGGTCACGGCTTGGCTGTGACGGATTACCCGCCGCTTTGGCAGTCGTTTTCTATGACAGCGCCGCATGTCTTGGGACGGATAAGGCCATGCGACTTTTGCAAAAAGTTATGAATATTGTAGGAGAAGCGCATTTGGATATTTATATCCCGGTGCCCATAGACGGATTGTGTACGTTTGAAACGCTGGCCTTGTGCCGTGCGCTTCAAAAAGTCAACTTGGATTTTTATGCCGCTCGTATGGCAGTGCGTCATCGCGCAAAAATGTATGCCTGTCGTTGTCATGTGCGTATGGCACAAGAAACAACGGAAGATTGGAAGGTGCGTTGTCAGGGGCTTTTGGAATATTTGGCGCGGCTTGAAAGGGAGGAGTGTTAATGTTTACGATTCTTTTGACTGTTTTTGCGATTTTTTTGGAAATTTTTTTGGCCTGGTTTTTATGGCGCATATTTTTTCTGCGCTATGCGCAAGAACGAGAAGCGTTGGAGGATGCGCGGGCGCGAGTGGAAAATGTATGCGTCTGCATGGAAGATGTGCTCGATCGAGTGGAGGATGTGGAGCATTGCGTTCATTCATATGCTGTCAATGTTCAAGAAGTTCTTGCCGTCACGGCAAATAATGCACAAGGCACATGTGCGAGCTGCGAGAGCAAGAAAACGCCTATTGCTGACATGAACGCTGTGTATCGACAGCTGATGGCAGTGGATAAACGTGTGACTGATACGGCGAAACATGTACAAGGCTTGAAAAGAACTGTAGACAGGCGTGAGCATTGGCATGGCAGGAAGCATTCTTCCTCGTAGCGTGTTTTATCTAAATGTGTGTTTTAAAAAGCATGTGGGGGCGTGTGCCCTTTAGGGTGAAACTTTTTGTGGGAAAAAAGTTTCACCCCTTCAAAAAAAACAATACGTCCGTATGCATGCCGAAGCTTTTTTACTTGGGAAAGAAGGAAGTATTATGTGGCGCACGGCAACATACATAGAATGAAATCATAGCTTTGAGCGTAGACAAGGGACTAGGCGCTGTCGTCAAATGGGGCTTTTAATTTATAAGGAAATGTGATGGAGAAAAATACCACGAAAAAAAACGTTTATGGCAAAACCGCATTGTCAAAGGCTCTTAAAGGACGCCTTTGTGTCCTGACACAGGCTCTTGGCGAAGCGGAAGTTGGAGGCAAAGGAATTGACATAGTAAAAGAAATTAAGGAATTGCAAGTTCTTTTGGAGATAATACAGTCATCGACGGGAGGGACTGCGGCGCAGAAAAGTGCTGATTCGCAGCCTCTTGTAGTTGTGTGGGGTTCGGCGCCTGCTCCAGAAGAAGATCCAGAACAGGTGCCAAGTCAGAGAGTAGAGCAGACGGTTTTTGATGTCTTGAAGTGCAAGACACACGGAGGCCAGCATGACACACATCAATAGCACACATGCAGCATGCACGCCCAATGATCTCGTTTTGCCATACATTCCGCGCCCACTGCAATGGCAATTCCATGAGCAACGCACGCGATTTTGTGTTCTTTTGTGCCATCGGCGTTTTGGCAAAACGGTGGCCGCCGTCAACGACCTCATCCGTCAAGCATTGCGTTCCGGCATGACAGACTGGCGCGCTGCCTACATGGCGCCCTTTCTTGGGCAGGCAAAAACTGTGGCTTGGGATTATATAAAGCATTTTGCCGGCGCTGTGCCGGGCACCCGTTTTATGGAAACAGAATTGCGTTGCCTTTTTCCCACCGGTGCAAGTATCCGTCTTTTTGGCACCGATAATGCTCATGCCCTGAGGGGGATGTATCTTGACGACCTTGTGTTGGACGAACCTGCCGACATGCCGCGTCAGGTGTGGACAAGTGTGCTGCGTCCCATGTTGGCAGATCGTAAAGGGCGCGCGCTTTTTTGTGGTACGCCTCAAGGTGTGGACAATCTTTTGCACGATGTGTGGGAAGAAGCGGGGCGTGCGCTGTGTTTTGCGGCTTCGGATGTGCCAGAAGACGGTGAGAATGGTGGGAGCGGGGCGTATGATTGGTCGCGCTTTTGCTTTCGTGCTTCAGAAACGGGCTATATTGATGCCACAGAACTTAAGGCCGCCCAAGCAGGTATGCCAAAAGAAGAATATATGCAAGAGTTTGAGTGTTCTTTTGCGGCGGCCGTACGCGGTTCATTTTATGCGCAAAGCGTTGAATTATTAGAGCAGCAAGGACGCATTACAGCCGTGCCCTATGCGCCGGAGTTGCCCGTGCATACGGCATGGGATTTGGGAATGGATGATGCCACAGGCATTTGGTTTTTTCAGGTGCAAAGCGGCGGTCAGTGGCGCATTCTGGAATACTTCGAGGACAGCGGTCAAGGGCTTGAGCACTATGTCCGTGTATTGCAGGAGAAAAAATATGTCTATGGACGCCATATGGCACCCCACGATATTCGTGTGCGTGAGCTTGGCACCGGTTTGAGTCGCTTGGAAATGGCACGTCAGCTGGGCATACATTTTCATATAGCGCCTTCTCTTCCTTTGGCAGACGGCATAAATGCCTTGCGCACAGCCTTACCCCGCATGTGGTTTGATAGCATAAAGTGCGCCACGGGCTTGCGTGCTTTGCGTCAATATCGTCGTCAGTGGCGACCGCGACAAGAGGTGTATTCTTCGGCTCCCTTGCATGATTGGAGCAGTCACGCAGCGGATGCCCTCCGTTATGGCGTGACGGGTTTTCGCCCAAGTGCAGAAGGTTGTGGCAAAAAAGCAAAGGTATCATACGACATATGGAGGTCATAATGGGTTACGCACTTTTTGTACCAGAAGCAAATGATATGGTGATCCGTCGTCAACTTTTTGCGCGCATGGATAGTGAGGGGCTTTTGCACTCTGCCATGCACGCCTTTGAGGCACCGAGCGTGGACGATTGGTTGCAACAGACGTCCCATGAGCAAGGCTGGCTAGTGTGTTGCCAGCCGGATCATATGCCATATGCGGCTAAAAATGTGGGGGGTATGGCACTTTTTTGCCCTTTGCAGGGAAGGGTGTGGACATTTGATTTTACGGCCTTTCGGGCGCATTTCAAAGAGGCCGCTGCCATGTGCCGTGCGGGGCTTGCGTGGTTCTTTGCCAACGCGCCGTGTGACAGTGTATTGGGCTTTTGTGCTGTGCGCAATAAACATGCGTGGGCTTTGGCGTATCAGGCGGGTTTTAAGATTCTTGGGCGTGTGCCCGGGGCATGCTACAGGGCGCGGCATAAGCGTTATGAAGAAGCTGTATTAGTGCAAGCCACGCGCAATAACATACGTAGTTTTCAATGACAACAATGAATATATGTGCTGCTGTCTCGCATTCATATGGGCAAAAAGGCTCTTTTGGCGCTATGTGTGTGTACGCTACAATTCACGCCCTACCCACACGGCTCTGCCAATAATGCGTACAAATTCTTGCGTGCTTTCTGCAAGGCCTATGTGAATGGGGGCATAGTCGGGATTGATACTTGACAAAATAAGCTTTCCCGGCATGGCATCCACAACTTTCAGATAGACCATGTCTTCAAAGCTTACGGCATAAATATGTCCGGGCATGGGATTTATTTGACTTTGGTCAATGAGCACAACGTCATTGTTGAGGATTTGTGGTTGCATGCTGTCGCCGGTGACGCGCAAAAGCACCATGGTCGCCGGCGAACCTTTGCGATGCAAAAAATCCCAGCGAAATGCATAGTGGCGAATGACCGTATCATGTGTCTCAAAGCTGCCGCCGCCCGCAGAAAGTCGCGCCCGCACCATGGGCACAAGCACCATGTCGTCTTGCTTGCCGGTGCCAAAAGAGCTCTCCTTGCCCGTGAGTAGCCAATCAATGGAACAGCCAAGTACCTTGGCCAAAGCCACGGCATGGGCACTGCGCGGCAGCTGACCTTTTTCATATTTTTGAATGCTGGTGAGGGATACGCCAATATGATCAGCCAAATTTTTTTGAGAAAGAGCCGCTTCTTCGCGTAATGATTGTAAACGAACACTAAAATCTTGGGCGGCTTCATGGCTTTGTTCCTGCATTTTTTGCTCCTGCCTTGGCAGGCCATTGAAAAACGGCAAGTTGCGTTGTCAGCCTAAAAAAGTCAAATTGTCTTGTATGTTGAATACATCGCGTTCTTTGACTTTTTTCGCTTCCTCACATCTTAGTATTTTTGAATGGCCTGTCCAAAATGGACTTTTCAATGGATTGCGAGTACCTTGTCTACTCTAAAAGCTCTGATGGCATTCTATGCATGCTGCCGTGTGCCACACAATACTTCCTTCTTTCCCAAGTAAAAAAACCTCGGCATACACACGGACTTATTGGTTTTTTTGAAGGGGGGGTGTGGGGGGGAAAGCTTTTTTTTCCTAAAAAAAGTTCCCCCCCCACATGCTTTTCAAAAACACACATTGAGACAAAACACGCTACTAGGCGCTGTCATTCAATATATTCTTTTGTGTTTTGCGTGCGTTAAATGACGTTCTTTCTGCAGTTACGTATGTCGTATACGGGTTTTTTGCAAAAAAAGCGTTTTTCTTCGCAAAAATACAAGATCTTTTTCATAAGAAAGCGCCTCTAGGTAGATTTCGTGCTCAGATTGTACAAAAAAATTTTTTTTTATGCAAGTTTTCGTGTTAAACAAATGCCTTTTAGGATTAATGTGTACTATAAGTATATATTCAAAAATTTTTTTGATGCATTCTGAAAAGTTTTATTGTAGAAATAGGTAGAAAAGTTTTAGAGAGAACAACTTTAGTTTTATCTGTGCTCTCGGGAGGGTAGAATATCGGTTTTCTTGTATTTGATACAACAAAAACACTCATCAGCCGGAAGGCAAAAACGGAGGTTGCATGCATTTTCTTAGTGAAGATCTGTTTCATATTGATACTGTCTTGGGGCAGGTAGAAGCGCATCCACAAACGAGTAAGCAGGTATTTCCACTTATTCATCTGGTGCGACAAAATTTGCGTTTGGTGACGGATCGTGTACGTTTTTTGGAAGAAGGCATATGTGTTGAGACCGGCAATGGCAGAAGCGGCAGTGGTAATGGTTGTGGCGGTGTAGGCAGCGATTGCTTACATCCTGTGCCGTTTTTCAGTGAATCATTCCATACGGCAAAGATGGTTGCTTATGATAAGGGCACGGGCGTTCATCATGGCAAAGGAGTTGACCATGTCTTGCTTCAATAATGATGACTCCTCAGCATATGTTGTGAAAGGAGGCGGTGCGCATGTTTCAAGAGTTTTTGCGTCTTCTGCGAGCCGCCCGCCACGACACAGAACACTCAAAGAACGCTTGGATGGCACGCAAATTAAGACGGTGCATCTTCATTTGCCCGACGCCGCACGGACACTCCAAACGCTCTTGCAAAATAGTGAAACTTTAGTACAAGTTATAGGGCGTTTTGGAGGTTGTACTTTGCGCATCCCCGCCCAGTGGCCACCATATGGAAAACGTGCATCATTCAAAGGGCATCCCTTGCGTGCGCTCTTGACTCCCGCACAGATGAAACGCCTTGTTGCCCATTATGGAGGCACAGATTTGTATGTGCCAAAGTGTACGCAACATGTGGTTACATTGCGCAATATTTCCATTACAAACACATTTTGCAAAGAAATTCGCAAAGGAAGAAGCACAGGCAGTGTCGTACAACAATTGGCCAGGCGTTACCAACTTTCCGACAGGCGTGTGTGGGACATACTTAAAATTGGTGCAGATGTGCTGGAACTTGTGACGGAATAACAGGTCTCACTTTAGGCTGCCAGTGGCTCGATTTGTTCACAATGAAGAGTATTTTTTTCTTGAGGGGGGAAGGGGATCTTTTGCCAAAACCCAAAAGATTCCCCTTCCCCCCTCAAACTCCCCCCATCCACTCAAAACGCTTTCATTATTCCTCTTTTCAGTAAATTGAAAAGAGGAATCTTCCATCATCAAGAGAGAAGAAGTTCCTTTAGCCCGCATATTTCATGAAAGTACAAAAAAAGAGTGGCGATTCCTCATGTTTTCTTATATGTTTTGGTTAGTTAAGACAAAACAAACCACAAGGAATCGCCATGACAAAGTGTATATCATCTTCCATACAATTTCCAGCACAAAAACGCCGCACCATTCAGGCAATTTTTACTTCTGAGCCTATCACCTCCGATGGTGGCACACTGCTTTTACAAGCTGCCGAACGTTCCTGTGGTCTCTTGGCAAGAGCCGGCCAAACTCTCAGCGATGACCGTCGTGGAGCATCGTGCCTGCACTCCAAAAAACAGATTTACTGATGCAGCGTGTCTTTGCTCTTGCTTTGGGCTATGAAGATTTAAATGATCATAAAGATTTATCTCATGACCCCCTTTTGCAAACAGCCATCGGTAAAGATGTGCAGTTGGCAAGCCCTGCATCTCTGTGTCGATTTGAAAACTCCATTACAAATAAGGATTTATGGGGAATTTCGCGCGCACTTGTCGATACTTTTCTTGCCATGCACAAAAAAGCCCCTGATGAAATTGTCCTTGATTTTGACAGCACAGATATTGAAATTCATGGCAATCAAGAAGGGCGCTTTTTTCATGGATACTACGACCATTACTGCTTTTTACCCTTGTATGTTTTTTGTGGAAATCACCTATTGTGCGCTTATCTGCAACGCTGTAATATTGATAATGCCATGCATGACCGTGGTATTTTGAAGCTTTTGGTGGAGCATATCCGTAGTGCATGGCCCGATACCCGTATTATTTTCCGCGGAGATTCGGGCTTTTGCCGCTGGAAGCTTATGCAATGGTGTGAAGCTAATAATGTTTATTATATTATTGGACTTGCAAAAAATAGTCGTATTACCGTAGAAGTACAACCCTTATTAGACCAAGTATATGAGTGCTATGTACAAACAGGAGCAAAGTAAACAGAATTTGAACAAATCATTTATTGGGCAAAGTCGTGGGATAAAAAAAGGCAAGTAATTGCAAAAGGAGAACATATGTCAAAGGGGGGTAATCCACGCTTTATTGTGACAAATCTTACGAATGCACCCGGCATTTTGTACCAACGATATTGTATGCGCGGCGAAATGGAGAATAAAATCAAAGAACAAAAACTTTACTTGTATGGTTATCGGACGAGCTGTAGTAAGTGGCGTGCAAACCAGTTTCGCATTTTACTTTCGGTACTTGCCTATACTTTGCTTAATGTAATTCGGGAAGTAGGACTTGAAGGGACAGAGCTTTCCCATGCTCGTTGCGATACGATTCGCCTCAAGCTTCTTAAGATCGGCGGTGTGGTTCTGCGCAACACTCGCCGCATTTACATCCACCTTTCAGGCTATTATCCGTACAAGGATCTTTTCCGTCATGTTGCCGCCAAATTGATGCCAGAAATGGCGAGATGCTGAATAAAACAAAAAAATCCACGAACACAGCAGGAGACGTGCGTCCAAACTTTGCACTTTAAGCCTTAAAACCCCATTTCTGTGGATTTTTGAGCACACCCAGCCTACGATTGTGCTTTTGCGCAACTATAAATGTACCTTGTGTTCAAAAAATGGTTGAACACCCCAAAAAATACCTCTTCCTGAGGTGTTCATGAAATATGCGGGCTAGAGCCTTGTCTACTCTAAAAGCTCTGATTGCATTCTATACATCCTGCCAAGCTCCACAAAATATTTCCTTCTTTCTCACGTAAAAAAGCTTCGGCATGCAAGCGAACCTATTGGTTTTTTTGAAGGGGCCGACCGAATGGCGCCGTAGGCGTAGCCGTTAGGCGAGGAACGAGCCTTACGGCTATCGAGAGCAGCGATGGTGTGGGGGGAAACTTTTTTTTCCCAAAAAAAGTTTCCCCCCACATGCTTTAAAAAAATACACATTATACGCAATTCCAGAGAAAGACGCTCTTACATGACAGCCTCTAATTTGAGACGCCTTTCAACTTCTGCAAGCGCATCAGCCTCCGAGAGCACATCATCAGCCTCTGTAAAGGCGCCCCCTTCTGCAAGGCTAGCCGCGACAAGCGTGCTTTCCATGTGCTGCGAAGATGAAATACCCATGATGCTCACAATATCCTCAGCCTCAATCGGTCTTTTTAAAATAGCCATAGCTCCCATGCGCATTGCTTTCGACTGTAGATTCTCACCAATATCAATGACAAAGTCGGGTGCATCATCGGAAAGCATGATGACTTGCGTGTGTTGGCGTACGGTTTTTATCGCGCGTAAGATTGTAAAACCGTCCATTTCAGGCATGGACATGGCAAGTACCACCACATCCGGTGGAACATCGCCTCGCACGTGATCCAGAGCATGTGCGCCTTTGTAGGCTGTTTCAACGGTATAGCCTTGGCCTGAAAGTTCTTCCGCCAACGTGTCAACAGCAGCGACATCATCATCTACCAAAAGAATTTTTATTGTATTTTGAAGCATTTTGTGTTCCTTATGTAAGTTTTTTTATAGATGTGCCCAATCTTAAAAATGTTAGGCACAATCTCCAATCTCTTCGTATCATATAAACGCATACTTGTCATGCCCATGAAGAATATAATTGAGAGAAAAATGCCCCAAAAAAAAGGAAGCACCTTTATAAGTGCTTCCTTAATGTGGGAATTATTCTTTATTTAAGGAGATACTGCGTGAAGCAGTGCTTCTTTAACAGCGCCTAATAAAGATTTACATCCTCATCCAAGGCTTCGCCGGTGGCCTCGTTTTCAGTGGTCGCTGCCGTAGGTGTAACAGGTTCCAACGTTTCCGTTGTGCCCATTGCTTCTCTTTCTGCGCCCTCTTCTTGGAGCGATACAGATGTTTCCATCCAGCCCCCTCCAAGAGCCATGCACACATCCACTACCGCACTGAGCCTGTTGCTCATAACAGCGGCAAGCTGCAATTCCACTTCAAAAAGGCCTCTTTCGGCATCAAGCACGGTCAAATAATCTGCATATCCATTATCGTATTGCAAGCGAGCCAATTCAGTAGCACGACGCATATTGTCCACTTGCGCTTGAATGGTATCAACTATCTCTTTAGACATACGTTGAGCTGTCAAAGACGTACGGATATCTTGAAACGCCTCTTGAACCGTTTTGCGGTATAAGGCAACAGAACGCCGCTTTTGAGCTTCCGCATCTTCCACGGCATACCAACGTCTGCCAAAGTCGAAAATGGGTAAGGTACCGCTTATGCCATAGCTCCATGTTCCTGCGGGACCACTAAAAAGAGCGACAGCGGCACCGCTTAAGGTGCCAAGGGAACCTGTTAAGCTGATGGACGGAAAGAAATCGGCCTTAGCGACGCCAATATTTGCATTGTATGCCATAACCATATATTCCGCCGCACGAACATCCGGGCGCCGCATAAGCAATTCGGAGGGCAGCCCTTCCGGAATGGCAGGTGGTGAAGGCATCTCTTCAATCTTCATACCTCTTTCTACGGTACCGCTCATAATTTCTCGAGGCGAACGGCCAAGAAGGACAGCCAAGGCAGATTCCACATTGTTGATCTCTACCATGCTTGTTAACATGGATGCGCGCGCTGTCTCCACTTCGCTCTTGGCCCGCAAAAGGTCAAGCTCTGTAATATCGCCTTGGTTAAAGCGTACGGAATAGATTTCAAGGCCTTCTTCGCGAGACTCAAGTGTGCGTTTTGCTGTGGCAAGTTGCATATCAAGGGCGAGCAGGGAAAAGTAGGTTTTTGCTGTTTGTCCGGCTATGCTCAAACGCAAGGCTTCATAGCCCACCTTTGTGCTGAGCAGTACGTCGCTGAGGCCTGTGTAGGCATTGCGATATTTGCCCCACAAGTCCAATTCCCATGATGTGCTGAGGCCAAAGGAATAGGATGTGGTGTTCCGTTCCAAAATACCATTGTCATACTGCTCACGCTGGGCATCCCCATTGGGGCCGGTGATACTGCTGCCACTGGCACCTGCACTGCCTGTGCCTGTTAGGTTGGGAAAGAGTGCAGAACGGCTGGTGCCAAGTTGTGCGGCAGCGCTGTCAAGCGCGGCCAAGGATTCTTCAAGATCTATATTATTCTTCAACGCCTCTTCGATGAGTGCCGTCAATATAGGATCTTCAAAACGTTTCCACCAATCTTGTTCCAAGGTAGGTGAAGAAACCTCCACTTTTTTCCAGGCTTCCGGCATATCAATGGCAGGGCGTTCATACTCCGGCGCAAAGGAGCAAGCAGAGAGAACACTCACACTCAGGCCGCAGAGAAGCACGACCAATTTTTTGCACACTGCAATCATAATTCTTCCTTTTCCAAAGTCGTCTTGTCCGTTTCTTCAGTATCGGCATGAGGATCCTTCTTGCCTTGAAGCATCAAGGATAATTTCATGATAAGTTTAAAGAAATACGGCACAAAGAGAGTTGCAATACATGTTGCGGCAATCATGCCGCCAATAACAGCCGTGCCAATGGCGTGACGGCTATTAGCGCCGGCGCCGGTACTTATGGCCAGCGGCACGCAGCCCATAATAAAGGCTAAGGATGTCATAACAATGGGGCGAAAACGCAAACGTGATGCGTACACAGCCGCCGTATCCAAGCTTTTGCCACCGCGCCAGGCCTCTACGGCAAATTCCACAATGAGAATGGCATTTTTTGATGCCAGTCCCACCAGTGTTACCAGCGCCACTTGGAAATACACGTCATTGGAAAGATCGCGCATCCATGTGGCTAAAATGGCGCCAAAGACGCCAAAGGGCACAGCGGAGATAACAACGATGGGCAGTGCCCAGCTCTCATATTGCGCCGCCAAGATAAGAAATACCATGACAAGCGCCAACACAAAGATGATCGTTGTATCCGACGAGGCCAGAATTTCTTGTAATGAGGAGCCAGACCAGCCAAGGGCATAGTCCGTCGTGAGCACTTGTGCCGCCACTTCTTCCATGGCAGCAATGGCCTGACCGGAAGAATAGCCCGGGGCGGGCGAGCCTAGAAGCTGCGCCGCGGGGAACACATTGTAGCGCTGCACCGATTGCGGTGCCGTGCGGCGTTCTAGCGTGATAAGTGCGCTTAAAGGAATCATCTTGCCTTCATTATTGCGCACGGACACGTCTGCCAAGTTTTGCGGCAGTGTACGATAATTGGCCTCTGACTGCATAACTACTTGGAAGGTTCTTCCTATATAATTAAAGTCATTTACATATGTGCTTCCAAATGTGGCCTGCATGGCGCGAAACACGTCCGACACATTGACCCCTTGGGCGAGGCAACGCTCACGGTCAAGATTGGCATACATTTGTGGCGAATCGACCGAAAAAAGATTTCGTATAGAAGCAATTTCGGGTCTCTTTGTGGCCGCTTCGATAAGCGTTGCGGTCATGTCTGCCAAATCGCTCATGCTACCGGTGCCTCTGTTTTGTATATAGCATTCAAAACCGCCGGTGGTGCTCATGCCGCTGATGGGTGGGGGCGCAAAGGCGACAGTACTCGCTTGAGGCATGCCCATACCCATCGCAAATATTTGTCCCACAAGGGCATCGGACGACATACTTGGGTCAAGCCTTTCTTTCCAATCCTTTAACATGATGAAGAAACTTCCGTAGTTGCTCTTTGTGCTAAAGGAGGTCACATCAAGTCCGGCAATGGTGATAATATCTGCCACAGACGGATTGGCAAGAGCTTGCTTTTCTATCTCATGCAGTGTTTTTTTGGTATTGGGCAAGGTCGTACCATCTACCATGATGGCCATGCCAAGCACATAGCCTTGATCCTCATTGGGCACAAGGGACGTGGGGACATTTCTGAACAACCAGCCCATGCCCACAATCATGAGAACAAAGACAAGCATGCTCACAATGCCTATATTTTTTACCAAGCGCACAATCCACACATAGACGTCGGTGACTTTTTCAAAAAAGATGTCAAACCATCTGAAAAAAAAGAAGGGTTTGTGATTGTCGTCGTGTGGCTTAAGTAAAAGACCGCACAATGCCGGTGTGAGCGTTAGGGCGACAATGCCTGAAATAATAACGGAGATGGAGATGGTGATAGCGAATTGTTTGTACATTTCGCCGGCAAGCCCGCCCATAAAGGACACGGGAACAAACACTGCGCACAACACGAGCACAATGGCAATAACGGGCCCAGTTACTTCGTGCATGGCTTGCGCTGTGGCATCGTGCGCCGACTTCTTTTCTGTGCGCATAATGCGCTCCACGTTTTCCAGCACCACGATGGCATCGTCCACAACGATACCGATAGCAAGCACCATGCCAAAAAGTGTCAGCGTGTTAATGGTATAGCCAAGAGCATACATGCCGGCAAAAGTACCCACAATGGACACAGGCACCGCAAGGCATGGAATGAGTGTGGCGCGCCAGCTTTGCAAGAAGAGGTACACAACGATGAACACAAGCACCATGGCTTCTATGAGTGTATGTACCACTTCTTCAATGGAGGCTTCCACAAACATATTGGTATTGTAAGGCGTAGCGTAGGCAATGCCGTCAGGAAAGTTTTGGGCAAGTTCTGCCAACCTTGCTTGCACCAAATTGCCCGTCTCAATGGCATTGGCGCCAGGTAAAAGGTACACGCCCGCACCGCGCATGATATCGCCGTTGAGTTCGGTGCCAATACTATAGTCCGCACCGCCTAGCTGCACTCGTGCCACATCTTTCAGGTACAAAAAGCTGCCGTCTGGCTGGGAGCGCACAATAATGTTTTCAAATTGCTCAGTCGTCACAAGACGTCCTTGCGTATCAATTTGCCAGCCAAGGTCAATATTTGCAGGTGCCGGCATGGCGGCTATGCGCCCGGGAGCAAATTGCGCGTTTTGGTCTTGAATGGCAGCGGCAACATCAGAAGGTTGCAAACCGTACTTTGTCAATTTGTCCGGATTGAGCCAAATACGCATGGAATAGTCCATGTTGCCGAAAATGAAACAATCGCCCACACCGGGAATGCGCTTCATTTCGTCTACAATATTATTTTGCAAATAATTGTTCAAATACACTTCATCAAAGCGTCCGTCGGGCGAGGTCAATGTAATAATGAGCAACATGGCCGGCGATTTTTTCACAACTGTGATACCTTGGCGGCGCACATCTTCCGGCAAGAGGGTTTGTGCCAAGTTCACCCTATTATTCACGTTTACGAGGGCAATGTCGGGGTCTGTACCCAAGTTAAAAAAGACATTGATGGAGCCTGCGCCAGAACCGGAGTCTGACGAGGACGTCATGTAGAGCATGTCTTCTACGCCGTTAATTTGTACTTCAAGGGGTGCGATAACGGTTTCTGCAATGGTTTGGGCAGATGCGCCGGGATAGGCGGCAGTCACCGTTACCTGCGGCGGAATAAGGTCAGGATATTGGGCAATGGGCAGCGCCACAACGGCAAGGCCGCCCACAAGCGTTATGAGGATGGATATAACTGTGGAGAGGATAGGCCGCCTTAAGAAAAAATTGGGGCTGTATTGTGCGTCTTGTTGTGACATGAACAACCTCTACTTTTTTTCGGCTGCGGCAGCAGGGGCAGCAGGGGCAGCAGGGGCAGCAGGGGCTGGAGGTGCCTTGGGCGGCTCAAGCGACACAGGCTTACCCGGGCTTGCCTTTACAATGCCTTCCAGCACAATTTTTTCACCTACTTGCAAACCCTCATCTACCAAATAGTTTTGCCCCACATTAAGGCTGATTTTCACAGGACGCGCTTCAATAATATTGTCCTTGCCCACAACCATGACGGTGGCGCCCTTTTGTGTAAGACGCACAGTTTTTTGTGGTATAAGAATGGCATCTTTCAAATACGCACCCGTTAAAAACACACGTACGTACTGACCGGGTAAGACAGCTTCGTCCTTGTTGACAAATTCTGCTCGCGCCTTCACCACACCCATGGATTGGTTCACTTGCGTATCTACAAAGCTCACCACCCCCTCAATGGGGTACATGGTGCCGTCCACAAGACGAATTTTTGCCTTATACGCATTGTTTTCTGGCAATACCATGCGTCCTTCGGAGGATAACTGTACGCGGCGCATGTATTCCGCCGCTGTGAAGGAAAAATTCACATAGAGGGGATCGGTTTGATTGACTTGTGTCAAGAGCATATTATTGCTGGCAAGGTTGCCGGGCGTCACTTCTTCCATACCCGTATAGCCGGACACAGGAGAGGTCACTTGGCAATAATCAAGATTGATTTGTGCCGATCTCATATTTGCCTGAGCGGTTTCGTAAGAAGCAAGTGCCGTATCGCGTTCTTTTTGGCTTACGGCATTTTTGGCATAGAGAGGGCGCACACGATCCCATTCACGGCGAGCGCGCTCGTATTGTGCTTGCGCTTCTTCCATAAAGGCTTCGTATTGGTCGCGCTCAAGTTGGAAGAGCATTTGTCCGGCTTCAACATATTGGCCTTCGTCATAGAGACGTTTTTCAATAATGGCCTGTACGCGGGCACGGATTTCCACAGCCTTGGATCCTTGTGTCACGCCTTGATAATCGCTGTCATAAGGATGATTTTCTCGAGTTATTTCATGCACGGTCACATAGGGCGGCGGCATGGCTGCTTGTTGTTGTGGAGCGCCCTTTTCGTCCTCGGGCAAACACCCAAGAAGTGCAAAAGCAGTACATAAAATACCGACTAACATAAATGAACGAGGTTTTTTCATAAAACTCCAACCTAAAAAATAAAATATCATCACACTTTTTCAGGGCTTCACGGTTGCGACCAGTGTGCCGTTCTCAAAGCAGTATTCTCCACAATATTTCTTTGCAGAAGAAGACGCGTAAGTGTGCTATTGAGTGCTTTCTCCCAGCACATGTGAGAGTTTTTGCAAGAGCACCATAAGCTGTTGCCATTCTTCGTACGAGGCAGCAGCTATGAAGCGTTCTCGTACGGGGTTTTGTACATTTTGGACGCATTGCAAGCACATCTCTTGCATGGCCCACCCTGCCGATGTCAAATAAACGTGCTTTTGTCTTTCGTCATGGGCACCTTGCACTCTGCGCACGTAACCCTTGCTCTCCAATGCGTGCACGAGTCTGCTCACGCTGGATTTTTCTTGTAAGAGCACGCGTCCTATTTCTTGCTGCATAATACCGTCCATGAAGAAAAGCACAAAGAGCACGCGACATTGCTCAGCGGTTAAATCCACATTTGTCGCCTGCAATTGCCGCGCCAGAAGTCTGACGAGCGAGTGATGGGAGCTGCTGATATAGCGCCCCAATGACTGTGTGGCAAAAAATTTTAATTCATCGGAAAGCATGTAAAGTTGTTTATGCAACTAAGTTTTTTTTGTCAAGGGGAGAAAGAGATTATTGACCTACAAATTCTACTTTTCTTATTTGGAGAAGCATCAAGCATGCATATATTTTGCGCACAAAAGCTGTCTGTGTGACGGGTTAGAGAAAATGACTTTGCAAAAAAAACATGCAGTGCGCAGGCGACACCATGGTGTCCTGTGCAGGCATCTTTGACAGGATGTTGAAAAAGTGCCCCTCTGCAAAGGTCACAAGGAAGCGGAAAAAATCAAGGCGCGCAGTATATATGACATACATGAGCGATGTGGCTTTTTTACGCTGACGCCGCAGACGGCATTGTTTCAACGGGTTGCTAAGAGCAAGGGAGCAAAGGGGAGTGAGGATCAGCGAACATTGACCTTGTCGCGAAGAAAGGCTACACAAGCGCATGTACATTGTTATTTACCATGTGAGCGCTCATACGAGCTCTTTTTGTGTTACGTCTTCTTGCACGCCGGCACATTCTGTAAAACTGTCCGTCGATGCCAACACCTCAGAAAGCCTCGCATCTGTCTTGTGGCTTTCGGGAAAGATACCGCCCGCAGCCCTTTGCTCCGGCATTGGCCTGTGCGGACGTTGCAAAGTGCGTTTTCTCTCCTGCGCCCCTCAGTACAAGAAAAAGGAAGAGCGATATTTTACAAAGCAAGAACTGACCTCCGGCTGGCGCTTGGCCTGTTGTCATAGTGTTATGGAACTTGGTTTTGGCACACGGCATAAAAACAACGATATGTCCGTCGAGCTAGAACTTCCTTCAATACCGCAGCATAGTCCCACACAAAAAAAGACGCATTCCAAGACGTCTGTCCGATATCCCCTTCGCATGGCTGTGGATCTTGGTACTACCTCCCTCTGCTGGCAGGTTTTTGCGTGCGCAAAGCATGGTAGAGAACTTGTGGCGCAAGGGCAGTGTCTTAATCCTCAAATGGGTGCCGGCGCCGACGTTATTTCTCGTCTTGCGGCGGCTGTGCATGGGGAAAAGGGAGCGCAATTGACGGCCTTGGTACGCGATACTTTGGGCGACATTCTTTGTCAAGAACCGCTGAGAGCGCTGCATATCGAAGAAATATGTCTCGCCGCCAACACAGCCATGACCGGTATTTTTTTAGGAAAAGACGTGCGTTGCCTTGCCCATGCGCCCTATGGTATGCCCATGCAAGGGCACAGCGTGGAGCACGTACAAGACCTGCCGCCCATGTATATTCCTCCACAACTGGCGCCCTTTGTGGGGGGTGATGTGACAGCCGGCATGTGGGCACTTATGCAAGAGCAGCCGACCTATCCTTTTTTGTTGGCAGATCTTGGTACAAATGGGGAATTTGTTCTTGCGCTTGATGCAAAGACGGCCTTTGTGACGAGTGTGCCCATGGGGCCTGCCATTGAAGGCATTGGCTTACGTTTTGGTGCTTTGGCGGGTGGGCAAGGTGTGGTACATACGGTGCGTTTGGGACCGCAAGGTTTGCGTGCTCAGAGTTTTCATGATACGGCTCCGCAGGCTTTGTGTGGCACGGGGTATATTTCTTTGATACATTGTTTGTTGCGTGTGGGTGTTATACAATCGAATGGTGGATTTTATACGCAAGGCGCGGCACAACATCCTCTTTTGCCACTGGGGCGCAAGCTTATGACCTCACTGCATGATACCGACGGTCATGAAGGGCGTCGTTTGTATCTTTGGCCTTCGACGTCCGATATATTCTTGAGTGCCTTTGATGTGGAAGAAGTGCTTAAAGTCAAAGCGGCCTTCAGCCTTGCCATACAGGCTTTGCTTGCTGCGGCGCACTTGACGCATGCAGACGTGGCACATATGTATGTTGCCGGTGCCATGGGCAGTCATGTACATATGGACGACCTTGAAGGCCTCGGCTTTGTGCCCATGGGCATGGGCAAGCGCATAAAGGCTGTGGGTAACAGCGCCTTGGCGGGTGCGTGTCTTTTGGCCTGTCAGGAAGATGCGCGGCAGAGCCTCCATGCGTGGACCAAGGGCTGTCGTCATGTGGAATTGGCGCAAGATACGAATTTTGATGAGAAATTTTTGAGACACATGTCCTTTTTATATACGGAATAATCATGCAAGAAATCTTTTCCTCTCCAAGCCGCGAATTGCAGCAGGCGCTCCTTCGCTTGCCGGAAGCCATTGATCGTGCTTTTCCCATGCAGCCTAAGCACCGACGTCATTTGCATCTGCATATTGAAGAACTCTCGCTCATGCTCACGAGCGAAAGGGGAGAGCGCGGGCTCATGCGCCAATCGTATTGGAGTGCCCCACGACTGACAGCGGCTTATGTGTGGTATTTTTTGCCGTGGAATGTGGTGCGCCTTGCTCGACTGTTGCACAGCCTGCCCTTGCCAGTGCCGGAGCCGCGTGCCATAAAAAAAAGCGGTGCGCCCATGCCGCGCATCATGGCAGATATGGGCAGCGGACCCTTGTCATTTCCCCTCGCTTTATGGATTGCAAAACCGCAATGGCGTGCTTTGCCCTTGACAATACTCTGTACGGACAATGCCATTCAGCCATTGCATATTGGTCAGAGTATTTTTAAACATATGGCAGGAGAACAGTGCCCATGGCGCATAGTACCCATACGTGCTGCCCTTGAACAGGTGCCACACGAAGTGTATAAGACTGATGGGCTGCCGTGGCTTTTGAGCGCCGCCAATGTATGCAATGAACTGCACAGTCGAGGCAGTTACAGTCAAAGCAGCCATGAAGAGCAAGGGCTTGACAATCGCTTGTATATGCTTATGGAGAAATGGGCGGCAGTGCTGCATACGGCGCCCACGTCAAACTTGCTCCTGGTAGAGCCAGGTACGCGCCTTGGGGGAAAGACCATGGTCACGTTGCGAGAAGCTGCCCTTGAATGCGACCTTGTACCCCTAAGTCCGTGTACGCATGACGCTCTGTGTCCCTTGGAGGAAAGCGGAACATGGTGTCACTTTACATTTGATACGGGTGGAAGCCCTTCGTGGCTACAAGATCTTTCGGTTTCGGCGCGATTGCGCAAAAATGCTTTGAGCCTTTCCTTTCTACTCTTGCAAAAGCGTGCTGCGCCCGAAGCTGAAGCACGAGTTGGCAGCGCTGCGGAGTTGAGTAATGGGCGTATTATTTCCGGCCCATTGCAAGTGCCTTCGCTGGCAGGGCGTGCCCGCTATGCCTGTTATGAAGGCGGACTTGCCCTTGTGCCCAATGCTGAGGCCTTGCCTTCTGGCAGTCTTGTGCGCCTGCGTGAGCCGGAGGACGAACGCACAGATGCCAAGTCAGGCGCCCGTATTGTTGACCATGCAGAAAAACTTGCGCCCCGTGCTGAGTCGCGTGTGGCGCAAAAAAGCAAAGACCCTGCGCCAGCTTCTCGCATGCAAGAGGATACAAGTAGAGAAAGAAAGAAAAAAAAGCCCGTGAAGCCCTCTAAGAAAACACAAAAAAAATTTTGGGAACGCTGAAAATGACGCAACATACTCTCCTTGACGTTCGGAACCTGTCCATCACTTTTCACAATGAGGGTGAGCGCTTTATGGCTGTGGAGTCGCTGAGCTTTTCCATTGAGTATGGGGAAATATTTTGCCTTGTGGGGGAGTCTGGTTGCGGAAAAAGCCTCACAGCCAAAGCACTCCTACAGCTCACACCCGAACATACCAGTATTGCAGGAAATATACTTTTGCAAAACCAAGATCTTGTCCCCTTGTCCACAAAGGGTATGGAGCAGATCCGCGGCAAGTCGGTGGGCATGATTTTTCAAGAACCCATGACAGCTCTCAATCCCGTGCTTCGTGTGGGGCATCAATGCGCAGAACATGTACAACTACACGAAGGGCTTTCCAGAAAAAGCGCCTTAGAGCGTGTCGTGTCGCTCTTTACGCAGGTGGGTATTGCCAGTGCGCACCGCCGCTTAAATGATTATCCGCACCAGTTAAGTGGCGGTATGCGGCAAAGGGTCATGATAGCCATGGCATTGGCTTGTAGTCCGGCTCTCCTCATTGCCGACGAGCCCACAACCGCCCTTGATGTGACCATACAATGGCAAATATTACAGCTGATTCAATCGTTGACTCAGGAAAGGAACATGGGCGTCTTGCTCATTACACATGACCTTGGTGTGGTGGCGCAAGTGGCTCATCGAGTGGGTGTCATGTACGCAGGACAAATGGTTGAGTATGGTAGCACGAAGGATATATTGACAAATCCGCAACATCCTTATACGCAAGGGCTCTTGCGTTCTGCCCCGCAAAAAAACAGCATGGAGCTTGAGCGTTTGCCTACCATTGAGGGGATAGTGCCACCTCTGTACGCACTCCCGGGCGGTTGTCGTTTTCATCCACGTTGTGCGCAGGTTATGGATGTATGCCGCGTACAAGAGCCGCCTTTGCGCGGTGAGCGCTGTGTGCGCTGCTGGAATGCCCAAGATACGTAAGGAGACACTGATGAATTATTTTTCTTGAGGGGGGAAGGGGATCTTTTGCCAAAACCCAAAAGATTCCCCTTCTCCCCTCAAACTCCCCCCATCCCCTCAAAACGCTTTAATTATTCCTCTTTTCAATA